>NZ_JACHIF010000001.1:1002106-1336142 GCF_014203045.1 Prosthecobacter dejongeii
GCTCTGCCACCCAGCTTACACACCCACCGAAATGGAGCGCGCGCTGCTGTTTCGAGTCATTTGTTTTCACCATTGGGCCACCGCCTACCACGTGCGAGAACCATGAAACGCATCCTCTTTTTCACCATCCCTGAGAAAGGTCATCTCAATCCGATGATCGGCCCCGCCGTGTGGCTGCAGCGCCTGGGGCATGAGGTGCGCTTTCATGCTGCCCATGACATCTCCGCCCAGCTTCACGCAGCAGGGCTTCAAGCCCTAGAAATGCAGGTGCCTGCTGCGCCACCACCCGATGCCAATCGTGGGGCTTTCTTCGCTGAAAAGGTACGTGATCCCACTTGGTTACGCGAGTGGATCCAGCGGCTACTGGTGGAGGAAGCACCCGCCCAACTGCCTGCACTGGAAGCTGCTATCCAGAACTTTCAGCCGGACCTTATCGTGACCGATCCCATGATCTACCCAGCCGCGATTGCTGCGAATCATGCAGGCATTCCCTGGGTAGCATTGTCAAACTCGCTCAACCCTGTTCTCAATGATCGCATCACCAGCGATCTGCTGGAGACCGTCCAAGCCCTGAGTCCAGCGCGTCAAGCACTCTTCGCCGCCTATGGCATGAACATGGAGTTCCGTGGCTGCGACATGCTTTCCCCCCAGCTCACCATCGCCTTTACCACACCTGCTTTCATTGGCAGGTCCGTGCCTGGAGTAGAGATGGTGGGACCGTCGCTACCGCCTACACAGCGCGGAGATGAAACTGAATTCCCTTGGGAGCTTCTCGCCACTGATCGCCCAAAGATCTTCATGTCATTCGGCAGCCAGATTTATCATCAACCTTCGCTGTTTCACAAAGTCATCCGGGCCACGGCTGGCATGCGGGTGCAGTTGGTCCTCTCGGTGAATGATTTGTTCGGCACATCGCTTTTGGCTGATTTACCTCCGCACGTACTAGCCTTTCGTTATGCGCCCCAGCTCAAGCTACTGCCACACGTTCAGGCCTTCATCACCCATGGCGGGGCCAACAGTGTCATGGAGGCTCTTCACTTTGGCGTGCCTCTACTCATCTCTCCCGTCTGCAATGACCAGTTTCATCAAGCGCACTTCATTCGCCATTCGGGTGTAGGTCTGGAGCTGAATCTTGAAAGCGCTACTGTCACAGAAACACGGGACAGTCTGCAGCGACTTCTGAATGACCCAAGCATTCAAACTCATGTCAAAAGAGTCGCCGAATCTTACGCCGTGGACGGGGCGCACCGAGCAGCAGAGTTGATCACGGCTCTCTTATGAAACCATGCATCACGCTCGGCATCACCGCCCGGAATGAGGAGGCTTGCATCGCGGCCACCCTCACTTCTGTGCTGCTTGCTGTGGCCTATGCTCAGGGCAAAAACATCGCCACCTATGAAGTCGTGGCCATCCTGGATGAATGCACCGACAACACGGAAGCGGTGGTTAAAAACTTCCCACGCGTGCAGATCCTCCAGGCTCAGGGTGGTCTCATCGAAGCCCAGCGCTCCATCGCCCACAGGCGGCCTTTTGTCATCTTCACCGATGCCGATATCCTCTTGGGTGAAAACGTCATTTTTGAGGTCACTCGGGCCATGTTGGACGATCCACAGCTTCAAGTGGCTTACCCAACCAAACGCCCCCTGCCACCTCAGCGGTCTAGCCTCATGGCCGCCGCTTTGTATTGCTACAATCGCGTGGAAGGTTTCCAAAAAGCCCGCCGCTATTTCAATGGCAAACTCTTCGCCATCCGCGATTGGCAGGCCCCCACTTTGGTGGAGCTAAAGCCTAGGCTGCTGCAACTGCCCCGAGATCGCTTTTATGACTTCCACGCAGGCTTACGTGTAGATGATATTTGGTTAAGCCGGGACATCCTCCTTCGTTATGGAGTTGAAGGCATTCGCGAAATCCCAAGCGCAGAGATTCGCTATCGGCCGCCTGAGACTTTCACCGGCATGTATCGCATGTATTTGCGCATGCGGAGAGAGCATGAGCGGCTAAACCTCCTCTTTCCAGAATCCGTCCCCGCGCATCAGCAGCGCGGTTATGACTGGGAAGCCGAACGCCGCGCCCCCTGGCGTGATCGCCTCCTCTGGCGCATTTTTCGGCTCGCACTCGGCTGCTGCAATCTATGTTACAGACTGGAAAAATTCTATTTTCAGTCCTTGCCGGGTCAGCCACCGGAGACTTGGCTCCCTGTCACTGAAACCAAAAAAGCCCTATGATCCGAGTGCGTCCCAGCGGTATCTTCCCTTTGGAACTTTGGGACCTGTGTCTCGGCACGGGCATCTTGTGGGATCACATGTCCCAGGCAGATTTTGGTGGTGTCCTGAAACACAGCCTCACGCAGGTTTGGGAGGGCCAAGGAGCAACGCGTTCTGAAGGCTTGGTGCCTGAGTGCGTGCGGGGTTTTCAGGGACTCTATCTAGCAGGTGGCGGCGCCGAAAGCGTGCTGGCAAGTCTTCAAGAGGGCCCTTGGTCAAGAACCCACCTTTGCACAGCCTCACACTTTGCAGGTGATGCAGGTGGACATTTTTTGTTAGGCCAGCAGGGCCTCACAGGATGGGTTCTCGATTTAGGCCAGAGTGCTCTCAAGATCAGTGCAGCAGGCTATCAACAGACGTGGCCTCGTGACCTGACACGACTACCCCTGAGGGAGGATAGGCTGGATACCTCGGTCGCTGACCAGCGTGCCGAGCTGCGGCATTTTATTGCGAAGGCACTGCAAAGTTTCCTCCACCTCATGGGCCGACGGCCTGATGGTCTAGTCTGCGCTCTACCCAGCCGTCTGGACGATTTAGGCATACCCGAAGGCAGCTCCTACATCGGCATGGGAGGTGATGCCTCCTTACTTCCTGAGGCATTGGTACTGGCTGGGTTCGGCCAAACACAGCTCCTTGTTTTAAACGATGCTGAATTGGCCGCGACTTCGGCCTTGCTGGATCCTCTGGTGCAAAGACGCACTTTAGTTCTCACCCTCGGCTTTGGCGTAGGTGCGGCCTTGATCACCTGACATGAGCACGGCCCTTTTCATTTCCCCCCATCTGGATGACGCAGTCTTTTCCTGCGCCACGCTGATTCAGCGACTTGTCGCCAAAGGCACGCGGGTGGTGGTGGCCACGGTTTTCACCGAAGGCTCACTGGATTACCCTCAAAGACGCGATGAGGATAGGAAAGCACTTCACTCGTTAGGCGTTGAAGCCATTCATCTGGGTCATCTGGATGCTCCTGACAGGATGCCTCGTTACCAAACTTTTCGTGAAATCATCTTTGGCTGGCATGACGCAGATTCGCACACCTTGCAGGCAGTGACACATTCTCTGACCGATTGTTTAAACCAAATCCGCCCCACCTACCTCTACGCACCCCTCGGGGTAGGCACGCATGTGGATCATCGCCTAACACATGATTCCGCTAGGCAGCTTCGTGGGCCACAGAGACTGACCTTTTATGAAGATCGCCCCTATGCCTATGCGGTGGGTGCCACCGAGCTACGCCTGCGTGAATTAGGTTTCGATGGTGGCCCTATTTGTGTGCAACTCCTGTTAAAAAGCTTTCGCCAGTTGCCACATGTGAAACAGTTCCTACCGACCGGACCCGAACGAAAACTTTGCGAAAAATGGCTCCTCCAACCTCTCCAAAAACAGTCATCAGTGCTCGCTACGAATCAGCTCATTCAAGCCACGGATCACGAAGCTTGGGTAAGCCAAACATCGGCTTTTTATTATGACACCCAGTTTCAAGCCTTTTGCGGTACACTGAAGCGACTGAAACAAACAGACCTCCGCCACAGTCAGCTACTTGGCAGTAAAAGCCGACGCACTGAAAGATACTGGCAGCTTCCTCAAATCTAGCATTTGCCCTTATTCCTTATGAAAGCCCTTCTCCTCATCGACATCCAAAACGACTTCATGCCTGGCGGTTCACTCGCTGTGCCGGGGGGTGACCAGATCATCCCCAGGGTCAGTGAACTGATGCCAAAGTATGACCTTGTCGTCGCCACTCAAGATTGGCACCCAGAGAACCACGGCAGCTTTGCCAACAATCATCCCGGCAAGAACGTTTTTGAACAAATTTCGTTAGACGGGTTACCCCAGACCTTGTGGCCCACGCACTGTGTGCAAAACACAGGAGGTGCATTGTTTGCCCCTGGCCTCGATACCCGGCTCATTCAGAGGGTGTTTACCAAAGGCATGAACCCACAGATTGATAGTTACAGTGGCCTTCATGACAATGGTCATCGTGCCTCCACAGGCATGGGTGAGTGGCTCCAGTCTCAGGGTGTCACGGAATTGCACGTCGCAGGAGTGGCCACGGATTACTGCGTAAAGTTCACCGTGCTAGATGCTCTGACGGAAGGCTTTCAAGTCAGCCTCATCACCGATGCCTGCCGTGGAGTGAATCTCCAACCTGGTGATGTGGAGCGCGCCATCAAAGACATGCAGGCGGCTGGATGCAAGATGATGTGAAAGTGATGCGGTCACTCCTGTCTGGAAGGGCAGGATCGAAAACTTGTCCGCCTGCACGAATAGCACAGGCGGCGGAAATCTAACGCCCTTCGATTGCAGGCAAGAGTGCCTGCATCACTTCCACTACCGCTTACTTTAGTTCCTGAATGCGGATGTTCCGCCACATGACTTCTTTGCCGATAGCTTCGGTTTTTTTGCCCACGCCATGCACCTGGAGGGCGATCACACCTTCTTTGGTCATGTCGTCTTTGAGATCCGCAGCTGGCACTCCATTGATGAAGGTTTTGATGCTGTCGCCTTTGCACTCAATGCGGGCCTTATTCCACTCGCCTTGTTTGAAGGCTTTGCGTGCAGCTTCGTTGTTTTTCAGGTCAAACAGCCAGCCGCGCCGGCCTTCATCATAGATTCCGCCTGTGTAAGCACGTGCGCTGGGGTCAATTTCAAACTGATAACCATGAACGCGGTCCGCTGGAAACTTTTTCTTTTTCCCCGCGATCTCCACTTCCGTTTCCTTCGTGTAGTAGTTGCTGCGGAACTGGATGCCGGAGTTCATGGAGGGGTCCACTTTGAATTCCAGTTCCAGGATGAAGTCGCCGTACTTCTTGGCCGTGCAGAGGAAAGAGTTACCCGTATTGGGCACCGTCTTCCCTACCACCGCGCCATTTTCCACACGATACTCGGCAGAGCCGCTGTGCTGCTCCCAACCAGTCAGGGTCTTACCATCAAAGAGGGGGACAAAGGCATCCTGAGCACTGGCAGAGGTGAGCAGGGATAACAGGGCGAGTGGCAGCAGAAGGCGTAATTTCATGGTAGGTCCTTCTTGAACGCCGCCAGCCACCTGCATCTGGCGAAATATCTCACGCATCCGCCGTCATGGCCTGCCACATAGGGTGCGTGTCTGCATACATGCGGAAGCGTGTCACCTTACCTTCTTTAAGATCATACACATGCGCCACGGCCACGCGCATGGACTTGCCCGTCGCAGGCGATGTACCGGAGTAATGGCCTAGAACAGTCACACGATCGCCGAACTCCATCATCTCCTCCTCCGTGAAGGCAAAGCCTGTCCAGCGACGGGAATTGGCACGGAAAACATTTTCGATGACCGAGGCAGGACCATGCCAGGTGGAGCCACCTGGAAAACCTGCGCTCTGCTGCCAAACGATATCTTCAGCACAAAGAGCATGTACTGCGGCATCGTCCTTTTCACGCATGGCGCGGTAGAGATCACGGATGGTTTCAAGAGAAGTCATGAAGCAATAGAGGAAGGAACCACAATGTCCTGGGTACGCACTCGAGTACCGATCCAATAACTGAGAGCAGATGCCGCCACAGCGACGTAACCGATACGGTTGTAATGAACCAACTCGCCGGTAGGGGCCGTGGTGACCATGAAGCCGGCAAGGCTAGCCGCTACCCCCGCGCCCAGATCCCTCACGCAGGCATTCAGGCTCATGAAGGCCCCGCGCTGAGACTGAGGCACGGCCAAAGAACCGATGGCCTGTGCAGGGACAAAACGACCGCTGGCAAAGATAAAAAACAGACCGCTCAAACTGAGGATAGCCACGGTAGGAAGATGAGGAGCATGTGTGATGGTCAGCACCACGCCAGCTGCCACAATGATCATGATGCCCAGCACCTGAATGCGACCCAGGCGATCCGCCAGACGTCCTACCCACGGTGAAGTAAAAATGGTTAGGCAACCACCGATCAGATAAACCAGCGAGAGATGCTCTTCGGGCAGTCCCAAGTTATGCACCAGATACGGAGAGAGCAGAGGGATCATGATCATGTGCCCGAGCACCAACATGAAGATGAACATCAAAGCCCAACCAGCATTGGCATTGCGCAGCAGCGCCCAAAAAGCTTCGCCACGCAGTGTGGTGCTGACTTTCAAGTGGTCACGGATAGGTGGCAAATAATACCACAACGACAGCCATGTCACGATGCCGATGCCCACGATCACAAAAAAGGGTGTTTCCCAGGTAAACTTCTGCGCCAGATAAAGCCCCAGAGGCACGCCCAGTGCCGCAGCGGCGGAGAATGCAGTCATCACGATGCCCATGCCAGCGGCACGTCTTTCAGGGGGTACCACATCACTCACGATGGCCATGATCAAGGCCCCGGAAACACCGCCAAAAGCACCACAGATAATGCGTGCTTGCGTCAATGCTGCTGCGGTATGCGCCAAGGCACAAGCCAGGGTGCCAATGATGAACCCCGCAAAACAAAACAACAGCAGTTTACGGCGATCAAACCGATCCATAAACGGCGCTGCTAGCAGACCAACGATGCCAGCTGCAAAAGTATAAGCGGCGACCATGCCGCTGAACCGCTCTGGCCCGATGTCTAGCTCCCGCATGAGCTGCGGGCCCAGAGGCATCATGACCATGAAGTCCATGATGTGGGCAAACTGGACCGTCGCTAAAAGAATGAGCAGAGCCTTCTCAGAGACGGGTGGGCGCTGGGTAGCCATCACGCCGCAGTTCGGGTTGGATAGTCCGTGTATCCCTTCGCATCATGAGAGTAGAAGGTGCTGGCATCAGGCTCCACCAGAGGTACGCCCGCCTGGAGGCACTCGACCAGATCTGGATTGCTGATGTAATGATGACCAAACGCGACGCCTTCAAGGGTACCTACTTCCACGGCTTGGGCGGCCTCTTCCGGCGTATAGCCCATGTTACCGATCAAAGCCCCTTTAAAACAGGCACGCGCGATGCTGACCATGTCCCCCTGCTGCACACCGAAGAAATCGGCACGCATGAGATGCAAGTAGGCAATGCCACGCTGGTCCAGTTGTGTAGCCACATAAGCGGTTAGACCTGCGGGGTCACTGTCTTCCATGGAGTTGAAGCTATTCAGTGGTGAAATGCGCACGCCCACATAACCCACGCCCCAGACATCAGTGACGGCATCCACCACTTCTAGAAGCAGGCGAGCCCGGTTTTCCAAAGGGCCTCCGTACTCACCACTGCGACGGTTGCTGCCATCACGCAGAAATTGATCCAGCAGATAGCCATTAGCTCCATGGACTTCCACGCCATCAAAGCCGGCCACCTTGGCATTCAAAGCCGCTTTTTTGAATCCTTCGACGATCTGCGGCAGCTCATCATCACGCAGTTCACGCGGGGTGGCATAAGGCTTCTTTCCTTCCGGCGTGTGAGCTTCATCATTGGTAATGGGGATCGCGCTGGCGGAGACGGGGACGGCCCCATTGTTGAAATAGGGATGGCAGGCTCGGCCTCCATGCCAGAGCTGGAGAAAGATGCGGCCCCCTTTCGCATGCACCGCATCCGTCACCTTTCTCCAGGCAACGATTTGCGCGTCTGAGTAGATGCCTGGTTCACGTCCCGCAAAGGCGGAGTTCCCCTCCATAACCATGGTGGCCTCTGCCACGATGAGACCTGCACTGGCGCGCTGGGTGTAGTAGTCCACCATCAGATCTGTGGGCACGTGATTCACGTCGGCCCGGCACCGGGTCAGCGGTGCCATGAAGATGCGATTGGGCACTGCCACGGCACCGAGGGTGAGTGGGCTAAAGAGGGAAGGGGATGACATGACGAATAATAGAATTGGTTAGGCACTCAGATCATTTTCCAGCACAATTCGGTAGCGGGCTTTGCCAGAACGCAGGTGCTCCAGTGCATCATTGGCGCGAGACATAGGGAAAGTCTCTGTGGTCGGCGCAATGCTGTGACGGGCGCAAAATTCTAGCATGGTGTCCACCGTGGCCGGGCTGCCCAGAGGTGAACCTGAGACAGATTTTTGACCCGAGATCATCGGGAAGGCCGCGAGGCCCATCGGCTCCAAAACCGCTCCGACGGTGTGCAGGCGGCCCTTAGGCTTGAGCGCCGCAATGTACGTGTTCCAGTCCAGAGCCACATTGGTCGTATTGAGGATAAAATCGAAGCTGCCATTCGCCTTGTTAAGGTCTCCCTTGTCTCGCGAATTCAGCGTGCGATGAGCCCCGAGCTGCAAGGCTTCTTCGCGCTTCGAATCACTGCTGGTAAAGGCCACCACCTCACAGCCCCAAGCACGGAGGAACTTCAAAGCCAGGTGTCCCAAACCACCGATGCCAATGACACCCACGCGATCTGTGGGCTGCACACCGCATTGAATGATGGGATTAAACACAGTGATGCCGCCGCAGAAAAGTGGGCCTGCCTTGCTGGCATCCAGCGTCTCGGGAAGGGGATTCAGCCAAGTCCAATGAGCGCGCACACGACTGGCAAAGCCTCCGTGACGACCTACGATGGTACCCTCCGCTGTGGGGCAGAGGTTTTGATTCCCAGACAGACACTGAGCGCAGGCACCACAGCTTCCCGAGTTCCACCCCAGGCCTACCCGATCTCCCACTTTGAGACGTTTCGTGTGCGGCCCCAGTTCCACCACTTTGCCCACGACTTCATGACCTGGAACAAAGGGGTAACTGGAGATGCCCCAGTCATTGTCCAGCATGGAAAGATCACTGTGGCAGATGCCGCAGGACTCCACGGCGATTTCTACCTGTTCATCACCGAGTGGCCCCGGTGTGTATTCATAAGATTGCAGGGCCTGTTTGGCACCAAAGGCAGCTAGGGCGTGAATGGGCGTACTCATATGTGGGGTGAATGAGGTGATATGGGAGTCTAAGCTTTGCCACCGAAGGTGACATGATCGTCGAGATCGAGGAAATCGAACCAGGTGCCGATGTCTTCACGGTCTGCGCCGCCAGCCTCGGCCACCTTTTCATTGATAAATGAACGGCTTTCATTGTCGGCAGGCACCGCCGTTTCACGATGGGCGCTCCATTGGGCAATCTCCCAATCGCTGTGCTGATGTGCACGGTTTTCAAGAATCCACGCCAGGACAGCCCCATCTCCCAGGCCTTCACTCACCTGCGTTTTCAGGGCCTCATGATCCACCCCGGCGAAATCGAAAAAGCGGCGGTCCATGGGGCAATTGTAGTGATACTCGCCTGCCGTGCCTGCGATTTCTGCGCGGCATTTATCGAGTAATCGAGGCAGCAGCACATAACCGCCCAGGCGGACACGTGGGCTGCGGGGAGGACGCTGGGTGAGATTCATAACGTGGAAAGGTTCCCGGGAATATCGGATCAGGCTGCCAGAGCGGCTTCAATGAACGCTTTGCTTTTAACGCCAGTGATCGTGTTCACAGGCAGGCCATTCTTAAACACGATGAGTGTCGGGATGGCGCGAATGCCAAAACGCTCAGCCAGTTCCGGATGTGCATCAATGTCCACCTTCGCGATGGTCGCAGTGCCTGCTTGTTCACCAGCGATCTGGTCGAGGATCGGTGCTAGCATCTTACACGGGCCACACCATTCAGCCCAAAAGTCCACCAGGACAGGCTGGCCCGCGGCGTTATTGATTGCGGCATCGAAGGTTTCGTTGGTGAGAGATTGGGGTTTCATAAAGCTAGGTTTTGAGTTCGAGTTACGTTTGAATAGACCAGTCGGTTTACTGGAAGTTAAAAAACTAAATTTTGTGGGGAGATAGGGTGGATTTCAAAAAGGTAATGGCTTCACGCAGGGCAGTCACACTGCGAGTGGTGGACGCGCGGTGCATGGCACCCGTCCAGAGATCCAAAATCACCGGGGCCATGAGGGTGGGCTCAATACTGGTGGCCATCTTGCCTTTTTGGACACCTTCGATGAGCAATTTTTCGAAAATAGCCACCCATTCCCGAGTTCCCTGAGCCAGGACTTCTCGCATCGGCTCGCTAAAATCTGCGACCTCAGAGGCCAATTTGATGACTAAACAGGGACATTTCCCTTCAGATTCTAAGGTCCGGCAGACATTCGACTCCAAATAAGTCACCAGTCTAAGAAGGGGATCTGGCTCTGGGGTGGGGGAAAGCAGCAGCTTACTTTTATAAGCGGTGGACTCCGCTACATAGTGTCGCAGCATCTCCACCCCAAACTGCTCCTTCGACTCAAAGTGATGATAAAAAGACCCCTTGGGCACTTTAACAGCTTTGAGAATTTCATTGAGCCCCACCGAATGAAAGCTCTTCTCAAGCATCAGCCCTTCGGCCGCGTCGAGGATGCGTTCCTTCGTGGATCTGTCGCTCATGATTACATCAATAGACCGATTGGTCTAATGAGTCAACGAAAATTGAATGTTAAACTGAAATGCCCGCGCACGAATCACAAGTCTTGCCTAGCTAAAGCGGCTTGATATTGCGCCAGCGAAGTTGAGCAGGAGTTGCACCGCTGCTCTTCACGTTTAACATCATCTCCTTTGATTTGAGGAGATGGTGCGCGGTACAGGATTTGAACCTGTGACCCCCACCATGTCAAGGTGATGCTCTACCACTGAGCTAACTGCGCGTTTGTCGGATGGATTCTTTAATGCCTTTCACCCAGGCGGGCAACTGTTTTTTCACAAGGTGGTAAGGCTTCTTACACACAGGTCGATTTCTCAAAGGCAGAAGAGAATCAAATCGAACCGAAAATTAATATTCGTTTCTTCGCAGCGTTCAGTACACTCGCTTTTTCCATTATGACCACACGCCGCTCGTTCCTCACCGCCAGTCTCAGCGCCCTAGGCGCTACCGCACTTCCCGCCATCGAGCCGATCAAGCGGGCCGGAAAAAGCCGCATGCAGTTAGGCGTGGCCGCTTACAGCTTCCGTGAACGCTTCCAGTGGATGCGCGGCAAGGAGCAAAAAGCCAAAGAGGGGCAAAAGCCCTGGAGCATCCTGGATTTCATCGACTGGTGCGCGGATAACAATGTGCCGGGAGCGGAGGTGACGAGCTACTTTTTCCCACCCGATGTGGATGAGAAATACCTGCTGGAAGTGAAACGCCACGCTTACCTGCGCGGGGTGCAACTCGCCGGGACGGCCGTAGGTAACAACTTTGCCCTGCCCAAAGGTGAAAAGCTGGATCAAGAGATCGCCGATGTGAAACGCTGGATCGATTACTCCGCCATCATGAGTGCCCCTCACATCCGGGTCTTCGCCGGGCCACAGCCGAAGGGACTGAGTGAAGAGGAAGCCGTAGCGAACTGCCAAGCCGCCTACCAAGAGTGCCTGGACTACGCCGCCAAAAAAGGCGTCTTTTTGGGCCTGGAAAACCACGGCGGCATCGTGGCCGAGCCAGAAAACCTCATCAAAATGGTGAAGGCCGCCAACAGCCCCTGGGCAGGCATCAACTTCGACAGCGGCAACTTCCACACGGAAGACCCGTACGCTGACCTGGCCAAGATCGCCCCCTACTCCGTGAATGTACAGTTGAAGATGGAAATCAGCCGTAAAGGCGCCGCTAAAGGCGAACATGAGCCGAGCGATGTGGATCGCGTCTTAAAGATCCTGCGCGAAGCCAATTACCAAGGCTGGTTCACCCTCGAGTATGAAGTGAAGAACACCGATCCTCTGGTGGAAGTGCCCAAGATCCTCGAGATGCTGCGACCGAAGCTAGCTTAATAAAAGTTGGCGGTTGTTGAGCAGTGGCGCAAAGCTGTTTGCACTGGCTGGCTATAGTTGGCGGTTGTTGGCATGGATTTGAAAATGCTCAAATGCGAATCCCTTGGCAACTCAACCCACCAAATCGACGATACACTTCTATCTGTTTGTGAATCATGAGAAAGCAATTCCCCTTTGAGAAGCTTGAAGTCTGGCAACGCGCAAGGCAGTTAGTGACCCATGTTTACGAGTGCTCACGAACCTTTCCGAAAGACGAGCGTTTCGGCCTAACCAGTCAATTGACCCGCTCGGCCGTTTCCGTGGCCAATAATTTGGCCGAAGGCTGTGGAAGATCGAGTCTAAAAGATCAGGCGCATTTTTCCGCTCAGGCTTACGGTTCACTTATGGAAACAGCATCTGACCTCATCATTGCGACCGATCTGGGATTTTCCCAAGAAAAGGTCACCGATCCATTGTTGGATCAAGCTTATGACCTGAGTGTGCGTATTCATAATCTCCGCGAATCCCAGCTCCGCCGCGCCGCAGACTCTTAGAAACAACGGCAAACAACTGCCAACTACAGCAAACAACTGCTTAACCACGACTCAACCACCCATCACCCCTCCCACATGCCCGCTCCCAAACTTACCTCCACTCAGTGGCTGATCTGCTTCATCGCAGCGATCGGCTTTGCCTTCGATATTTATGAACTGCTGATGCTACCGCTGATCGTGAAGCCAGCGCTGGCTTCTCTGGGGGGAGTGGGGCCAGATGGGGTGCCGCTTTTACTGCCTGGGACACCCCAGTTCACGGAGTGGGCGCGCATGCTGTTTTTCATTCCCGCTCTAGCCGGGGGCGTCTTTGGCCTCATTGGCGGTTATTTGACGGACCGTCTCGGCCGCCGCCGGGTGCTCACTTACAGCATCCTTCTTTATGCCTTTGCCGCCTGCGCTGCTGGCTTTTCCCAGAACCTCTATCAACTCCTGTTCTTCCGCTGCCTAGTCTTCATCGGCGTGTGTGTGGAGTTCGTGGCGGCTGTGGCATGGCTGGCGGAGCTGTTCAAAGACAACGTACAGCGTGAAAAAGTGCTGGGTTACACCCAGGCTTTCTCCTCCATCGGCGGCTTGCTCGTTGCGGGTGCCAATGTGCTGGCAGCCAAGTTCGCTCTGGATCTGCCCGCCATTCACGGCGGCCACGAGGCCTGGCGGTACACGCTGATCTCGGGCGTCATTCCAGCCCTGCCGCTCATCTTGATCCGCCCGTTCCTGCCAGAGTCGCCCGAGTGGGCGCGCAAGAAAGAGGCTGGCGTGCTCAAGCGCCCAAGCATCCGCGAGTTGTTCGCGCCAGAACTCATCCGCACCACCGTGCTGACCACCCTGGTTTTCGCAGCCAGCTACGGCATTGCCTTTGGCGCCATCCAGCAGCTTCCTCAGATCCTGGGTGCGCAGGCACTGAATACGCCGAATGAAGCCGGTCATGCCGCGATGATCGCCACCGCCAAAGGTGCCGTGGGCAAAGCCGTCCAGGAAGCCAAGGCTGAAGGCAAACCCGAGATCCCCGCCGGTAAGAAGCGCCAGATCGGTGGCAATGCCAGCGATGCTGCCGTGGCCCAAATCACCTTCTGGCAGGAAATCGGCGGCATGGTTGGTCGTATTGCCCTGGCTCTGCTGGCCGTCGCCATCGTTAGCCGCCGCACCTTGTTCCGTGTTTTCCAGATCCCCGCACTCATCTTGGTGCCGCTGCTTTTCTGGTGGATGGCTGGCCAACTCAATAACCCGGAGAGCCTGGGCATCATCAAGATCGGCATCTTCGTCGCCGGTTTCCTCACCGTGGCGCAGTTCAGCTTTTGGGGGAACTACATTCCCCTGGTCTTCCCCATGCACCTTCGTGGCACGGGTGAAAGCTTTGCCGCCAACATCGGGGGCCGCGTCATCGGCACTGCGGCTGCCTGGATCACCCTGACGCTGGCGGCTTCTGACAAGCCTGATCCTGCCCGCATCGCCATCGTCGGTGCCTGTGTGGCCGGTGGCTATGCCCTCATCGGTGCCATCCTCACCCAATTCCTGCCTGAGCCGAAGCCAGATGCTGACGAGCATTGATCATGGACGACGCTTAAAATCATCCCACGAAAGAGCGGCAGCGATGCCGCTCTTTTTATTTCACATCAGGCAGCTCCAGCACCCGCCACTCGCCCGGAGCCAAATCCCCCAGCCTGTAGTCTCCAAAACGGCTGCGGTGCAGCTTTTCCACGTGCCAACCCTGGCTAGCGAACATGCGGCGCACCTGATGATAACGCCCCTCCATGAGCGTCAGCCTCGCAGTGAGGGGACCCGTGATCTCGAGCTGCGCCGGCAGGCAGGGTTTATCCTCACCACGCAGCAGTACGCTGCCGCTAGCGAAGGTGGTGATGAGGGCGGGATCAAGCTCCCGATCCACCGTGACTTCGTAGATTTTTTCCACCTCGGCTTTGGGCGAGGTGTAGCGGTGAACCAGAGGCCCCAGGTCCGTGATGAGGAGCAAGCCACTGGTGTCTTTGTCCAACCGCCCAATGCTGGTGATGGCGGGTTTCCGCGCCATCCAGCGAGGCGGGAGCAGTTCATAAACGGTGGTTCCTTCGCCGTCGCTGTGCGTGCAAACATGGCCTAACGGCTTGTTCAACATGACCAAAAGGCCATCGGGTGCTTCCAGCGGTTCATCGTCCAGCCTGACGTCGGAGGCTTCGACCTTTTGATCCGGCCTTTTCACCACCTCCCCGCGCCAGAGCACGCGCCCTTTTTTGACAAAATCCGCGACTTCTTTACGCGAACCATAACCGAGGGAGGAGAGCAGTTGATCAAGGCGAGGCACAACCTCAGGCTAGCTGTCAGGCGTCACTGTGCAAGCTGGCGCGTTAAAAGCCCGCAGTTCCGTGCCGTGGCAGTCCTGGCAGTGGCTCGCTGTGGCCTGAAACTGGGCCAAGCATCCTGGGCAGTAGAGAGCCGAACCTGGCTGCTGAAGGGGGACTGTCTCCAAGGCCGTCAGAGGCACCTCTTGCGCCATGAAGTACCTCTCCAAAGCGAGACTTTGTAGATTGGAGGTGGCTGAGGGTTGATAGCGAGTTTGGTTCCAAAGTTCAGTCGCCAGCTTTTTCCAAGCAGCCTCGCCCACTTGCGCGCGAGCTGCGAGTGGGTGGGATGGGCAGGGTGTGTTGAAGTCACACAAGTGATCCGCCGCACGCATCGCATGCTGAGGCAGGAGTGCGATGGCAAGGGCCTTCCAAAAACGATAAGGCAAACCCTGAGCCCGACGGAAAAACAAGATGGCTTGGGTAAACTGGAGCATGAAAAGAACCGCAGTGGCCCAAAGCATTTCGACAGTATCTCCTAACCAACGATATAGAATAACCAGGACAACGAACGTCCAGATAAAGATAAGATGACTTAGCCAACGTAGCTGACGCGTCTGGGCGGTGATGGAAGCGGTGAGTTCTAAAAGAGGCGCAGCCTCAAGGGTGGCCTGGGCGTGCTGGAGGAAATCTGCGGCACGCGCCTCCTGAGTGAGCGAGATCCAGCAGGTGACCTGCTCCTGCGCATGGCGCGCGTGCACTTCACTCAGGCAGCGGATGCGGTACCCAGGGGCCAAATGCAGGCTGCGCCCATCCGCACGAGGCTGAACTTTTTCCCAAGAGAGGAGCAGGGGACGCAGCCGGTCCTGTCGGATCTCTAAGCCCGCTGAAGCAGGGACGAGCAGCCAGGGCAGCGTGGCCACATGGGCCTGCAAAGGCGGTAAAAAAGCCAGTAATGCAGGTGAGCCTCCAGCGAGCTGAACAGGCTGGAAGGCCGTACGAAAATGCCAGTGGTCTCCACTCCCCAATAACAAGAAGCAACGCGGCGGTAGCCAACGCAGGCACTCCAGCAAGTAGAGCACTGCGAAAATGAGCAGCAGGGACTGGCCGTCAGTCATGGACGGTTAGATCTGTTCCTTCTTGCCAAAGAGCTTGCCGATCAGGCTTTTGATGGCGATGCCAACCCCGGCAATGATGACAAACACACCTTTACCCAGTTTGGCTAACAGGCCTCCCAACTTGGCGAAAAGACCCATTTTACCAGCAGCAACGGCAGCGCCCCCAGCTACCAGAGCCGTGAGACCATATTTCGCCACCTTATCACCTTCGCGATACTCGGCATAGCTGTTGCCCGCCACGTATTGGAAACCTGCGATGATGCTCTGATACTGAGGAAGCAACGTGGTCATTTCTTCAGGACCACAGACCAGATCCACCTCCATGACACCACTGCGGCCTAAGAGGCGCGTGCTGTAATTGATGGACTCGCCATTTTTAGAACCGATACGCAGGGCCCACTCGAGGTTTTTGGTCTGGTCGTTGAAGCGAGGAGCAACGGCCCAGCCTAACAATTGAAGTTCTTCCAGCCCCATCTCCCGCCGGCGTTCATTGCCGATTTTTTGCCCTTCTTGAAGGGATTTTAGCATGGCATCCGCATCCAGTTGGTTCTTTTCATCATCCTTGACGTAACCGGAATCTTCGAACTCGAAGATGACCCAGGGGCCTTGGCCTTCGGTGGTCAGCATGCCCAGCTCAGACTCACCTGGCAGGTTACCATACATCTTCAGCAGCGAGCGCGTGCCGTTACCGTCGGTGAAGCGCCAGCCTTTAGGGATGGCGACCTCCGCCATCGTGCCCAATTTGGCTTTGCCTTCGCGAGTCCATCCCAGAGACTCGATTTTATCGAGAAACTGTTTTTCTAGGGCAGCACGTTCTTCAGCGGTGGGTTCCGCGTCAGGCTTGGACTCCTGGGCAGCAAGTGAAGAAACGACCAGGCTCATAAGGAGACCTGCCAGGGTGAGAGGGCGTAAAATAGACATTGGATCTCCGTGGTAAAACTGAGTGGGCAGCTTAGTGGCCTAGCTGAGAGGGCGTCAAGCCAAGGAACATGGCAATTTGCCAACTTTAGTTAGGCCTGACCGAGCATCTGAAACCTTTATAAACCGAGGTCTTCGCGGACTTGGGGGTCTGCGAGGAGGGTTTCTTTGGCAGAAGCGACAATGTCCGCTGCCTTGCGCGCACGGGTGGCCATTTCGTTGAATTTGGCGTAGGTGCGGGCTGGGTTCAAGACTTCGCTACGGACGATTTCTCCGTAGTCGAGCAGGGCATCTACATAGGGCCAAACACGGGCATCCAGGCGCGGGCGGAGATTGCGAAGGCGATTCATGGTCCCACCCAGTTCATCCTGCTTCAGCGTGCTGACGGTGCCTTTGAAGTCGTTTTTGATGGAGCTGACGAGGCCCATTGCATTGGCATCAGCCCCCTCCAGGGAGCCGCCAATAGAAAGGGTGGTAGGTGTGCGCCCCTGAGCAAAGAGGAGCAGGTGTTTGGCAGACAGGCTATTGGGGGCTTTTTCCAAAATGGCCTGGAGCCGGGCGATGGCCTGCTGACTCCTCAAGATGGCCACCATCTGCCGTGGATCTCGCAATAGGACGCTGCGGATGACCTCAAACTCATCCACCGCCTGCTGCAAAGCGGTGGCGCGCTGGGTGGAGGCCAAGCTGACGGCTTGCTCGAAGGTTTCCAAACCAAAAACGTGAATGCCCACCAGAGCGGAAGGGCCGTCCATCACGATAATGTCAGAAACAGCCTTTTCATTTTTTGCCGGGATGGCGACGATTTTACAGGCCCCCTTCGTGGCCCCTCGCAGCTTAGCGGAAACACCGCCGATGGGTTGCACACTGCCATCGGCATTCATGTCACCTGTGACGGCAAAGCTAGGATCCCAGGTCTGGCCTGTGTAGAGGGACTCCACCAAAAGCGTGCAGGCAACGGCAGCCGAGGGTCCATCTTTACCGGAGTATTTTTCCTCAAAGGCGATCTCGAGATCCTGATTGGCCGGGAGGCCCTCGTGACGGAGGAAAATGTATTTACGCACTTCGTTGAGCGCCGTCATCATCTCCGCTCCCACAGACTGGCTGAAGCGCAGATTGGAGTTCCCCGGCACAGCGGTCATGTTCATGCGGGTGACCTCCCCCGCTGTGAGGCCTGTGGCGAGGGGCATGACCAGGAGCCCATTCACATGGGTCTGCTTCAGCTTCAGTTCCTTGGCGGAACTGGGCGCTGCTGGCACGGTACCAGGCATGGAGGCCGGGGAGCCTGGCACTGAATTTTCTGCCACTGAAAGAGGCAGGAAGTTTTGGATGGGGCGGGCAGCGATTTGCGTCATGTTCTCCATGACAAGCACGCCATTTTCGACCGTCGCAGTCAGGGAACAGCCTCCGGCGATGGGTTGCTCCACCAGCGTGATGCCGACGCCATCGGCGATCTGAGGTGGGAGTTTCTCAGGAGTGCCATTCACCCAGCGGACCGGCAGCATGACCATGGGGCTGGTGCCGCCAGCACCAATGAGCACCCGATTCCCAGAGAACAAGCCGCTGCACCGTTCAAAAGTGACCTGAGAAACGGTCAACAACAGGCTGGGGTGAATGAATGAGTTTAAAAAACGGGTGTAGCGCACTGCGGGGCGGCGGGCCAAATCCGCAAAGCTGCTAGCGGCGTTCGTTTGCGTGCGCAGCTCCATGCTGCGCATGCGCTGGTCGATGATGACGCTGTCCATCATCTCGAGCCCGAGATGATTCATCGAAACCAGCCAGCCGCCAGAGTGGACAATGCTATTGATGATGCGGAGGGACGCAGGCGTGATGGTTTGCGTGGGATCACCATTGAATTCACAACGATCCAGACCGCAGGAATCAAAGGACGCTTCTGCGCCAGGATCCAGAACGAACTGGCATTCACGAAACAGAGCCCCGCGCGCCTTCAAATGAGCACCTTTGCGGACGATGAAGCGGATTTTTTCCACAATGCTGGCGGCATCAAACTCCAGAGTGCAAGCTGCCCCAGAGGTGGCGATGACCACATCACCATCTCCAGAGTAATAATTCGCGGGCAGACGAATCGAGTCTGCTAGGACGTGCCTGTTCCCAGGGAAGGTCAGCCGCTTATAGGAAGTCTGCTGAGCTTCAGCGCAAGGCAAAACCGTCACCATAGAAAGGCTAATGCACAGCCATACGAGGCGTTCAAAGTTCCAAGGGCGGGTTTTTTCCTTCATATAGACCTGATCAATTGACCTAAACTTCTCTCAGTCAGCCGCGCTGCTGTCCAGCATTTTACGTGCCTGAGGCAAAATCCTGCCCTTGCTTCTCGAAACGGCCCCCGCTAAACGCATTTCATGTCTCTCGAATCCGACCGCACCGAACTCGCCCAGATCCTTCGCACCAAATCCGTGAAAACGGGCAAATTCACCCTGGCTTCTGGCAAGGAGAGTGATCTTTACGTGGACTGCCGGGTGACCACCCTGGATGCCCGAGGTGCCGTCCTGGTAGGCCGCGTGCTGCATGATCTGCTGCGCAAAGAGGAAGCCGCCAAGGGCCTGAGCATCGGCTCCCTGGGCGGACTGACCATGGGCGCAGACCCCATCACCCTCGCTGTGGCGATGACATCCAGCCTCGCTGGCGAGACCAAGCTCATCCAGGCCTTCAACGTGCGCAAAGAACCGAAAGGCCATGGTCGGGGCAAGCGCATCGAAGGAAACTTTGATCCTAGCCAGCCTGTGGTCGTGGTGGATGACGTTATCACCACGGGCGATTCCACGCTGAAAGCCATCCAGGCCATCGAAGAAGAAGGCGGCAAGGTCGCCTTTGCCCTCATCCTGGTGGATCGCCAGGAAGGGGGTCGCCAAAACATCGAGAGCAAAGGCTACCCGGTCGTGGCTGCTTACACACGCGCTGACCTGGTGTAGTACTTTTCTCACGGTGTCATTCAATTGACAGACGGTCGGCTCGCGGGATGCTGGATCCCGTGAGCATGCTTATCTCCGGCTTTAGACTCGGGCTTTTCAGCCTAGCCATGCTCCACGCCAGCCAGGCCGGAGCGCAAGTCACTTCCCGGACAGACACGGTGGGCAAATGGCTGAATGAATGGCATGCCGCAGGCACCGCCGCTGGACTGAGTGAGATCACTTATGAAAACCGGGATGGCAAGCACTCCCCCTTGCCGCCGGGCCTTTACCCCCAACTCCAGACCTTCCAGCCCGATGCTAAAAGCGGGCCGCCTACGGGGCCTGCGGTTGTTTTGCGCCTGAATCCCACTGTAGGCAACTGCTCCATGTCCGCCCCAGCAGACAAGGGTGGTAGCCTACCGCGAATGTATCAGATGGATCCTTCCGGCCAGAAGTTCCTCATGATGCAGTATCTGGCGAATAACCTCATGATCTACCCTGAACATCAGGACCATGATCCAGGTGCCAATGGCATCGGAGGCTATGGAGACATGTATCCTTCGAACAATGCCTGCACGCTGATCACTCAAGGCTCATCCGGCAGTGACCAACCCTTTCTCAAAGCCATCCTCGCCACGCTAGCGGCCTTCCCTCCAGATACCCAGCGCACTCTGATCCAAAAACGCCTGCTCATACCCACCGTGCAGTCCCTCTTCCGGCAGGCCAATCGGCAGGTCAAAACCGAGACGGATTATTTCACGGGGAAGGCCCATCCCGTGGTGTTTGACGCGGCAGATTTGGACGAAGAAAAAATGGTACGCCTCGCCCATGAAATGCGTCCCCCCATGATCCCACCCGTGGTGCAGATGGAAGTCCTCAAGGAGACTGCCGGAGCGGAGGGTAAAGACTTCTTTGAAGCCGGAAAACCGCACCCGTCCAAGCTAGCAGATACGCCCGTGTCCATCGCCCGCATCATGCGTGAACGCAGCAGCGAATCCACCCTGGTCATCAGTGCCCGCAAGAGCGCAGATCTCATGGGCCGCCCGGTCAAACTGCAATGGCATCTGCTACAAGGAGATCCACGCTTCGTCAGCCTGGAAAGTTCCCCCGAAGTCCCCGAGGCACGCGTACGAGTACGCTGGCAGCCCCCCATCCAGTCGGTCCGCGGCCTGCTCAGTCACCGCATAGACATTGGCGTGTTTGCCTCCAACGGCATCAGCACCAGCGCACCTGCCTTCATCACTTTCTACCTGCTGCCTAACGAAAGACATTTCTATGATGCGCAGGGCCGCGTTTCAGAAATCTATTACCAGGCTCATAACCCGGATTTAGGCCTACCCACCAGCCCGCGAGATCTGCGGTGGCTCCAGGCCATGCGAGCCATTTCGATCACCGGAGAAGGCCTACGCAGTCGGCTCACCGAAAAGCTGCTGCCGCCCGCAGAACGGCTGGCCATCTCCCAGCTCTGGCAGCCCCTGAATGAGCAGTGGCTCGCCCAACAAAAAATAGAGTCCGATCCGGCGAAGAAAGAAGAGTCTGAAAAGTTGAAAAATCGTTTGTTAGATGATGTCGCTAAGGCCCTCCATCAGCCTTTGTCGGGTAACCCAGGATCGACAGCCCGTCTCGCCATCGAGCATTCATTGGAGGGCATCGTAGCATTCACAGATCTGTTCCCGGCTTTCCAAAAAGAACTGCTCACGCTCGCGGCCAAATCCCCCAAAACCACGGCAGTGGCAGACATCGCCACCGAAGTGAAGCGCCTGCAAGATCTCAACATCCTGCTCGAAGAAAATGGAGGCACCTTCACGACTGCCACAGCTCCCGACAAGCTCACCTCAGCGGATCGTTATTACCTCAGCGGGCTCAATCGAACCCTGCTCAGCCAAGTTCTTTTTCCCGAAGTTCTGGAACGCTCGCTGGCCCCTGCCTGGGTGGACCCACGACTGACCACGCCTAAACCCTGGCGGGATGTGAATCGTTATGATGAATCAGGCCGTTTGATTGGCTGGATTCGGCATCAAGGCCGACGCACCGCGTGGTTTGATCCCGAGGGACGGCACTTGCCCGAAGGACCGAAGAAGCCCGAGCTAGCTCAACCCGTGGTTTACGAGAAGACGGAAAAAGGCGTGCTAGATTGGCGGGTCAGGTAGGGTATATCATGGCCCCCCAAAGCCATGCGAATTTTACCCCTAGCCCTTCTCTTCGCCCCCTGCCTTCAGGCAGCGGACCTGCAAACGGATGTCTGCATTTACGGCGCCACTCCAGGGGGAGTCGCCGCCGCTCTTTCGGCAGCCAAATCTGGCGCTGAAGTGGTTTTGGTAGAGCCCACCGCACGCCTAGGCGGGCTCCTGACCAGCGGGCTTTCCCATACAGATTTTCATTCTTTTGAATCTCTCACTGGCAGCTTTTTGGAATTCAGCCAGCGCGTGAAGGCCCATTACATCAAGACCTATGGAGCCGACTCTGAGCAGGTGAAGGCCTGCTTTGAAGGCACCTTTGGCGAGCCGAAGGTGAACCTTTTCATTTTAGAGCAGATGCTGAAGGAGCAAACCCGCATCACCGTGCATAAACAGGCCGTTTTGACCTCTGTGGATGTGGAAGATGACGCGATCGCTCAGGCGGTATTCACCACCGGTCAGGACACGCTCCAGGTGAAAGCCAAAGTCTTCATTGATGGCAGTTACGAAGGGGATCTCCTGGCCAATGCCGGGGTGAAATACCATGTCGGCCGCGAAGGGCAGGATCAATATGGAGAATCCCTGGCACCCGAGAAAGACGATGGTCAACTGCAAGCCTACAACTTCCGCTTTTGTGCCACGGATGACCCGAACAATCGTGTGCCCATCACCGCCCCCAAGGGCTACCGCCGCGAGGATTTTGTCGCCGTCTTGGACTTCTTAAAACCAGGGAAGATTGATCGCGTTTTTGGTTATCCTTCGCGCTGCATTGTCAAAGCACAGACGCCTGCTTTGCCGAACCGAAAGTATGACCTCAATGACGTCTCCCGTGGTCTCATTCGTCTTTCCATGCCCGGGCATAACCTAGGCTGGCCGGAAGGCGATGAAGCGACCCGACAGGCCATCTATGAGGAGCATCTGCGTTACAATGTGGGGCTGCTCTACTTCCTCATCAATGACCCAGCCGTGCCGGAGGTCATCCAGCAGCCCGCTCGCGAATGGGGCTGGTGCAAAGATGAGTTCACTGAGACCCTGCACCTCCCCCCGCAGCTCTATGTGCGCGAGGCACGCCGCATGGTGGGGCAGCATGTTTACACCCAGCAGGACAGTGAACACGCCCCCGGCGACGCCCGCGCCAAGCTGTTTACAGACGCCATCGCCATGGGCGATTATGGCAACAACTGCCATGGCACCTCCCACGACGGACCCCAGATCGGCGGCAAACACGGGGGGGAAATGTACAATCCCGTGCCGCCTTATCAGATCCCTTATGGGGCGCTGGTTTCCAAGGAGCGGAACAATCTGCTGGTGCCCGTGGCGGTTTCTTCTTCCCACGTCGGTTTCTGTGCTCTGCGTCTGGAGCCCATCTGGATGTCTCTCGGCCAAGCGTCCGGACATGCCGCAGCCATCGCAATCCAGACGGGTAAACCCGTGCATGAAATCCAACTCGCAGCCTTACAGGCCCGCCTGCATCAGGATAAATCCGCTACCGTTTATATTGCCGATGTGCTGCCAGGGCATCCCCAGTTTGAAGCCGTGCAGTGGTGGGGCACAGCTGGTGGACTGCACGGGCTGAACCCCATGCCAGACAAACCCGGTCAGCGCGGTAAGAACCTGCACGGCCAATACTTTGAGGCGAATCCTGGCCATGCGGCGGAACTCAGCCGTGCCATGGATGAAAGCACGCGCAATCGCTGGCTGAAGCTGGCAGTCAACTTAGGCCTGCCTACCGAAGATTTGGCCAAGGCTGCCACCCGTGGCGAATTCATCCAGACCGCTTTTGCGAAAAAACGCTGAGATGCCCCGGGCCGCGACTATCGCTTGACGTGTCCTTTCACAGAGCCATCGAAAGAGCATGCCCACCCAGCCTGCCCTCAACCGCCGCATCCTGCACACCGAATGGTCCCTCGGTTGGGGAGGGCAGGAGATCCGCATCCTGCGTGAGATGGAGGCTTTCCGGGCACGCGGCTGGCACATGCAGCTCGTTTGTCGTGAGGCGTCCACCATCTCAAAACGCGCTATCGAGTCCGGCTTTCAAGTTTCGCATCTCCCTTTCAAGTCCGCCTTCCATTTACCCACGGTGTTTGGCCTCGCCCAACTGATCCGCCGTGAGCGCATTGACCTCGTCCACACCCACAGTTCTGTGGATGGCTGGGTGGGTGGCATGGGGGCCAAACTGGCCGGCGTGCCCATGGTGCGCAGCCGCCACCTTTCCTCCCCCGTGCGCCGGGGGCTGAATTCCAAGATCGTCTATGACCTGCTCCCAGAGGCCGTGATTTCCAGTGGGCGACACATTCGGGATCATTTGGTCCAGGATGGCGGCTGCCATCCCGAGCGGCAGTACTCCGTGCCAGCCGGGGCAGATACTAGCATCTTCCACCCAGGTGTCTCTGTGGATGGGCTGCGCGCATCTTTCGGCTTTGCAGAGACGGATCAGATCATCGGCATCGTGGCTGTGCTGCGTAGCTGGAAGGGACATGAGATCCTGCTGGAGGCCTTCATGACCCTAGCTAAAGAAATGCCCCAGGCGCGTTTGCTCATCGTGGGGGAGGGACCGCAGCGGCCCACCCTGCAAAGGCGCATCCAGGAAGCCGGCCTGGAAGGCCGGGCCGTCCTCACCGGGCACCGGACAGATGTGGCGAATGTCATGAAAATCATGAACGTGTGCGTGCTGCCTTCGCTGAAAAATGAAGCCACCTCCCAGGTGCTGCCCCAGGCCATGCTGGTGGGCACACCTGTGGTTTCCTCTTCCGCCGGCGGGCTGACAGAGGTGGTGGCAGATGGCGTCTGGGGTCGTGTAGTCCCCCCAGGAGATGTGCCCGCGCTGGCGCAGGCCCTCCGCGAGGTGTTTGCCCAGCCCGAGTTAACTCAAAAAATGGCCCTCAGAGCCCGCGAGCATGCCCTGGAGGAACTGACTTTCGAGACACAGATCGACCGAACGGAAGCCGTGTATCGCAAGCTTTTAAGTTAGGCCGTTTTCAAAAAGACTGCCCGATTAATAAACTTCTCTCTCTTTCTCACTCAAGAAGCACCAGCGCCACGCAGGACAGCCGGGAGGGTGCGGAGCAGGATCGTCAAATCCAGCCACAGAGACCAATTATCAATGTATTGAAGATCCAGGGCGACCCAGTCTTCAAAATTCCGGATGCCATTGCGGCCTGCGACTTGCCACAGGCAGGTGAGGCCAGGCTTCACGCTCAGGCGGCGGCGCTGAGCGTGTTTTTCGATCTTCTCGATCTCGTAAACTGGCAGCGGCCGCGGCCCGACCAGGCTCATTTCCCCCCGCAAGACGTTGATCAACTGCGGCAGCTCATCAATGCTCATGCGTCGAAGCCAGCGGCCGAAGGGGAAGATGCGCGGATCGGCAGTGATTTTAAAAACCGGGCCGGTCATTTCATTCGCCGCTTCCAGCTCAGCGCGGCGTGCCTCAGCATCGGCATGCATGGTGCGGAATTTCCACATGCTGAAGGCTTTACCGTAGTGGCCACTGCGTTCCTGACGGAAAAAGATGGGCCCTGAAGAGGAGAGACGTATGCCGATCATGGCCACGAGCCAAAGGGGCAACGTCAGTAGCAACAGCACGGCTGCGCCCACACGATCCACAATTTCCTTGAACCATAGGGCCCAGGACACTTGGGGCGTGCTGTGGAAGACCAGCATGAGCCGACCACCGAGGACATCAAAGGTGGGACGGGCGATGGCGGTCTGGAAGAAATCCGCAGCGATCCAGGCCTCGACCCCCTCAGTTTCGCAGGCCTGCACGGCCTCTTCGATCTTGCTAAAATGCACGTGCTGAGCGGCAAAAATCACCCGCGCTACGGAATGCTGGTGCATTTCCGCCACGAGGTCACTCACAGGTCGCAGCGTGATGTCAATAAGCGCACAGATCTCCAAACTGGCGCGTTGCTCCGCTGGCAGCCGTTCGACAAAATCCTGCATGTCTGACTTGAGACCCGCCAAGAGCACTTTTTCACGCCCCTTGCCTGAGGCGATGCGGTGACGCAGCTTGCTCTTTTGGACTGTCTCCCGGATGAGCAAAGCAAAGCCAGCCAGCGCGACGGCCAGGATGACCACCGAGCGGCTGGGCACCTCCCACTTCATGAAAACGACCAAAGCGCCGACCACCATGCCGATGATGACCAGCCCCTCGCCCAACTGCCGGAGGCTCTGCGCGGGGGATTTGTGATAAAGATTGGAGTAAAATCCCCGAGCCTCCAGCACCAGGGGCGTGAACGGACCCACCACGGCCATGATCCAGTAGAGTTTCTCCATGGGTGGAATTTCCACCAAGTCAGGCCAAACATGGGCAAGAACGGTGGACCGGAGAAAGTATGCGAGCCATAGGCAGAAGATCAGCAAAGCGCTGTCTAGCAACTGCGTGAGCTGCAAATTGATTTCCTGTCGGCGGCCAATCATAATCTGAGTATTACTATCCTACGCGATTACTTTAATTCTATTAAAATTATAACAAACCTAGCGAATGCCTCAACTTCTTTCCTCCAGTAACCTGCTCCTGTCTTCGCGCCCGCTGACAGTCGGGGTCATTCCAGATCTTAATACCCTGCAGCTTTGGGCCGGCCTTTCCCCTGCGCAGCGGGAGTTATCCTGTGACGTCATCGAGCTACGTCTTGATACCCTCAAAACTCCAGCCGCAGACATCCGCACTGCCCTAGCGGGAAATGCCATCCCCGTCCTATTGACCGCCCGTCATCCTGCGGAAGGTGGGCAGGGCACTGAGGCCGCCGCAGGCCGGATTGCCCTGCTGGAGCCGCTGCTGGACCTGGCCACCCTGGTGGACATAGAGCTACGCAGCGCCATGGACATGCGCCCTCTTGTGCAGAAGGCCCAAGGCATGGGCGTGCGGGTCATCGGCTCCTTCCATGATTTCCAGGCAACTCCTGGGGAGGAAGTCCTGCGTGGAGCCATCAACTTTGCCCAGCCAGCCGGGCTGGATGCCGTGAAGCTGGCCACATTTCTGAATAAATCCGAAGATCTAAACCGTTTGATCACCCTCACCTCTGAGGTGCATCGGCTGCGACTTTCCAGCATGGGCATGGGTCCTTTAGGGCGAGTCTCGCGGTTGGTCCTTGCAAAGTGTGGCAGCCTGCTCAACTACGGCTATCTTGGCGAGGCGAATGCTCCTGGGCAGTGGCCTGCCGCTCGGTTGAAGGAACTCCTGGCTGAACTGTGATATGACCACTTTCCACAAAACCACCGCTCACCGCTGGCTCTCTCTCCTGGCGCTGCTGCCCCTCACTGGCTGCGAAGACCCACAACGCGAACTGAAAATCCAGTGGCGTGAGGATGAGGTCAATAAAAAGGAGGCCGCCATCATTCAGCGTGAGCTGGCCCTTTCTAAGGACAAGCAGGTGGTGGAAAGCTCCCGCCTAGACCTCCTGGCGAAAGAAAAGAGTGTGGCCATTTTGCAAAAGCAACTGGCCCAAGAAGTGGAGAAAACCAAACGCGTGCGCCGTGAGGTGGAGATCCGCGAGCTGCGGGGCCCCATCCCTCAGGTGAGTGCCGACCGCGTCATCGTGGTGGATACCGCGTCTGATGAGGTCCTTTTTGAAAAAAATCCAGACAAGCGCGGTGCCATCGCCAGCACCACCAAGTTGCTCACCGCCTTGCTTGTGGTCGAAGCCGGAGACCTGGACAAGATCGTCACCGTCGAACTGAGTGATACCCAGTGCTCCCCCGTGCGCCTTGGTCTGAAGGTGGGGGAACAATTCACCCGCCGCCAGTTGCTCACCGCCATGTTGGTGAAAAGCTCCAACGACATCGCCCAGGCTCTGGCCCGGGACAATGCAGGCAGCGTGGAAGCCTTTGCCGCCAAAATGAACGAGCGCTGCTTGGCTCTCGGCCTTCAAGACAGCCACTACGTGAATCCTCACGGCCTGCCTTCCCGCAATGATGACGAGCCCTTTAGCACGGCTCGGGATCTAAGCCGCATCGCCAAAGCCTGCGATGGAAAGCCGGAAATCCGTGAGATCGTCAAACTGCAAAAGTACACCTTCAAATGGCCGAGTGGTAAAGTGACGGAACTTTCCAATACGAACCGTGTGCTGCGCAGTGCAGGCTACTGCGATGGCATGAAAACAGGCTACACCGATGCCGCCGGTTACTGCCTGGTAGCCAGTGGCGAGCGGAATGGCCGCCGCCGCATCGTCGTCGTTCTCAATGATACCGAAGGCGGTGTCTGGAAAGATGCGCAGGCCCTCCTCGACTGGGCACTGAAGGCCTAAACCCAAGATCTCTCCCCCATGCCTGACTCTCCTGCTGCTGAATTTGATGCCTACGCAGGCGACTATGATGCCGCCATCAATCGCGGGTTAAAATTTACTGGTGAGACGAAAGAGTACTTTGCGGAAACGCGCATGCGCTGGCTGAAGGATCGGCTGGGTGCCCAAGGTGCACATCCGCGCACTTGCCTGGACTTTGGCTGTGGCACGGGGACCTCAGCCTCTCTACTGATGGAGGGGCTGCATCTGGAGCAATACATCGGCTTTGATCCCTCCAGTGAATCCGTGGCCGAGGCCATCAAGGATCACCCTCATGGCAACTACTCCTTCGTTCACGAGGCGGATCTGCTGCCCCGGAATCACTTTGACCTGGCTTTCTGCAACGGTGTGTTTCACCACATCCCCGTTGCTGCCCGGGCGGAAGCTTTTCAGCGCGTGTATGCAAGCGTGAAACCCGGGGGCTGGTTTGCCTTTTGGGAAAACAATAAGTGGAATCCCATCGTGCATCTATTGATGAGCCGTGTGCCCTTTGATCGGGATGCCATCATGCTCTTTCCCGCAGAGGCAGCCGGGCAGATGAAAACGGCCGGATTCCGCATCGTGCTGCGAGATTACCTGTTTGTTTTTCCGGCGAGCTTGAAGGCCCTGCGTCCTCTGGAGCCCACGCTGTGCAAGCTGCCGCTGGGAGGCCAGTACTTGGTTTTGGCTCGAAAGGATTGAGCTCATGTGGCTGCTGCTCCTGCTGACCTGCCTGCTATTGATCGCCTATGCGCATGCGGGTTACCCGCTGTGGATGGCGCTGCTGGCCCGCCTGAGGCCAAAGCAGGTCAAGACCGATGGAACCTTGCCCGCAGGCATGAGCGTGGTGATGAGCGTGTACAATGCGGAATCCCGGATCCAGGAACGACTGCGCAACCTGTTAGGCTGCGAATGGCCAGGAGAGCTGGAGATCGTCGTTTTTTGTGATGGCTGCACCGATGCTACGGCAGAAAAAGTGGCAGAGCTAGCAGACACTCGAGTGCGTGTGATGAGCCACCCCCAGCAGCGTGGTAAAGCGACCGCTCTGAATGAAGCCCTGCCTACCTGCCGATATCCAGTAGTCGTTCTCTGCGATGCGCGACAGGATTTCCACCCGCAGGCCTTGATGGAACTGACGCAGCCCTTTGCGGATGCAGAGGTGGGCGCCGTCAGCGGGCTTTTGGAAATCGCTGCTTCCGCTTCAGGCAGTGGCCAGGGCGTGGATCTTTACTGGAAAATCGAACGCAAACTGCGCGAGTGGGAGGGGCGGTACGATTCGGTGATCGGCTGCACCGGGGCGATCTATGCCATCCGTCGTCAGCTTTTTCAGCCGCTGCACCCCGCCACCATTTTGGATGATGTGGTGGTGCCCATGCGCATTGCCGTGGCAGGACACCGGGTGCTTTATGCGCCCACCGCCATTGCTTATGATCCCCAGACGCTGGACCCAGCGCTGGAAAAAAAGCGTAAGCTGCGGACCCTCGCTGGCAATTACCAGATGATGGAACACTTCCCTGGCTGGATTTTGCCCTGGCGGAATCGCACTTGGTGGCAGCTCATTTCCCACAAGTACCTGCGGCTGGCAGTCCCCTGGCTCATGCTCGCGGTGCTGCTCCTCTCCGTGCTTGCCCCACCGTCTCCTTGGGTGGTACTGCTGCTGGCGGGCCAAGTCTTCGCCTACGGAGCCGCCACACTGGGGCTGCTTTTCCCCCAGATGAAGCTGCGGCTCTTTTCCATTCCAGCCGGGTTTTTACTGCTGCAGGTGACCTGCCTGCGCGCGCTGGGTGCTTACTTCAAAGCCCGGCGTGATGCACTCAGCCTCTGGCAGGCCGCCCCAGTTAAGGCATCTTGAGCGTCACCGTGGTGGTGAGAGCACGGTGCTGAGAACGGCGATCCGCCTCCGTGACGCATTGCTCCACCTGCCAGTGACGGCTGGCAAAAACATAATCAATCCGCAGCCAGGGACCACCCATGCTCAAAGGATTGTGAGTGCTACCAGGAAAACTGAGGCCAAAACCCTGCCCCGCCTCGGCGTGCGAGTCCTGCAACTCCCGCGTGATGAGGCGATGCACGTAACCGACATGTGGCGAGTTAAAATCGCCGGCCAGCAGAGTCGGCAGGGGGTCTTCACGCACCGCTTTGAGGATGATTTCAGCATCCGCGATCTGGCCATCCCAGAACGTCTGCATTTGCTGCCGCTTACCAGCCCAAGGGGTCCCTGGAAGCCCAAGGATGCCATACAGGAAACCCCCGCGCACCTGGTGCCCCAGCACTTCACGGGGAGTCTGGAGATGCACACTGTAAAGCGCTATTTTTTGGCCTTTCCAGTCGATGACAAAGCGCACCGCTTTGGGCGACTGCCCCGGCAGGGCGGGCAACATTTTTTCCTCCAGCACGGGGTAACGGCTGAGCAGTGTGTGCTCGCCCAAGTTGCGAGTGTGCGGCAGGTCGGCGTAATCTGGATCTGCCGCGTAACCCGCAGCCCGGCCATAGGCTTCTTGCAGGACAATGATGTCCGGAAGCGTGGCCTCTTTGAAAGGTTTAAGGCTCTGATTCATGTGCTGCCCACGGTTGTAGGTCATCACTTTCAGAGCTGTTTCCCCAGTGAAGGCGTCTTGGCCTGGCCGCCAGTCTAGAAACCCATAACCGAACCACAGCATCACCCCCAGCAAAAACAGCAGGGCGCGGCGATGCAAAAGCAGAGCGGCGAAGGCGAGCGGGGGCGCAGGCAGCCACCAGATGGAAGGTGGCAAAAAAATGAGGAAGGCCGTCGTGACATTGCGCTCACCACCCCAACTGAGCGCCTGTGTAACGACAATTAACGAAACGATGTAGAGAATGACGCTCCAAAGCGTCAGACGCCGCAACCAGCGCAGGAGAATGGGAAAGCAGCCCTCATTTTCCGATGCCGCGATCATTGCGCGACCTGTGCGGGCGAGAAGAGTATCCGGGGCGGGGGGGCTCGCTTCAGAATCCATGGGCAAGTCTTTGTGTGAAACGAAGGGCTGGGGAAAGCCCGGCCACAAAGCTTACTGTGGCTGTCCCACTGGGTTTTTCAGCGGTGGGTCTGGAACGATGATGACAGGATTGTCCACCTCACGAAAGGCAGGGACAAAGGGCGACTCCACTTTTTCCCAGACGCCAGGACCTTTGCGGGCCGGATCCGTTTCTTTCAAATAAATACCCCAAGTCATGAGCGCCAGAACGGTCATCAGACAAATCATCAAAAGGGACTCCAGCATGGTAAAGCCCGATGATGGAGCGCGGACGGCGGTGTGACGCATGAAAGTAGGGATCGGAAAAACGGATCAGGACTATCAAGTCCTGGGAGCAAGATGTGAGGGTGAGGGGAAGCCGCGGCTGGAATGTTTTTAGAACATTCCACGCTCTCTCTGCACTTCTTTAGGGACACGCGTTCTAGGAGCCGTGCCCATGCCCTGGCCACCGTAGTAGTTGCCGTTTTTGCTGTGGCCGAAAGGATAGGCGCAACTGCTGAGCAGGGCGCCAGCCACAAAAAGAAGTGTAAGACGGAGGATCATGAAGTGCGCGGGCTTGATTTTTTGACTCACGGCCCGTGCTATGAAAGCTATGGGCTGGATGACAATTCCCCAGGGGTGGATCTTTGCAAGCGTCAAGAATGGCTTGTATGCGGAGTTTATGTGAGGCCTCCCTCACGGATTTCCTGGGAAAGTGGTGGCACGGGGAACATATTTCCACCATAGAAAGGCGCTCACGCTTACCGCATTTTATTGTCATGTCTTCCGACTCACTCATTGGCATCATCGGTCTCGGCTATGTCGGACTCCCTCTCAGCTTGCGATTTGCCCAATGCGGCAGTCGAGTTCTTGGTCTGGATATTGACCCTACGAAAGTCAATAAGTTGACCGCAGGTGAGACCTATATTCTGCACATCCCTGAAAAAGACATTGCCGCAGCAGTCAGCGAGGGTCGTTTCCGCGCCACGACTGATTTTTCCCAGGCGGCAGAGTGCAACGCACTGATCATCTGTGTGCCTACCCCTCTGGCCGCAGGCAATGAGCCGGACCTGAGCTACGTGCTGAACACCGGCCGGGCCATCGCTCCTTACCTCCAGAAGGGCCAACTCGTGGTCCTGGAATCCACCACTTACCCCGGGACGACGGATGGGGAACTGCGAGAAGTTCTCGAAGCAGGCTCTGGCCTGATTGCTGGGGTGGACTTTCACCTCGCCTTTTCTCCCGAGCGCGAAGATCCAGGTAATCCCCTGAGCGATGTTTCCCGCATCCCGAAAGTCATCGGCGGCCTCACCCCCGCCTGTCAGCAGCGCGCCATGGAAGTCTATGGCCGGGCCATCCAAACGCTGGTGCCGGTGGACTCCTGCCGCATCGCCGAGGCGGTCAAACTGACGGAGAACATCTTCCGCGCGGTCAACATCGCCATGGTGAATGAGCTGAAGGTGGTGTATGACAAAATGGGCATTGATATCTGGGAAGTCATCGCTGCTGCCAAGACCAAACCCTTTGGTTTCATGCCCTTCTACCCTGGCCCAGGCCTGGGCGGCCACTGCATCCCCATTGATCCGTTTTACCTCACCTGGAAAGCCCGTCAATACGGCCAGGAGACACGCTTCATCGAACTGGCAGGCGAGGTCAATACTGCCATGCCGGCCTACGTCATCCAGCGCTGCCGCGAGGCGCTGGCGGCCCATGGCAAAGAATTGAAGGGTAGCAAAGTCCTTCTGCTAGGCATCGCCTACAAACCAAATGTGGACGATGACCGCGAAAGCCCAGCCTACGTCCTCTGGGAAATGCTGGAAGAGGCAGGCGCCGACGTGGTTTACCACGACCCGCACGTCCCCGTCATCCGGCCTTCGCGTGAGCACGGCCACTTTGCAGGTCGCCTCAGTGTGGATTTGTCTGCTGAGAACCTCGCCAGCTATGACCTGGTCCTTCTGGCGACGAATCACCAAGCCGTGGATTATCCACTGATCGCCGAAAATGCCCGCCTCATCGTGGATACACGCAATGCCTTTGGCCAGTTGCTCAAAGGCCAGCCGCATTATTACAAAGCTTAGCCCGAATTCCGCTGAGGAAGACCTGATCTCTGGCCGCTTTGGAACCATCCAGTGATTGCAAATCGCCCTGACACGTTCCAAACGATGGCCTTACCTTTTTTATGAAAGCTCTCATCACCGGCGGTGCCGGATTCATTGGTTCTCACATTGCTGAAGCTCTCTGTGCCCGTGGGGCGAGTGTGGTCGTGCTGGACAATCTCAGCCTGGGTAACCTGGAGAATCTAGCCTGGAAAAAACCGGGGGATGATTTGGAATTCGTTCAGGGAGACATCGGCGATGAAGCGCTGCTGGCGAAGATCACCGCCGGTTGTGACTGGGTGTTTCATGAAGGTGCCCTGCCTTCGGTGCCCCGCTCCGTGGCACAACCGTGGGAGAGCAATTCGCAAAACCTGGATGGCACACTGAAGGTCCTCATCGCAGCCCGCGATGCCGGCGTGAAGCGCTTCATGTTCGCCAGTTCCTCCTCCATTTATGGCGATTCCGATGCTCCTTCCAAGTACGAAGGCCTGCCACCGAACCCGCTTTCACCTTACGCATTGCAGAAATACGCGAGTGAGAAGTACGGCCAGCTTTTCCACCGCCTGTATGGTCTGGAAACCGTGGGTCTGCGTTACTTCAATGTCTTTGGTCCGCGCCAGGCCTTTGATTCACCCTACTCAGGCGTGATCGCTAAATACTGCACCGCCATGCTCAAAGGCGAGCGCCCTCTGGTGTTTGGCGATGGTCTCCAGGCCCGCGACTTTACCTTTGTGGACAATGCCGTCTCTGCCAACCTGCTGGCCGCTGAGGCCCCCGCAGAAAAGGTGGCGGGCAAGTTCTTCAATACCGCAGCGGGCGACTCCATTTCCCTCCTGCAACTCATCGAAGAACTGAATCAACTGACCAACCAGAAACTGGAACCCGAATTCCAACCCCCACGCGTGGGCGATGTGCGGAACTCCCTGGCAGACATCTCCGCTGCCCGTGAAGCCATGGGTTACGAGGTGCTGGTGGACTGGAAGGATGGCGTGGCACGCACGCTCGACTTCTACCGTTAAGCTTTAAAAAGCGGCGACTTCCTCAGCGGTCAGCGGCCGCCATTGACCTGCCTGCAAATCTGTGGGCAGGCGAAGACTGCCGATGCTTTCCCGATGCAGCGCAGTGACGCGGTTTTGCACGCGGTGAAACATGCGCTTCACCTGGTGGTAGCGCCCTTCATAGAGCGTCAGCCGTGCTCGGCGCGGGGCGAGGATCTCCAGCTCCGCAGGCAGGGTGGTGATGTCTTCGGTATGGAAGTAAAATCCAGCCGCAAAGGCAGCCACTGCATCTGGAAGAATGTCTTCCGCCGTTTCCACAAGATACACCTTTGCCACGTGCTCCACAGGCTCCATCAGGCGCTTGGACCAGCGGCCATCGTTCGTTAAGAGGATCAACCCAGAGGTGCCACGGTCCAGCCTCCCCGCGATGTGCAGGGTGTGTTTGTCGGGATCATCCAACAGATCAATGACCGTGCGGTGCACGGGATCCACGGTGGCACTGAGGATGCCCACAGGCTTATGCAGCATGAGGTAGAGCGCTCTCTCAGGTTCTTGAAGAAGGGTGTCATCCAGCTCAATTCGGGTGAAGCGATCCACCTCCTGCTGATTGCTGGTGCAGACACTGCCATCCACCCGAACGCGCCGGGCCGCAATCAGCCGATGGGCTGCACTGCGACCCAGGGAGGACTGTTTGGCAAGGAAGCGGTCCAGTTTCATCTGGAAGATGAGGTTGGCCCAGGGGTGTCAAAAAACCCAGTGGGCGCGTGCGGGCTGATTGCCGGCTTGGAGAGATCAGCCAGGAAAGTCCATCACTTCCGCCAGCACGCTACAAAGGGAGATCGTTTCTTCTTCTGAGGGCGCTTGGGCTTTTACCAAAGCGATCTGCAAGAGCCCTAGGCGGGTGGGGCAGGGGAGAATGGTGAGTGTTTCTCCCGTGGCCAAAATCTGCCGCGATACCTGGGAGGCACCGCTAGCGGCCTGCGCACTGGCACGAATGGCGGCATTCCACGCCATCATGGTGGAGAGGACCAGACCCGATTTTTTCGGCGGTCCCCAGAGAAGATCCCCATATTCATCCACGATGAGGAGTTCCCCTGCATTCCAACGGCTGCCAGCCCAGAGGGAGTAAGCTTCGAGTCGATCTTTGACCGACGCGCCTTGAGAGATAGGCACCTGCGGCAGCTCGACCGGGGCCGCGCTGAAATGCGTGGGCGGTGGTGAAGGGGTAAAGGCAGGTTCAGGAGCCGGACTGGCAGGCGCGGAAACCTCCTCCTCCACGGCCACAGGGGCAGGCTCGACAGCAGCCGGAGCCTCAACCACAGGCGGCTGGGCTGTGACCACGGAGGCAGTTTCCGCCGGGGGAGCGACGGGCTGCGGGGTCAATAAACCAGCGTGGATGGCTTTTTCGCGGATGGACTGAAGCCGCTGGCGAAAGGCTGCCAGATTAGGTGCTAGGGCAGCTTCTTCGACTTTGACCACGACAGGATCGGTGACCAAAGGCTCGACGGGCTCCGGTTTTGGCGGAGCGACCGGGACAGGTGCCGGAATTTTGGGGGTGAGAGATGGGCGCAGAGACTCCGCCAGTACGGCGACCTCTTCGGGATCAATCCAGGAGACTTGCATGATTATCGGAGGCTTCGCGTTCCTGGAGCAGGCCGGTGCGTTGTTCAATTTCTGCGGCGATCTGGTCAAAGATCAATGCTTCGGGGGGAGGGTTGCGTTTGATCAAAGCCACCGGGACTCCCATGGCGCTAGCTTCGAGAAAGGAACCCATGCGAGGGATGGACTGTTCAAACATCAAGTCTGCAGGCAGCAGGGCACGGAGTTCAGCCACCACTTTTTGGCTGATCTGATTTTCACCCATGACCATCGTCAGCAGGATGCCCGCCACTTTGACTCCAGCCCCCTCCGCGCGGAAGCGGGATAGAGTCTCCAGCATGTGCGGCACGCTGCGCACGGCCAGGGGCTCAGCCTGCTGAGGCAGGATGACGTAATCGCAAGCCTTTACCACGGACTCTGACATGCCATTGAGACCCGCAGCGGTGTCAATGATGAGGCAGTCCACACCGCGCAGTTCGGCAGCGCGCAGCAGGTCTGCCAAACGCGCCGGCACCTCCGCCGGGGACCAGCCCTGGCGAGCGCAGGCATCATACTGGCCGGCAGGCAGGATTTGCAGTTCGGGTAAGCGGGTGGAAAGCACCAGCTTGTTGAAGTTTTTTTCCCCGGTCAGAAAATCATAAAAGCCCTGCTTCGCCTTGGTCGAACGGGCCAGGGATAGACCGACTCCGCCCTGTGGATCGGTATCCACGAGCAGGGTATTCCATCCGCGCCGTGCGAGCGAGTACGCGAGGTTGATGCACAGCGTGGTTTTACCCACACCGCCTTTTTGACTGGCCGTTGCAATGGCGATCACAGTGCGCAGATAGACGCAACCCAGCGAGAATGCAGCCGCTTTTTTCACGACCTTGCACATCGCCTCACACAAGGGCTCCTCTGGCTAAGCTGAGGAAGCCGCGACAGTCATGGAGCCAGCCCTTACTCCACGGCGCCGATCCAGGTCTTCGACTTGCCGTTCTCAAGCTTTTCCAAGTCCAGGGGAGCTGGCTTTTTCACTTCCGCTTTTTCACCACGAACCTCTAAGGTGAGGGCTCCCTGCAAATGGGCTTTCTCCAACCAGTAACGGATGCGCACGTCCTGAGCTGTCTGCGCAGGGACCTGCGGCGGCTTTTCCGTGGCGAGGGTGAAAAGCGGCACCTCTTTCCCCTCCGCTGTCACTAGGCGCACATCGGGGGGCTGAAAGGAGAAAGGGCGGGGGCTGGTATTGCGGTAACGCAGCTCAATGTCCAGCCGGGCATTGCCATAATCACGCTCCAGAGTGCAGCGGTGGATTTTCAAACCTGGCTCGGTAGTCGTCACCTCGGCAGCCAGGGGCTCTGGATTGCCTTCTGAGGCCTCCTCCGTCGTAAAAACCCAGAGGGTGACCCCGAGGCTGAGGAGAATGAGCAGCCAGACTTCGAATCGTTTCAGGAAAGACATGGCCATGGCGTGATGCAGACACGACGGTTTTGCAATGAGAGATGTGAGCGCAACCCCAGGCAGTGCTAAAGCCCTCGTTGCATAAAATCTTGCGGCAGGGCTCCCCTACGTCAGACTGCGGCGTGAAGTTTATCCTGCTCTCCGCCCTGCTCAGTGTGTGTCTCCACTCCGCACAAGCCCTGGAAATCCCTGCCGGAGGGACCGAGATCGGCAGCTCTCTGAAAGCCAGCGCCAACGCGGAAGCGGGAAAAGCCGTGACTCTGGAAAAGGGGGCACGCATCACGGTAGAAAAGGCTGACGCATCCAAAGCCTATCTTGCCCAGTTTACCGTCCCCTGCACGCCTGAGATCAAAGCCGGGGAGCCTGTGCTAGCGGTGATCAAGGCCCGTGTCCTGGGCCCGTCCTCTAAAGGGGTAATGATAGCCAAACTGCAATTGCAACAAGCCCCCTACCTAGCCCTCAGCGCGGAAACCACCCTGGAGGTTCATCCTGAATGGACTGAATTGCCGGTGACTTTGGTGCCCAACAAAAACGCAGACGCAGGCATGGCGGCGCTAGTCTTGCTGTGCGGGCAAAAAGAACAGGCCTTGGAGGTCGAAAGCGTCCGACTGTTCAGCTACCCAGCGAAAACAGACATCGCCACCTTACCGCGCATCCGCCGCAGTTATGCCGGGCGTGAGGCCCAGGCTCCCTGGCGAAAAGCCGCGCTGGAGCGGATCGAAAAACATCGCCAAGCCGATCTGGCTCTGACCCTGACGGACCCGGCGGGTCAACCCCTGAAGAACACCGAAGTCCGCGCTGTTTTGCAGCGCCATGAATTTGGTTTTGGTTCCGCTGTGCCCGTAAAATGGCTACTGGAAGACAGCCAGGATGGGCGGAACTTCCGGAATATTGTGGATCGCCTGTTTAGCATCGTGGTGTTTGAAAACGATCTCAAAGAAGGGGAGTGGCCGCCCGAGGCGAGCGCCGAAAAACGCCACCACCGCAATGCCCAGCTCGACCAAGCTTTCGCTTGGCTTCAGGCGCGTCACATCCCGGTGCGCGGCCACTACCTCATGCAGGTGGCGACCCCCTACAATCTCCACGGCATCAACGACGCCGAGGTCATCCGGCAGCGGATCTTCGAAGGCACCCGTGAGCGGCTCGGCTTCGTGAAAGACCGTGTGCGTGAATGGGATGTGATCAATCACCCCATCGCCTGGCATGGCGCTGACATGTTGAATGCAAAACCCGGATTGGCAGAGATTGACCGGGAAACCTACCGGCTGGCACGGTCCCTGACGGACCTGCCTTTTTGGGTCAACGAAGATCAGATCTTCCGCCCCGGCCCGCAGCAAGAGCGCACCTTCACCTACATCCAGGCGCTGAATGAAGCCGGTCTCTCCGTAGCAGGCCTGGGCAACCAGGCCCACTTTGACGAAAGCTTTCTGCCATCCCCTGAGGACCTTCTAGCCGTGACCGATCGCTACGCGAAAATCGTTCCCTCGCAGTCCATCACGGAATTTGATGTGGTGACGCAGGCCGATGAAGAGCTGGCCGCAGATTACACCCGCGACGTGCTGATCGCCTGTTTTAGCCATCCCGCCTACAGCAGCATCCTTCTTTGGGGTTTTTGGGAAGGCACGCACTGGAAACCTGAAGCCGCCTCCTGGAACAAGGACTGGTCCATCCGTCTTCGCGGTGAGGTACTGGAAGAGTGGATCGGCCGACGCTGGCGCACAGATGTGACTTTAAAAACCGATGCCGAAGGCCGGGTCAAATGGCGGGGGTTTCCCGGTGACTATCTGGTGACGACCTATCTTGAAGGTGGAGTGGCCAACAGCACGGTGACACTCCATCATCAGAAGCCGACTGGGCGCGCCAGCCTCCAAAAAACCTCCGCGCCCCAGCCCTGAGCAGAGCCGTCACCGGGCAAAAGTTTTCATTTCCAAACGGCAAGCGTAGTGCCCTTTGTAAGCGCTTCGAATTTCCCACACGCCCTATGTCACGCATCGTCCTCGGCATCACCGGCTCCATTGCCGCTTACAAGGCGGCAGATCTGGCCAGCCAGCTCACCAAAGCTGGGCACGAGGTGACCTGTGTGCTGACGAAGGGTGCGCTGGAATTTGTCACCCCGCTGACGCTGGCCACCCTCTCACGCCGCCCAGTAGTGACGGATTTGTTTGCTGAAAAAGAAGGCTGGCAGCCCGGTCACATCCAACTCGCTGATGATGCGGATCTGCTGCTCATCGCGCCTGCTACCGCCAACGTTCTAGCCTCCATGGCGCATGGGTTTGCCAACGACGCGCTGACGGCCATCGCCCTGGCCACACGGGCTCCCCTCTTGATCGCGCCAGCGATGAACGGCAAAATGTGGCTGCACCCGGCGACTCTGAAAAATGTGGAAACACTCAAGGGCTGGGGCGCGCAATTCATCGAACCTGCGGAAGGGCTGCTGGCCTGCGGTTACGAAGGCGTGGGCCGTCTGGCTCCTGTGGAAGAAATCCTGGCAGCCGTGCAGGTCCTCTTAAACAAGGGAGCCGCATGAAGATCCTCATCACCGCTGGCCCAACACGCGAACCTCTGGACCCGGTGCGTTATCTAACCAACCGTTCCTCTGGCAAAATGGGCTACGCCCTGGCCGAAGCCGCCCGAGACCGAGGGCATGAGGTGACGCTGATCTCCGGCCCCGTCTCCCTACCTATGCCCGAAGGCCTGACCATGGTGAAGGTGGAAACCGCCCGCCAAATGTACGAGGCCGTGAGCAGCCACCTGAGCGGGCAGGATACCGCCATTTTTTCCGCGGCCGTGGCGGATTACCGACCGGTCGCCAGGGCCGAACAAAAGATCAAAAAAACAGGCGAGACCCTGACCCTGACGCTGGAGAAAACCGAGGATATTCTCGGCTCGGCCCGCGGCGTGTTCGGTTTCACCGGTTACCTAGTGGGTTTCGCGGCTGAGACGGAACGACTGCTGGAACATGCGCACGACAAGCTAGCACGCAAAGGCTGCGACCTCGTCATCGCCAATGATGTCTCGCAGGTGGGCATCGGGTTTGACAGCACGGAGAACGAAGTCACTCTGTGCCTGCCTGACGCCTCGCCCTTCCCCCTGCCACGTCAGAGCAAGGCTGCGCTGGCTCGCGAGTTGATCGCGTTCATCACCCAGCAGGCCGCCTTGAAAAAAACCCTTTGATCTCCTCCGGGACATTCGCCTCCATCCCTTCATTCCATGCCAGAACTCATCGCCATCGCCATCGAAGCCGCCACTCAGGCCGGCAACCTCATCCGGGACAACTTCGGCTCTGAAAAGACCGTCAATGAGATGCATCGCCGCGATGTGAAACTGGAACTGGATGTACGCAGCCAAAAGCTCATCACCGACATCATCCTGGGTTACCACGCGGACCACCGCATCCTGGGTGAAGAAGAAGGTGATGTGGGCGGCGATGGCGATGTGGAATGGATCGTGGACCCGATCGATGGCACGGTGAACTACTTCTACGGCATCCCGCATTTTTGCGTGTCCATCGCTGCACGTGTTCGCTCCACCAAGGAGCCTTTGCTGGGCGTGATCCATGACCCGATGCAGAATGAAACCTGGTCCGTCGTCAAAGGCGGCGTCGCCACCCTCAATGGCAAACCTATCACTGCCAGCACACGCGCCCAGATGAGCGAGGCGGTGGTGACGGTCGGTTTCTCCAAGAGCAAATCCGCCCTGGATGCGGGCTTTGAGCGCTACCGCCGCATCAGCTACGAGGTCTTCAAGACACGCATGCTGGGCAGTGCTGCCCTTGCGCTGGCCTACATCGCCTGCGGGCGACTGGATGCGTATGTGGAGGAGCAGATCAGCCTTTGGGACATCGCCGCCGGCGTCATGCTGGTGGAAGCTGCCGGAGGCAAGATCGTCACCCGCGACAGCACCGTGCGCCCAGGCACCATGTTCATCTGCGCCACCAATGGCAAGCTGGACATCGAGCCCTACCTGTAAGCGTTAAGCCGCTTTCGAGGTCACCTTCAGGCTCTCACTCCACTCCCGGGCAAAGTCCCGCTGGCAACGCTTGTTGACGGCAGCATTCAAAGTCATGGCGATGAGAGCCCCCAGGCCAGCCAGCGCCATGTCTTTGTGTGCATCCCAGACATCTCCCTGGGTGCCCAGGTAGGCGTTGCCCAAGTCGCCCCCAAAGGCCGTGGCCGCCGCCCACTCGATGAGCTCAAAAATGGCTGAGGTGGAAAGCATGATGTCCAGCGGCAGGAAGTAGGACCAAAAACCACGCACGCCTGCCACACGCAGGAAGATCTCGCGGAAGGGATACGCACACAGTAGCCCATAAAGAAAATGCAGCAGGCGGTCGAAATGATTCCGTTCCCACCCCATGAGGTCATTGAAGGTGCCGCCCGTCAGTGCCAGCCACCACTGGTCATACGGCACCTTTTCATAGGTGTAGTGGGCGCCGACCTCATGCAGGCACAGGAAAACAAAAATAAGGGTGTGCGACACCCGTGAGAACAGCCGCCTTTTCCAGCCCCAGAGCAGCAAGGCTGAGGCAGGCACCAGTAGCACATTTTCCAGCAACCAATCGTGACGATAGTGTGGACTGATGGCCAAGGCTGACCACCAGGCGACGAATAGGCCTAACAGTAAGCAGGTGTACTTCTCGTAGCTCAGGTATTTCATGAGGGGCAAAGAGGCTTTGCTCACATTGAAGAGCATCCACCACCTTTCGCCCAGCCTTTTCCATCAAACGATGGGCTTACGGCGGCGATTGAAAAGCAGCATGGAAAGCCCCACGCAGAGCAGCAGCGCACGCCCGGGCTCAGGCGTTACCACGAGGTAAACGGCATTTGCCCAGGTGGTGGTATCGAGCGTGTAGGTGAAGCCACTGGGCATGTTGCCAAAAGTGAAATCGGCAGGGTTATAGGTGAGCAGTCCTGTCCAGTCGAATAGCTTGTAAGCGCCATTTCCAAAGCCTCCAAGGTCAGTGACATTAAGCTGACCCGCCAAAGCGAGATTTCCCTGCACACTGACTTCGTCATCTGTGATGCTATCAAAGGTGCTGAGGTCAAATCTGAGCACCGAAGTGGGGGTAAGCGTGAGGCCGGTGACATCACCCACAGTGAGCTTACTGCCCAGGCTGACGCCTGCGGCACTCACATCCCCAGGTGACAGGATCGCACCCGCAGACAAAGAAACTTCGCGCGTCAGCGTGCCGTTGCCGCCCAAGATGGCTCCTGAACTGACCTGCACATTCTTACCACTGGGGCTGGTGAGCACACTGCCATTGACCAAGAAGGTGCCTGCCTGCACGAGGGTATTGCCCTGCCAGTTATTACTGCTGCCCGTGATGGCCACGATGCCGTTGCCGATCTTCACCACGTCATCTGCCGTGCCGGTGGTGCCTGCACCACGGACGATGTTGGCGATGTTTACCCGGCCTCCTGCGGCTGCGGTAACGGTCAGCTTGCTGGCGGCCTTGGTGCCATTGCCATTGGTCGTCGTGATGGTACCCGTATAATTAGAGATGTGCGCGGTATCACCACCGATGGTGTAGTTGTGCGTGACCGCAGGAAAGCTGGTGGAGGAAGAAGCCAGAGTGATGGTACGGCCGATGGTCACGGCATTGCTGGCCAGCAGGATGCCAGTGAGCGCCCCGCCATCATAAGTGGTTCCCATATTGATCGCACCGGTGCTATTGCCAAAGGCCCCATTGGCCCCGCTGGGGGCATCCACCAGAAGCTTGACGGTGGCACTCCAAATGCTGGTGGTCTTGGTGTAGCTGTTGAGGGCATTCAAAACGAAAGTACCACCGCTGTTGAAGGCCAGTTGGCCAGCCCCGGTGCCGGAAATCACGCCATTGAAGGTGGTGACACGACTACCGCCGCCGAGGAAGCGGATGTTCGTCGCCGCGCTCATGTCAATGCTGCCATTGAAGGTCATGTTCCCGCTGACCGCATTGAACCCGATGCTGGTGCCTGTGAAAACGATGTTGTTATTGATCGTCTGCAGCGCGGAGGATTCATTGCGCAAATGCAGCCCGGAATCATGACCTATACCCGTGCCTGCAAGATTAATCACGCCCGTGCCGCTGAGGGTAAATGCAGAAGCACCTGTGATGAACTTGAGCGTCTGCACGCTGACATTGGTATCTACATCCACCGCAGGTTTGACCGAACCTAAAAAACGCACATCATCCAGCGGGGAAGTGATGGCCGGAATGGCATTCGTATTCCAGTTATCCGCTGTGCTCCATTTATTGTCCGCCCCTCCACCATCCCAGTCCACCGTGATGGCGGTAGCAGGAGAAAGGCAGGCCAAAAGGGCAAGGCATGGAAAAACAAATGCGCGAAAGCTCATGGGGGGGTGGCCATGATGCCGCGTCTCGCCTGATGATCAACCTTAACGAGGCCTAAAGCCTTCGCGGGGGGAGTTTCTGCAAAAAGACCCAGCGGGAACCTTACTTTTTCGGAGCCGCCGCCTTCAATTCCGCAAGCAGTGCCTGGATCTTTTGGCGGAGAGCTTTGAACTCAGCGCTGCCTTTGTCCAAGCTGGCGAGTTGGGCATTCAGCTTTCTGATTTCCGCCGCTTGAGCGCGCCGCGCTTGGATACCGCGGCCAGAGGTGGCCCCCTCTTTGGCCTCCACATCATCCCAGTCATCCGTGCGGAAGACGGAGGCAGGCAGGCCTTCACTATTTACCAGATTCGCCCCCTCTGGATTGGAGGCCCAGGCATAACGGACGGCTACTGGCTGTTTCACTTCCGCACTGCTGACCACGACGCTATCCGTCCCGTCCACCTTGGCCTCCGCCCAGTGCCAGACTTTGTCTGCACCAGCGATTTCAAATCGTTTCAGCGCCCCGCCATCGCGGCTTTTTAAACCGTTGCCTGCGTGATCAAAGGTCACCTGGATCGCCCCGTCTTTCACCTCGCTGCTTTTGTAAAGAGGGCTGCTGTAGAGGAGATCACGTCCATAATCCTTCGCCAAAGCCCAACGGGCGAGGCGGTAACCAGGCGTCATTTTATCCTTCGGGTGGATGTCACTCACCTCCCCCACGTCGTTGATGACGGCCATGCCAGTCTTGGGCGTGGTCTCCAAAATATGCCGCATCCGGTCCTGAAGCAGGGCCCAGGGATCTGGCGTGCCGGGAGCCGTCGAAGGCGCGCGATAATTCGCCAACTGCACGAAGTAGAAGGAAAACTCATCTCCCCAGCGCTGCCGCCAGTCACGGATCATCAGCGGCAGGGATTCATCATAGGGCACTGCCCCCACTTTGGCATTGCCCTCTCCCTGATACCAAATGGCCCCGCGCAGCGTGTAGCCGACGAAGGGGTGAATCATCGCATCAAAAAGCACACCCGGTTTGCCCTCAGTCAACAAGGGCGGCTTGGGGACCACGGGCTTCTTGGGCAGGCGCTTGCGCACCTCGGCCGATTTGCCCTTGGCCGCAGCCATAGTCGCTTTCCATTTTTCCAATCTAGCTTCGTAGTCAGCCTGAGCGGCCGCAGGTTCATAACTCGCAGCTTCGGCCACCAGCTTGTCCACGAGGGCCTTGCTAGCCGGGTGGGTATTGAGAGCCTCGCGACTGGTGAAAGTTTCCACCGGTTTACCGCCCCAGCAGGTCTTTAGCACCCCCACGGGAATGCCCAGCTCTTGGTGAAGTTTCAGCGCAAAGAAAAACGCCACGGCAGAATAGCCGGGGACGGTCTCTGGACTGCACAGTGACCACTCACCCTCAATGTCCCGCTGCGGCGTTTCCGCCGTCACCAGGGGAGCATTGAACATGCGGAGCCCGGGGTAATTCGCCTTAGCCATCAGCTCCGCATAGGCTGGCGCGCGGTTCATGGTGAAGTACATGTTTGACTGCCCAGAGGCCAGCCACACCTCCCCCACCAGCACATCTTTGACCAACACCGTCTCCGCCCCTGAGGTGATCTTGAGCTCTTTTCCTTCAGCATCTGCAGGACCCGTTTCAATCGCCACCCGCCATTGCCCCTGAGCGTCTGCTTTGCCCACAGCCGTCTTGCCTTTGAAAGCCACGGTTACCTCGGCCAGTGGATCTGCGTGACCCCAAAGGGCCGCCGCACGCTCCCGCTGGAGGATCATGTGATCACTAAAGAAATGTGGCAGTGAAAGCTCTGCCAGAACACTGCCCGGCAGGCTGAGGAGAAGGATGGCCAAGGAACGGCGTGAGAAATATTTCATGATGGATCTGCCCCCATGAACGCTCATTGTCTCAGGACCTTACCAAACAGTGCCCGCAAAAAACAGAAAAAGGTCTAACTAAAAAGTGTGTTCTTCGGAAAGCGGTACTGAGCCTCTGTTGCGAACTCTCTCCCCTCTCTTGGCACAATCACACGTGAACGTAATAGATGCCTTCACAGCCCGTAGTCGGTGATGAATCTCCACCGAATCCGACCATGAAAATGCATCGCTTGTGCTCCGGCCACCACTCCAACCTTTTCACCACCGCCCAGGGCCGGCGTGATTTTCTCCAGGTGGGTGCCATGGCTGGCCTGGGGCTCACGCTGCCGCATTTGCTGAAGCTTCAAGCAGCCCAAATGAACCTGCCCCCCGTGGAGTCCTACAAGCCCGTCGCTACCTCCATCATTCACATCTACCTCCCCGGCGGCATGGCCCAACATGAATCCTGGGATCCGAAACCCTTGGCCGCTCCTGATTACCGGGGCCCTTTCAGCCCTGTCAAAGGTGTCACTGGCGAATACGTGGGCGGGCAGTTTACGAACATCGCTAAGATCCTGGACAAGATCAGCATCATCCGGTCCGTGACCCATGGTGAGGCTGCGCACGAACGTGGCACGCACAACATGTTCACCGGCTACCGCCCCAGCCCGGCGATCAAGTTTCCCAGCTTCGGCACCATTATCTCTCATGAGCAGGGACCGCGAAACAATCTACCTCCCTACATTGCCATTCCAAACATCATCGCGCCGGATCAAGGCAGCGGCTATCTCAGCAGTGCCTTTGGCCCCTTTGCTCTGGGGAGTGATCCAGCGGATAAAAACTTCACGGTGCGCGACCTCGCCGCTCCCAAGGACATTGATGACCGCCGTTTCGAGCGCCGCCGCTCCCTGCTCGCTGCCGTGGATGAACATTTCCGCAGCCAAGAGAAATCCGATGGCCTCACTGCCATGGATAGCTTTTATGATGCGGCCTACAACCTCATCAGTTCCACTCAAGCAAGAGAAGCCTTTAACCTCAATGCCGAGCCTAACAAACTTCGCGATGAATATGGACGCAATGCGGCTGGACAACGCTTTTTGTTAGCCCGCCGCCTTGTCGAGGCAGGCACCCGCATGGTCTCCGTGAACTACGGTAGCTGGGATCATCACTCGAACATCAAAGGCTCCTTTGAAAGTCAGGCCCCGCAGTTCGATGTGGCTTTTGCAAGGCTGATCAAGGATCTGGACGAACGTGGCATGCTGGATACCACGCTCGTGCTGGTCAGTTCCGAATTCGGTCGTGCCCCCAAGATCAATTCCACCAATGGCCGCGACCATTATCCGCGTGTTTTCTCCGTGGCGATGGCGGGTGGCGGCGTGAAAAGAGGCTTTGTCTATGGCAAGTCAGACGCCCTGGGTGCCGAACCTGAGGAGAACCCGGTGGGGCCCGAAGATCTCGCCCGCACGATGTACCGCTTGCTCGGCATCAATGCCTCCAAGCGCCTCGTCTTAGAGGGTGTGCGCCCGATTGACATCGTCAATGGCGGGCGTTTGCTCACGGAATTGATCGCGTAGTGGACCCTGCAGAGTACGCCTCATTTCTTTGCCACAGACCAACGCTCGACGTTGTTTTCCACCGCTGGCAGCGTCTTCAAATAATCGTAAATGGCACCCAGGTCTTCCTCTGTCATGTTCGCATACATGGTCCAGGGCATGACAGTCTGCATTTCACCTTTGGCGGCATCCACTGGCATAGGTTTGAAAGTCCCCGGCGCGTAGGCTTTGAAGCGGTCCACAAACATCTGTTTGGTCCACGCACCGATGCCGGTAACGGCGTGGGGCGTGATGTTAGGCGAGCGCACTGTGCCGCTGGGCATGGCAAATTCAAAGCCGCCTGCATAAGGCGCGCCCACTCGTTTGCCCTTTTCCATCTTCGTGTGGCACTCCGTGCAGCCCGCTGCATTCGCCAGATAGCCACCATAAGCGACCACGTCCGTCTTCGCAGGCAGTGACACGGGCTGGGCAGGCTGCGGCATGAGATGCATGATCACGTTCACTGGCGGGTCCGCTTTCGAGGGGCCAGGGCTACTTTCCTGCGCCGGAAGGCTGCGCAGATAAGCGATGATGCTGTACACATCCTCGGCCGCCATTTTGCCATAAGAAGGATAAGGCATGATCGGGAAAAGTGGGTGCCCGTCCTTGCTCACTCCGCTAGTGATGGCTCGATACAGCTCGCCATCCGTCCAGCTTTTGAGCCCGTGAGGCGTGATGTTCGGCGCAATAAAAGACCCGGGGAAATTCATCGTCTGGTCAAATTTCTCACCCCCAACGCCCAAAGTCCCTGGCTTCAGTGGACCTGAAAACAGCGCCCAATCTCGTGTACTGTGGCAGTCCATGCACACAGCCACGCTATTGGCTAGGTAAGCCCCACGGGCCAGCCGCTCGGGCGTGGCTTCCACCTTGAGGTCCGCCTGCACCGGAATGTTAGGCAAGTAATTGACCACATAAAAGACGCCCCCAGCGACGAAGAGAAGCGCCAGTAACAGCAGGGCACCCAGGATTTTAAGCAGCTTTTTCATTAGTGGCTTCCACTAGCAAGGAAGTTTTTCCAAAGCAAGCAGATCCCATACAAGTCATCCCCTATTCAAGGGTGTCAAAACCCTGACCTAACCGAGGTTGATACCCTTTGGCGATCCGCTCTATCCAGGCGGAATACTTCTTTTCCTCCTTCTGCGGATAAGTCATCCGCCAGCCCGATCCATACTTGGCATTGGCGGTGTACTTTTCATAAAAGCCCGTGCCATCTTCCATCACGCCAGAAATCACATACCAACTGTCGGTCTTTCGTTGGTAAGTGATCGTGCGACCTGAAGCAACGAGATCATCCTTCCACCGCACATCCAGATCGGCGGTGCCCTCCACATTGAAGCATCCATAAACCGCTAGCCGCACCTTGCCATCGGGCGTCGCAAAAGCCTGACCATCCCCGTTGGTCGGCGGCTCCAATGCTACGAGTCCTGGTGGAACGGGAATCACCGCCCCAAAGCGCGGATTTTGATAAGTCCGCCACCCATCTTTGCCCAGAGTAAGCTCTATCTGCCAGTCCTCATCCTGGGCTTGTAGAGTGCCGAGCAATGAAGTGGATAGATATAAAGCGCCAAGAAATAGAACCCACCGGGAATGGCAACACATCATGATGAGAAAGGGTTTAAAGATCACACCTTGATCCTGCCCGAAAGTACTAACCTGAACAGTAAAAACACTGGGAAATCATTCCAGCGCACTTGCTAAAGAGCCGCAGCCATCGCACCCATTCCATGCGCATGAAAATACCTCTTTTTCTGATCCTCACCTTGCTCGTCCTGAGTCGCTCTTTCAGCCAGGCGGAGCAGTTCGTTTTATTCGACGTGACATTCCCATTTACCAAGGCCGATGCTGACAACAGCACGCCCAGCAAGTCCCACTACTACGTGAAAAGTGATCGTCTGAATCCTCAGCGACCCAAAGACTGGACCACCCCGGTGGACTATCGCAACGGCACGGTGCATGTGCGGCTGGAGGTGCTGGATAAACCTGCGGGCAGCGCACCGACGACCTGGAGTGTTTGTTACATCCCCTACAAAGGTCAAAACCACGGTTATGGCTGCATCGGCACAGGTGTTTATCAGGAAAAGGGTGTGTATGAAAAGGACATCGCCATGACCAGTTTTTGGCAAAACAACGATATCCTTTGGGACCAGGGCATCAAAGAAATGCACTTGGTTCTGAAGGATCATACCAACACCCACGCCCACAAGCGCGCAGACTCAGAAAAGTTCTTTCCCACTCGGGTGCGCATGACGCTCATCCAGGTTTCGAAGGGAGCCACGTATGATGCGAAGCTTTTGCCTGAACTCTCAGAAACAGCCGTGAAGAAGTGAAGGCTCTGTAACAGGGCACTTCACTTCTTCACCTACCGGATCATTAAATCTGGTTAGGCCGAGATTTCTCAATGCCAATGACCACGATGGTAGCCCGATGAACGATAAGGAGAACGACGGTAATGGCCGTGATAACGCCGGTCATAGTGACGGTCATTGTGGTTGTTCGCCAGGCTATAGGCCAGCAAACCAGCGGCAGCCGCGCCGAGCACGGCCCCCTCAGGGGTGACCACCTGCTGCGGCCTGCCATAGGCATCGTAAGCGGTGGTGCAATTGGTCAAGGTGGTGCCTAAAAGCAAAGCCACGAGAAGATAATGGAGTCGAGTTTTCACAACGACTCTGACGCAGTACTCAAGAGGCGTATTCAAACCGTTCGTATCATTTGCGGAGAAGTCTATCCAGACAACGCTGCAAGCCAATCCAGCCGACGCTGCAATTTTGCTTGCCGCTCCGCATTTGGATTCGGGTACAGGATGGGGTACCAAGCGCTCATGACAGCAGCTCGGGCAATAAAGCTGTGGTGCAGTGCTTCTTCACGGACCGCTCCACCAGCATCCCGATACGCGGTGAGGATCTGGTCCACCGTGTCATGATCTTCCTCAAGGATCTTCGCATTCCAAAGGATGGAGGCGAGGTCCCACTCCACCGGCCCAGAAAAGGTGTCTTCCCAGTCTGCCCACAACAAACCCGTGGTTGTGTTCATGAGATTCCCCAAGTGCGCATCTCCATGTAAGGGCTGATGAGGAAAGGCAGCCAGTTTTTCCGTAGAGATAGTTAGGCAGTCACGGAGTAAAGACAGGGTGGCATCAGGAAAGAGTGCGCGTTCTTTCAGGGTGGCCAGAAGAGCGAGGCTTTCAGTCAAGATCGCCAACTTTGGCAAAGGTTCCGGGAAATGGCGCAAGACTTCATGGCAATGCTGCAAGGTAGCGCCAATTTCTTTCGGTTCAGGGGCCGCCTCGATGGTTGAAACGTATAACCAAAAGTTCAATGTGTAACCCAGATGCTCATGCGGTTCCTGCGGCAGATCCGGATGCATGGGCACCACGGGCGCTCCCTGCTGCGTCAGGTGGCGTGCCAGTGCTGTCTCACGGGCAAACCATTCTGTGCCCTGGCGCGGCCCGTCCACATCCTGCACCACCCGCGCCACCAGTGTCTCGCTCAGCCGCAGCACCAGCGTGTTTCCATCCTGCAAGACTTCACAGCGATCTAGAGTGACGCCGTGGGCGAGAGCGGTTTCTGTGGCCGCACGAATGGGAAGGTCGAGGTGGCTCATGGCGCAGAGAAGGGGCTACAGGCGACGACCTTGGCACAGTCCGGCAGGGCGGCCCAGCGCACGCGCCACCCTGCGATCTCCGTCACGTACTCACGGATGTTATCCGCATGATACGCGGGCTGGGGCTGCAAAGCTAAAGACTGATCCATGATGACGCGCACCTCTTCCGGTGGCTGCGGGCACTCCCACAGCACGGGCACCCGCACGGGTGGAGTATCGGCAAAGCTGCTGTTCGCCTCTGGAACGGAGTCTGCGTAGCGGATATATGGTTTGATGTCAAAAATGGGTGTGCCATCCACTAGATCCACACCCGAGACAAAAAGGCGCGGGGCTTTGTCCCCCTCCAGCCCTACACGGTCCAGTTTCACCACACTCAAAGTTAGGCGATTGGGCCGAAAAGGTGAACGTGTGGCAAACACGCCTTTGCGCTCATTGCCCCCTAGCCTCGGTGGGCGAACGGTGAGGGAGGTCGGCTCTTCCTTCACCAGATGAAACTGGGTGATCAGCCACAGGTGGCTAAACTCCTCCATGCCTCGCACCGCCTCCACACGACGGAAAGCGGGCTCAAATTCGACAATGCCCCAAGCCGCAGGCACCAGCCCCGGCTGTCTCGGCACCCCAAACTTGTCCGTATAGCAAGTCCGCAGGGTGGCGATGGGTGTAATTTCAGGCATGCGGTGAAAGCGCGCAGAGACTACTTGGACGTCCACTCCTTGACCAGCTTGGCCCCCGCACCCGCACCCATGGCAGCGGTGCCTTTTTGCACCAGAGATCCATCGGTATTGAAGAGGAAGTACACAGGACGGTCCATGCCCTCACTGCCGATCACATCGCGGATGTTCCGGTCTTTGAAATCCGTGATCACTAGGATGAAATGTTCACGAACCAGCTTCTTCGTTTCTTCCAGTTCCAGCATGCCTTTGATGTGGAAGGCTTGCCCATTCTTCTTCTCATCATAGGCAAACACCAGCACCCGTTTATTATCCTTTTCGCCGCGTTTGATCGCAGCCCCCACACTGTTACCCGAGTTCATGCCCATGAAGGCCTGCGAATCAAACTCGTCCGCCTGCACCTGAGCGAGCAAGAGTACCAAAAAGAGAAAAGGAGAGAGGAGAAAGCGTGAGGTCATGGTCTAGCCTGTCAGCGGATTGACGCTTGGCAACGATGTTTCTTTGACACCGAAGCACGGTCGCGATCAGCCCAAAATCCGCCAGGTGAGCTCAATGCCCAAACCCAGAGGTAAGGGGGTGATGGGACCTACTGGGGTTTCCAACAACGGTGTTTGTGACGGGCCTTTTTCCATCTGGAAACGCTGCATGGAAGCAGGGAAACCGTAGAAACCAGGACCATTCAGGCTGAGGAAACGCTCGAACAAAGCCAGACCATCCGCCGAGCTGAGATCCACACCCGCCTCTTCAAATGCCATGGCATAAAGCTGCGGTGCACAGCCGCCCGTGAAGCAGCCAGCCGCACAGCCACAGGCCGTCGCTTTGGTTGTGTGAGGGGCGCTGTCGGTGCCGGCAAAAAACTTGCTTTGGCCTGCCACCGTCACCTGCTGCCGCAGCGCTGCACGATCATCCTGGAACTTGACGATGGGCAGGCAATACAGGTGGTATTTCAGGCCCTGGATCAGGTGCCCCATCGTGTAAAGCAAGTGCTGCGGCGTGATCGTAGCCCCCACGTGGTCCGGGGCCTTCGCCACAAACTCAGCCGCCGTGCGCGTAGTGATGTGCTCACACACGATGCGCAGTTTCGGGTGCGCGGCCAAAAGGCGCGGCATCCGCTCGGTGTAAAATCGCGTCTCGGCATTCTGCTGCGCATCAATGTAGTCTGGCCCGCTCAGTCCATGCTGCTCCCCGTGGATGCACAGGATGATGCCCTGCTCCTCCATGGCCTGAAGGACCTCACCGCCGATGAGGTCATCCATAGGCAGGCCATGCTCGGCATTCGTGGTGCCATGCGGTGGGTAGTATTTGCAGGCCCGCAACAGGCCAGAGGCAGCCCCTTCGCGAATCATCGCCGCCGTGGTCTGGCGCGTGAGATAAAGCGGGACGATGAGTTGCTCAAAAACCTCTGCCCCTGCAGCGCGCAAGTCTGCTGAATAACTCTCCAGGGACCAGCCATCGGCCTGCGCCTCACCAGACACCCGGGAAACCGGAGGCTGCGTGTTTGGCATCGCTAGGGCCCCCGCACAGCCCATGTCTAGGTGCGCCTTCACATAAGCCGCCATAGCAGGGCCTTGGCGAAAGTGCGTGTGGAGGTCGAACCAGCGAGGAAGATCAAGTGTCATGCCATTCCGTTAGCGCGAGAAGGCGACGGATCAATGCCGAGGTGAAAGAGTCGAGATGACCACTTCACCACGGATCTGTGGTTTCCTCATGATCCGCGCCTCGGTCTAACGGCGCAGTCTTTTACACCTCCCTCGGTAGCGCTTGCACAGGCCGTGCAGCACTAGACCACCCAGCACGCTGAGGCACACCACGAACAAACCTAGTCGCAGGTGCGAGGCCGCGGCAGCGGAGATGCTGATGCCAGTCATGAGGGCCACATAGGCGGCCATGCAAACCGGACATTTTGGCATCGCGATGAGCATGAGACTGGAGAAAACCACACTCGCAGCCTGTGCGATACCTCGTTTGCCAACCTCTGCGCGCCGGGAGTGCTCCACACAGCAGGAGAGCTTTTTCATGCGCGTTCGGCGGGTTGGCAGCAGGGCGCTGTTTGGTTGCTTGCCGTCTCGTATTGATCGTGGTGACGCCACCAGACCCCTCCTTCCTCATTGCGCCCCAGCGGAGCCCGGTCCAGCCAAGGATACATGCCCCACAGGCTATCCACACCGCGCGAGTATGTGGAATAAGTGTGATAGACCGTCCCGCCCTCCTGAATGAAGGCGCTCATCCCCGGTCTCTGCCGAAGATAGGTGGGGGTATTGACACCGCACATGGTGGCAAATTCAAACTCCGCCACCTCACCTCCGCCCGGCTTGCCATCGCGCCATTCCTGCTGCGGCTCACGGGTGAAGTTGTACTCCAGGCCGTTCCGTTGCTGCTCCTCGGTGTATGAGGCGCAGAAGTCGAAATTGAAATCGCACCCCAACGAGGACGCCCACGGAAAGCTCCAGCCCATTCGCTTTTTGAAGGCCACCAGTTTCTCCAGCGGGGCCAGGGAAACCGCCGTCAGCAGCACATCATGATTCGCCAGATGGACGGCAATGCCATTGAACCCATCGGCAATCGATGAGCAGGAAGGACAGCCCGCCGTGTAGTCCGGACCAAACATGAAATGGTAAACCAAAAGTTGCGAACGGCCCTGGAACAGGTCTGCCAATTTGGCTTCACCCGCCTCGGTCATGAAGCGGTAATCTTGGGTCACAGGCACCCAGGGCAATTGCTGGCGTTGCCGCGCCAGCTCGTCACTTTGCCGCGTCAGTTCCTTTTCGGCTTTCAGCAGTTCCAGACGTTCTTTGAGCCATTCTTCTTGGGTTCCGATTCGGTGTGTAGTCATGGGGATTCCTCCTTGGAGGATGATGTGAGTTTCGTTTGAGTGACGGCCCAGAGTTGGGTCGTCGGGATCAAGTTATCGCTTGGCAGCAGCGTGTGTGAGTGACAACGATGGCGCGATTATTCATGGACTCGCTCATCACTGCAGCTGCCTCTGCCCTCGCTGCGGGAGATCCCCTGCGTGCGCTGAATTGCGTGGCGCTGCGCGAGGACGCACCTGCCCTGGCGCTGAGAGGCATCGCCATGGCACAACTGGGCGATCTACCCCAGGCCCAGCATCTTTTAAAGCGGGCCGCGCGAGCCTTTGGTCCCAAACAACCCCTCGCCCACGCCCGCTGTGTGGTCGCCCAGGCGGAGATCGCCTTTGTTTCCCGCGAGCTGAGTTGGCCTGTGAAAGAGCTCGCCACAGTCCAGGCCACGCTGAAACAAAACGGCGATGCCCTCAATGCCGTGCACGCTTGCCATCTCCAAGCTAGGCGTTCGCTTTTGCTCGGTCAGCTCGACGAGGCAGAACGTCTGCTCGGCACCGTTGATCCCGCGCCTTTGCCGCCGATCCGACGGGCCGCGCATGAGATGATTCTCGCCGGCATTGCCATGCAACGTTTGCGCACGGGGCCTGCACGGGCAGCTTTGACCCGCGCCCAAGAGGCTGCGCATTTGACCCGCATTCCCGCTTTGAAAGCCGAAGTGGCCGCCGCTGCCCAACGGCTAGAAACACCCGTGGCACGGCACATCACAGGCGACCATGAACGCCTCATCCTGCTGGCCGATCTGGAGGCCTTGCTGGCCTCAGGAACCTTGGTGGTGGATGCCTGCCGCCGGGTGGTTAGGCGAGGCAAGATGGTGATACCCCTGGCTTCACGCCCCGTGCTGTTTGCACTCGCCCGCGCTCTGGCCGAAGCTTGGCCTAACGATGTTTGCCGAACGGACCTGCTGCGCGCTGCCTTTCAGGCCAAGCGGGTGGATGAATCCCATCGCGCCCGGCTGCGGGTGGAGATCGGTCGCCTCCGCCAGTTGCTGCATCCGCTGGCGGATGTGCAGGCGACCCCGCAGGGCTTTGCGCTCCGGCCTCGCAACGATGTGGCCGTGAACGTTCTGGCCTGGCCAGTCGAGGAGGAGCACGGTGCGGTGCTGGCCTTTCTCGCCGATGGTGAGGCCTGGTCTAGCTCGGCTCTCGCCCTGGCTCTCGGCATCAGCCAGCGCACCGTGCAACGTTCTCTCGATGTCCTCGCAGAGGAGGGAAAAGTGCAGTGGTTTGGCCGTGCCCGGGCGCGACGATGGACCTCTTCCTCCGTGCCTGGATTCACGACGATAATGTTACTCCCCACCTTGCTGCCCGGCGGTTAGACTCATTCCCATGAACCCCACCACCTACCCTGCAGACATCGTTGGCGAATTTGGCCCTTACCCAGGCAACGCCCAAGTGAACGGAGTCACCTATGACGGTGACGTTGTCTGGTGGGCTTCCGACAAGAGGCTCAATGCCATGGATCCCGCCAGTGGCGAGATCGTCCGTTTCCTGGAAGTCCCCGCCCATGCAGGCACGGCCTATGATGGCAAGCACCTCTACCAGGTCTCCGAAGGCCACATTCATAAGATCAACCCAGAGACCGGCGACATCCTCAGCACCATCCCGGCCCCCAGCGCCGACGACAACAGCGGCCTGGCCTGGGCCGAAGGCAGCCTGTGGATCGGGCAGTATGAAGGCCGCAAGATTCATCAGCTAGATCCCCAAACCGGCGCCATCCTCCGCACCATCGCCTCCAATCGCATGGTCACCGGCGTGACTTGGGCGGATGGCGATCTCTGGCACGGCACCTGGGACGACGACAGCGAACTCCGCCGCATCGACCCTCACTCCGGCGAAGTCCTCGAAACCCTCACCCTGCCCCCCGACATCGGCGTCTCCGGCCTCGAATCCGACGGCCAAGACCGCTTCTTCTGCGGCGGAGGCGGCAGCGGAAAGGTACGGGTTGTGCGCAGGCCTAACAAAAAGAAATAACTCCGGCCTGCAAGCCGTAAGTAGGACGGGTGTGTCCGGCTATGGAGGTCCTTTTCGAAACAGATCTTCTTGCCGGATTACCCGTCTTCTAGGAAGCCTCGAACCCATGAAAGACAGGCCCCAGAGATAGCACTCACTCTGGTGCTAGGCCACGCGTTAAACCTCTCCCCCCCAAACCAGGCGGGTAATCCGGCGCTTTGCTCGCACGAGTCAGCGAACATCGTTCCCGCCGGACACACACCGCCCTACGGTCCTGCACCGCATCCTCAAGAGACGAAGGGGAACTACTCGAAGCTCTTGCGGATCTCTGCGTGAGCAGCCGCCACGGCCGCTTCTCGTTCCTGGATCGCCGCATAGCGCATCGCAAAACTCCCCGCCTCTGTTGAACCCGTGAGCAGATGCCGAGCCTCGGCCACCAGGGCATCCTTACGCTCGTTCGTGATCGGCGGCTTTTCCTCCATCGCCTCATCCATCATCACGACCAGTTGCGAAAGCTGCCTCAGCCAGGAGAAGCGCTCATTCTCCGTCAGCAATTGCAAAAGCTTCAGAGGAGACAAGGTCACCTTCTCTTCCTTCTCATACGCCGCGCGCTCCGTATTCATGAGCAGCTTGTGCAAGCTCAGCAATTGGTTGCGAAGGGTTGGCAGAGGATGGTCGTTCATAGCGGTCATCTTGAAGCCATCTATGATGGGAAGGCGTGCTGTTGTGGTCAAGCCAGTTGAGAAGATCCACGCTCCGACTCTTTGTCATCAAACTTGGCAAAGGATGGGGCTTGATCCATGCTTTGAACCTGATCCTGCATGGCCACTTTTCATCAATTGTACAATCCCGAAGACAGTCTTTGGAACATCTACCTTCAGTTTGTCTTTGCAGATCTTGAAAGCGACTCTCCACCGTCGCTGTCCCGAGTCATTGAATGGTTTCAGCAGCATCCCTCCTTCGAAGGCTTTCCCGGCGATCTTCATCAAGAAACGATTCCTCTGAGAAACGTGACAGAGCGGACCATTCGAGAACTCCCTTTGGAGCACGGCCTCGAGATTTTGGAAATCACCATTAAAGAAGCGGTCCATTACGGCAGCAATGAACGTCTGATGCCAGACCAGGCCAAACTTCTGGCAGAAGCCTTCGTGGCAGAGTTCGACTCTCCCCTCATCTTTAGCAATCAGAGCCGGGGTTCCGCGCCCTACTACTGGGGCAGCAGCCACGGCAACGTCACCGATGCGGAACGAGGCTACACTTGGGAGTACTTCGTATGCTCCATGGATCGAAAACGCATCGGATTTGTGTTCTCCCTCAACAACGAATGACGGGACTCGTGCCTCTGCCTGAGTCGTGCAAAGAGGTTACGAGAGGAGCGCGGAGATTAGCTTCGTGGCTGCTCACTTCTTCGCCATCGAAAAACATAGGCGGCGAAGCCGCGACATTAACGATGCGGGCAAGACTGACCACACTCTTTTTCAACTCGCATTCACATTTGGGTCGGTAGATCCTGGCGAAGCCTTCTTTGAGTTCTTTCGATTCATGATACTGCTGATCGCCGATTTAACGGCTTTTCGTTCGGTCAAAGCGATCTGCATCCGCTCAGCAATCTCAAAGAGAACAATCTCTGAGTCCTTTGCTCGGTCAAGACACTCTGTGTCGGTCAGTTGGTGAATGCCTTCACTCAAAAGATCGTGCAGCAGGGCCAATGGATTGTGCCCCTCGATTAATAAGACTGGAGGAATTGCAGTCACATCCTGGAGCATATCCAAAGCTTTAGAGAATTGGGTTTCTCGTTGAGCTTTTTCCAAGAGCTCAATCTGATCAGGCAGTGCATTAATGGCCCGAGCTACTTCGAGCACTGCTGCGATTAGAGCGAACTTATTGTTCTCAACTATTCGACGGTAGTAAGCATACGCACCAACTCCGAGACCACGAGCTATTGCGCGTCTTGCCTGTAGAAAGTGCTGTCGATTGTCTTCCCCAATCACTTTAAAAAGCCGTTTCGGAATAGGCAAGCCGAATGGCGGGTCCTGATAAATCTTCGTGCAATAGCCGGAAGATGTATCAGCCCTCAAAAGTTCCGCCTTTATTGTATAAATTTTTTCGGATTCGCTGCAATTGGTGCAGATGTATCGAATGAAACAGTAAGACACACTATCAACTTCGTAGGTATTTTTACCTTTTATCAGATGACGTCTCACTCCATTACAATGATCGTGGTCACAATAGATTCTAATATCACCTGGAAACTTCACGCTCGAAAAGCTATTTAAATCAAATAGCCCTTGCACCAATTGGCGAGAGTGAAGGGGCTCGCCTTCAAGGAGTTCACTCAAGGCCATACCTTGCACTGGCCTAAGACCAGCAAGTACCGTAGTTAAAGGAGGCTTTTGGTGATCACTCATTGCTAGTCAATTTTCGGCATTTTAAGCCCCTGTGCATCAGCCGCCTACAGAGACTTTATCGCCTTCAGGGCTGCGTCGGCACCATGAAGAGTGGTCTTAAGGGGGGAGCGGTTTTGCATGGCGGCGGTGCGGATCTTGATCTCGTCCTATCGGATTTTTTTCGGATCAGCGACCTCGAAAGCTCTACCAAATCACTTTCCAAACATTGCCATTGTTGTCTTTAGCCCGGCCAAAACCATGCGTTGGATTCGCCCCTGAAGTGTATCCTTCAAAGTCCACAATAGTGCCTCGGGTTCCCATCAACATGGCGCGGCTTGTTTGCAGGCCACGAACATCACCAGTAGACACAGACGCCGATGAGATCGCCACGGCGCTCCCTTGAGCCGCAACGATTTCTGGACTCATGATGCCCCCTACCACCGTAGCATAGCGGCCTGTGCAGACTTCGCCATCAGGCAGAGTCAAGGCGACGGTACCTGAGCCGTTGCCAGCCCAGGTAAATTTGGCATCCAAAACTTTTCCTCCCTGCACAGCGGGACCTGCCACCGGATAGGCTTTGGCAGTTAACGTGCACGAGGTGATGGAGACCATCGCAGCTAACGCTGACAGCACGAGAAGAGCAGATTTCATGACAGGATCGGGAAGTCGTTAATGGGACAAAGATGGATCTTACTGATGATACTACTGATGATACTCCTGCAACGCCCGCACTTCGACATCCGCAGCCTGCAATGACTTGATCGCTCGCATCGCCGCATCCGCTCCACGGAGGGTGGTCATGATGGGGATGCGGTTTTGCATGGCGGCGGTGCGGATCTTGATCTCGTCCTCGCGGGGGTTTTTCCCAGAGGGGGTGTTGATCACGAGGGCCATGTCCTTGTTCTTCATGAGATCAATGACGTTCGGGCGCTGGCCGCTGGCGAGCTTCGGCAGGATGTTGACATCGGTGCCAGCATCCTTGATGACCTGGCCGGTGCCGGCGGTGGCGTAGAGGGTGAAGCCGAGATCGGCGTAACCTTGGGCGATGCGGGCGACGTTGGCGCGGTCGGTTTCCTTGACGCTGATGAAGACGTTGCCTTTGGTCGGCAAGGTGCCGCCGGCGGCCATCTGGCTTTTGGCAAAGGCGAGGCCCATGTCCATGTCGATGCCCATGACTTCGCCCGTGGATTTCATCTCAGGCCCAAGGGCGATGTCCACGCCCTGGAACTTGCTGAAGGGGAAGACGGCTTCTTTGACGCTGAAATGCTTCGGATGAACTTCTTCGGTGAAGCCGAGTTCCTTGAGGGTCTTGCCAGCCATGATCTTGGCGGCGAGCTTTGGCAGCGGGACGCCGATGGCCTTGCTGACGAAAGGAGCGGTGCGGGAGGCACGTGGGTTGACCTCGATGACGTAGAGGTCGTCGCCTTTGACGGCGAGCTGCATGTTCATGAGGCCGCGCACGCCGAGGGCTTTGGCCAGCTTTTTGGCGGCATCGCGGATGCGGTCCTGCATTTCAGCGCCGAGGCTGAAGGGAGGGATGACGCAGGCGCTGTCGCCGGAGTGAATGCCGGCCTCTTCGATGTGCTCCATGATGGCACCGATGACGGTCGTTTCGCCATCGCTGATGCAGTCCACGTCCACCTCAGTGGCGTCTTCCAGGAAGCGGTCCACCAGCACGGGGCGGTCGGGCGTGGCCTCGACGGCATTCTTCATGTAGTGGGTCAGTTCGGCATCGCTATAGACGATCTGCATGGCGCGGCCACCGAGCACGAAGCTGGGGCGCACGAGGCTGGGGTAACCGATGCGGGCAGTGATGGCCAGGGCCTCTTCCAGGGAGGTGGCGGTGCCGCTGGCGGCCTGGTGCAGGCCGAGTTCATCCAAGAGGGCGGCGAAGAGCTTGCGGTCTTCGGCGAGCTCGATGTTTTTCGGGCTGGTGCCGATGATGCGTACGCCGTTTTCTTCCAGGCCTTTGGCGAGGTTCAGCGGGGTCTGGCCGCCGAACTGGACGATGACGCCGAGCACCTGGTCGTTGCGGTTTTCGCGCTCGTAGATGTTCAGCACGTCTTCCAGGGTCAGGGGCTCAAAGTAGAGCTTGTCGCTGGTGTCGTAGTCGGTGGAAACGGTCTCCGGGTTGGAGTTGACCATGATGGTCTCATAACCCAGTTCGCGCAGCGCGAAGGAGGCATGGACGCAGCAGTAATCGAACTCGATGCCCTGGCCGATGCGGTTTGGACCACCACCCAAGATCATGACCTTCTTGCGGTCATTGTCGCGGACTTCGTCCTCGGTGCCGTAAGTGGAGTAGTAGTAAGGAGTCTGCGCTTCGAACTCGGCGGCGCAGGTGTCCACAAGGCGGTAGGTGGGGATGATGCCGAGCTTCTTGCGGGCAGCGCGAATCTCTTTTTGCCGTGTGCGGCACATATGCGCCAATTGTGCATCCGAGAATCCAAGCTTTTTGTAGCGGCGGAACTCACTAGCACTGAGGCTTCTCCAGTCCAACTTCTCCAGCTTGTCTTGAGCAAGCTCGAGATCGGTATCGTTATCTGGATCGAGATCGAAGCGGGAACGAATGAATTCGGGATCGTTTCGGCATTCTGCTATCGCGAGCGCTTTGTCGGAAATAACCAATGTTTCCTTCACAATCTCCTCAATCTGCCTCAAGAACCACCGGTCAATCTTGGTGAGGCTGAAGACCTTCTCGACGTCCCAGCCGATGGCGAAGGCCTGGCCGAGGAAGAAGATGCGCTCGGCATTCGGCACCGTGAGCTTGGTGGTGAGGGTTTCTTCGTCCACCACGACATCGGCTCCGTCGCCGATCAAACCGAAGCGTTTGATTTCCAGGCTGCGCAGGGCTTTCTGGAGGGACTCTTTGAACGTGCGGCCAATGGCCATGGCTTCGCCCACCGACTTCATCTGCGTGGTGAGGGAGGTATCGGCACCGGGGAATTTTTCGAAGGTGAAACGCGGGATCTTGGTGACGACGTAGTCAATGGTCGGCTCGAAGGAGGCGGGGGTCTCGCGGGTGATGTCGTTCTTCAGCTCGTCGAGGGTGTAACCGACGGCGAGTTTGGCGGCGATCTTGGCGATGGGGTAACCGGTGGCCTTGGAGGCGAGCGCAGAGGAGCGCGATACGCGCGGGTTCATCTCGATGACGATCATGCGGCCCGTGTCCGGATGGATGGCGAACTGGATGTTGGACCCGCCCGTCTCCACGCCGATCTCGCGGATGCAAGCGAAGGAGGCATCGCGCATGATCTGGTACTCGCGATCCGTCAGGGTCTGGATAGGGGCGACGGTGATGGAGTCGCCCGTGTGGACGCCCATGGGGTCCAGGTTTTCGATGGAGCAGATGATGACGCAGTTGTCTGCCTTGTCCCGCATCACTTCCATTTCGAACTCTTTCCAGCCGAGCAAGGACTCTTCGATGAGCACTTCACTGACGGGGGAAAGGTCCAGGCCGCGAGCGGTGATGGTTTCAAATTCTTCCTTGTTATACGCGATGCCGCCGCCAGTGCCGCCGAGGGTGTAAGCGGGGCGGATGATGAGGGGCAGGGTGCCGATCTCTTCAGCGATTTTGCGGGCTTCCTCAATGGTGTGGGCGACGCCGGACTGCGGCAGGTCCAGCCCGATGGCGAGCATGGCGTTCTTGAACTTGAGGCGGTCTTCGCCTTTTTCGATGGCGTCGGGCTTGGCGCCGATCATGCGCACGCCGTGTTTTTCCAGCACGCCGGAGTGGTGCAGGGACATGGCGGTGTTCAGCGCGGTCTGGCCACCCAGGGTGGGCAGGAGGACGTCGGGCTTTTCCTTGATGATGATCTTCTCAACGATCTCTGGGGTGATCGGCTCGATGTAGGTCCGGAAGGCGAATTCCGGATCGGTCATGATGGTGGCCGGGTTCGAGTTGATCAAAACGACCTCGTAGCCTTCCTCGCGCAGAGCTTTGCAGGCCTGGACACCTGAATAGTCGAACTCACAGCCCTGGCCGATGACGATGGGGCCGGAACCGATGACGAGGATGCGTTTGATGGAGGGATCTTTGGGCATGGAGGCGGAGGGCGGAGAGAGAAGAGAAAGCTTAGGTTGGGGCTTTCAAGGCTGCCACAGGGGGAGGCGGCGGTTCCGGGAACCGCTCATCTTTGCGGCGGCAGCCGGGAAAGCGCGGCATCTTGCACAGAGCCAGCGCGCTGTAAAGGGCGGAGGATGAAGATGTGTTGCCGGAAGGCTCTGTTTGTGGAATTTTTTGCACCGAAAGCCATGAGTGCGCTGAGGATGTTGCCAAAGACACAAAACCGAACGGCCTTCAATCTGGACCGTTGGGATGAACTGGCCAGTGACGACTTTGTGCGAAACTGGCCGGGGAGAATCGAAACGGATCGGTTTGGCCGAATGGTAGCGTCCCGATATGAAAATTATGGACACGGCTTTCGAATGGCTGCCGTTTCATGGGAAATAAAGCGCTTGTTATCTAAAGGAAGCGCATCGTTTGCCTGCCCTATCTCCACCACGGACGGTGTGAAGGTGGCGGATGTGGCCTGGGTTTCCAAAAAACGGCTGCTGAAGATTGGAGGTCGCACGGCTTTGTCGGGGGCACCGGAGATCTGTGTGGAGGTGATTTCGCCAGCCAACACGCGGGGAGAGATCGAGGAGAAACGCCGCCTTTATTTCGAGGCTGGCGCGAAGGAGGTGTGGATCTGCGACAAGAAGGGGAAGATGATCTTTTTCCTGAAAGAAGCCGCTGAGGTGGCGGCGAAGACTTCCAAACTGTGCCCCGAGATGCCCAAAACGGTGGCGTGAGGTGGGGTGTCTCGCCCTTTCAGGGCTCGCAGGGGAGGAGGCGGAGATTGTGGCTTACCCAAGGGCGCTGCCCTGGGCTATGTTGTCTCGCCCCGCTGGGGCTGGGGGAAACGGCTCATCGGCAAATGCGGCCACGGTTCATCCAGGTGCTTTGGTGTTTGCTCTGTTGGGGTTCTACTTGAGGAATTCGTTGGCACGCGGGCGAAGCTATTTCGACGCCCCCAACTTTCCGAAGACACTGCGGAGCTGCTCGACAGTACCGATGGCCAGAGTGACTTCGTACTCGAAGATGAGGCCGGGTTTCAAAGCGAATGTCTGGAGCGGGGCGAGGTAGGAGCAGTCGCCGGCATTGCCATTGCGCACGCGGTAGGTGGTGGCCTCTTTGACGTGAGGCAGGTAGAGGCCGAGGCCGGAGTCCCGGGCATTCACCCAGGCGATCCAGGGCTCAGCACCGATAGCGATGATTTCATTTGGAAATCCCGGCTGCTGGCGCTGGAGGCTGCCGTCTTTTCCCACAGAGACCAAGGTCTCTAGTCTGGGTTTCACAAAAAGAGCGGGCAGCTCCTGGTGGTAGGGCTTGTGGGTTTTTTCCCCGGTGTAGGCCATTTTAAATTTCAGCCGGGCGAGGCCGCCTTCCAGCCGCAGCCATTGTTCCAGCGTGACTTCGGGGAGCAACTTGCCCGTGGCCCAGTGGCGAGGGGTAGTTTTAGCGTACAGTTCGTCCTTGGACTCTCGACTTTCGAGAAGCTGGGCAGGCTCGTTACGCCAACTGCCGCCCTGGACGGGATTGTAGCGCCAGGGTTTGCCATTCCAGTCGCTGCCATCCGGGTCACCGTAGTAGGACTGTTGGACGTAGCGACCCACATCGTAGGCATTCAGCAGGTTGTCAGACGAGTGCGAGTGTGAAAACCAGCCGATGCAGGCCCCAGCGGTGAGATTGATGCCCAGGCGCACGTGGCCATTGTCCAGATACACCCATTTTTCCTGCGCGGGGGCGAGGGTGGCCAGAAAGCAGAGGGCGAGGAGGAGGCGCATGAGGAAAGGAGCCGTGGGTCAAGCTAGGCGCAAGGACAGAGCGGGGACGTCTCAATCGTATGAGCATCGGTGACCCTCGCTCCTTGAGTGCGCGCGAGGGCCGTGTTATCGCTGCGGGTGCCTCCAACCTTAGCCACGATCATTTTCCCCCTCATTGCCGCCCTTGTCTATGCCTTCGGGGCCTTGGTGCTGAAACGGTCCAGCGAGCTGGGGGTGGGGCTATGGCGGACCACGTTTGTGGCCAATTTCATCGTGGCAGGCCTGTTTTCTCTGCTGTGGCTGCTGGGCGGGCCGCCCGTGGAAAAAGAGCTGCTGTGGCAGCCGGGCGTGATCGCGATGTGCCTATTTGTGGGGCAAATTTCACAGTTCATCGCCCTGGAAAAAGGGGATGTATCCGTGGCGGTGCCGGTCTTTGGCCTGAAGGTGATCCTGGTGGCCTTTTTGACGCCGTTCATCATCGGCGAAGCGGTGGGACTAAAACTGTGGGGCGCAGCGCTGCTGAGCGTTATCGGCATTTCCTTTTTGAATAAAAAAGACCAGGGCAAACGGCCCCGGGGACTGGGCATCACGCTAGCGGCAGGGGGCGTGGGCGCGATCAGCTTTGCCGTGTTTGACGTACTGGTGCAAAAGTGGGGACCGCAATGGGGCGTGGGGCGGCTTTTGCCCTGCATTTTCTGGATCAATGCGCTGTTTTCCTGCGGGTTAGTCTTCCGCTTTTCCGCGCCACTGAGCGCCATTCCGAAGCAGGCCTGGGGCTGGCTAACGGGGGGTTCCGTGCTACTCGGCACGCAGAGCATCATCTTCGTGAGCACCCTAGCGGTCTATGGCAAGGCTACCTCCGCCAACATTATGTACGCCTCCCGCGGACTGCTGAGCGTGGCCCTGGTGTGGATGATCGGGCACTGGTTTGCCAATACGGAGCGCGATCTCGGCTCAGGCATCCTGCGCTGGCGGCTGGCAGGGGCGCTGATGATGATGAGCGCGATCGTCCTGGTGGTGGTGTGACCGGGGCAAACTGAGGGGTGGGCAGAGTTTCAAAGAGACGGGACTTGGCAAGTCCCGCTCCTTGGGAAGGTTAAGGGGGAAGCTTGAGGCCTCAGTTCCACTTCACCAATTCGACGCGGCGATTTTTGCTGCGGCCATCTTCGCTGGCATTGGGTGCGGCGGGGCTGGCAAAGCTGCAGCCAAAGGGGAAGAGGCGCTGGGAGGAGATGCCATAGCGGCTGGTCAGGGCCTCCACCACGGCAGCGGCGCGGCGATTGGACAGGTCGCGGTTGAATTCAAATTCGCCGACGTTGTCCGTGTGGCCGACGATGAGGAGCTTTATGGAGCTGTCCTGGGTCATGAGTTTTTGAACCTCCGCCAGGGTGCTATCTGACTCAGGTTTGAGGGTGGCTTTGTTGGTATCAAAATAGATGCCGTAAAGGGCGACACGACCCGTGGTGGTGATCTGTTTTTCCATCTCGTCGGCCTTCACCATGACCATGCGGTTTTGCAGCGCCTTGGTCTCGATGACGTCCACTCGGGCGACCACTGTTCCTGCGAGGATACCTTTTTCAGGGTCCTTCCAGGAATCCGTCACGGCTGCGGCAAAGATGGTGACATAAACGTCTCCTGCCCCACCTTCACCGGTCTTTTTGAGCGCGGTGTAGCGGAAGTCCTCGGCCCCGGGGAGTGTGTATTCTTGGAGGCCGTAGTCTTTTTCCGTCTGGTAAACGGCGGCGACAAAACGGCCGTAGCCATTGTCCAAAGTATTGGCCTGCTCCTGGGGTTTGCCATTGCTGCTACCTTCGAAGAGGACTTCGAAGCCTTTTTCTTTCAAATCGGTCTGGTAAGAGCGCAGGCACTCCAGGGTGCTGGCATCGGCAGGTTCACGGTAAAACAGTGTGGTGCGCGCGCCTTCCGCATCAATCTTCTTCCACTCCTTGGTCTTTTGCTCGCCGTAGTCAAAGATCACGGGGCCGAGGGCCACCTGATGGGAATCGAACTTCTTCGTGGCGTAATGAAGGATGATGGAACCTTCAATGCGCTTGAGCAGGGGGTGATCCTTGGCCCCCTCTTTATCCCGGGTGAATTCAGGACTGACCTGGCCGTGAGCCAGACCGGAGACAAGGCCGCAAGCGACCACCAACGCCAACGAAAAAGAGGTCTTCATGAGAGCGGGCAATAAAGCGGTGGAGGATGTGATGTCGAGATGAGTAAGTTTTATAGTTCTGCCACCTGCTGTAACGTTGGTTAGGGAAAGGATTAGAAGTGAGGACATGCCAGCCCACTGTCATGACGCATTTTCCCTTTTAACTTACGAGGAACTTGCAAAAGTTACGGACACACGGAAAGCAATAGGCCCAAGGTCCTCACACATCACCCTTTTGCGTTCTCATGCTCGCTGAAACCTCAAATTTCTGGACGGATACCTATCCCCTCGTCGCCTTGGGCACTCTGGTGGTGGCACTATTATGTTACACGGTGGTGGAGCTTAAAGCCTGGATTTCGGTGAAGGTGAGGCGCACGCTGCTGATCGTGGGACTGCTGCTGACAGCGGGTGAAGTGGTGCGCTCCAAAACAGCCCAGGAGGAGGCCGCCAATTCAGCGACTCTTTACATTTATTCGGAAAAGCGGGGCGAAGTCGCGCTCAGTCTGGATGGCCAACCCGTGCAGCAAGGCGAAGCCGAAAAAGCCACAGGCGTTCGCCTGAAAAAGAATGCACCGAATGTTCTCGAAGTGCGTCAGGGTGCAGACCTCGTCGGCAGCCTCCCTCTCACCAAAGGAATCTACGCGGTGAACTGCTCCAGCACGGTCAAGATTGCCTGTGAAGAAGTGATCTACTCCTCATCTCCACGGATGTTTAGCACGCTGGGAGATGACACCCCGCCGAGAAAGCCTGAGTTCCTGCTGCGTGGCCAGGGCAGGGGCATCTTCCCCATCCAGAAAAGGGATGCCAAAGACTACATCACGGGCTTTAGCGAAACACCGCCAGCCTCCATCCAAACGTCCTATAAAGCCGGGCAGGCTCCTGCCGTTTCAATGAAGACGATGTGGTGGCTGCACACGGAGAAATGACGGACCTTTCAGGCTAAGTGCGCTGTGGACCAAGAAGCGCTGTTAGAGCGTTAGTAATCAGCGATTTCTTTACATCGCTCCTATTTTTAGGCCCAGCGCTGGATTGCGCGACGAAGGGGTGTATTCTTTCGCTCCCCCCAACCCCCTAAGCATTGTCCCCCCAACATAGCTCAGGGCTTGCGCGCTCTGCGTGAGTTCTAGCCGTGTGCCACCCCCCATTGGCAGCATGCAATCGTCTCCAACCTCCCCGTCCCTTTCTTCCCATCCTCAGCTTCGCGCGAAAAAATCGCGTGGCCTTGTCGGGTGGTTATCTTGTTTTCTGGCGACTGGCCTGAGTGCTGCAACGCTGCAATATGACAGCGACGGCACGGGCAATATCACAGATGGCAATGCCAGTGGCTGGAACACCACAGCGACGAACAAACCCTGGTACGACAGCACCAGCATGACCTATCTGGCGTGGCCGAATACAAATGCGGACATCGCCATTTTCGGGGGTGGGATTTCTGGCACGGCGGGCTCGGTCGCGGTGGGCAGCGTGATCGCCAACGGCATCCTATTCAATGCACCCTTTGCGGGTAGCTACACGCTTAGCGGAGGAACCATCACGCTGGATGGAACAACCCCCACCATCACGGCGAATGTGAATGCCACCATCACCTCCGCGCTGGCGGGCAGCGTGGGCCTAACCAAAAATGGCACAGGCACACTGACGCTCTCGGGTGCCGCTGCCAATACCTATGGCGGTGGCACCTCCGTGCTGGCAGGGAATCTCACAATGTCCAAGACCGCCGGCGTCAATGCTGTGGGTGGAGATGTGATCATCAATGGAGGAACGCTCATCTGGGGCGGAGCCAACCAGGTACCCGATACGGCGAGCGTCACGCTGATCAGCGGTGGATTGCAAATCACCGGCAACACGGAAACGATCGCTAACCTAACGATCCAGGGCGGCAACAGCAACGCAAACACTTCCTCCAACGGCGGCCTTTTCACCATCACCAATACCCTAGCTATCAATGGCACGGGCAGCCTGGGGTTAAACAGCGCCGGGCAATGGACTGTGAACAAGGCGGACTTCACAGGCGCAGCAGCCTCGGCCTTCGGCATGACAGGAAATAACAATACCCGCATCACCCAACTGAACATCGGCAGCGGTGGACTGATCCTCTCCGGGCAGAATCTGGCCATCAACAAAGGATCGACGGCTGCCGCGCTGGGAAGTGAGATCGTTTTTAATGGCGGCGTCACAGCCAGCGGAACCAACAACTTTAATACGGGGGGAACGTTTGGTTCGTCCCGGATCAGCCTGCCTATCATCAGCACCTGGGACATCACCGCAGGCACGACCAACATCAATGTGGCCACCATTGGCGTGGGGGGACTGATCAAAACGGGCGCAGGAAACCTCGCCCTAGCTGGAGCTGAAGCCAATACCCACAGCGGCATGACCACGGTCTCAGGCGGCAGTCTGCTTCTGGGAAAAACCGCCGGAGTAAATGCCATCGCGGGTGACATCACCGTGGCCACGGGCGGCATCCTGGACTGGAATACAGCCAATCAATTGGCCGATACCACCCACATTTTCCTCATCGGTGGCTCGCTGAAATTTGACAACCTGACGGAGACCTTTGCCAACTTGACCCAGACCGCTGGCACGGTGAACATCGGCGGCAACACGAACTCGGGCATCGTCAACATCACCGGCCTGCTGCGTGTCTCTGGAGGCACCTCGATCAACCTCAACAGTGGGGCCATCTGGAGTGTGGGCGGGGCGGATTTCACGGGCTTCTCAGGCACTGTGGTCTCGCTCAATGGCAATAGCACGACGGGACTCAATCAATTCATCATCGGCAGTGGTGGGCTGATCTTGACAGGGCAATCCATTAACCTCGCCAAGGGCACAGCAGTAGGGGCCTTTGGCAGCGAGTTGGCCATCAATGGGAATGTGACCGCCAGTGGTACCAATTCCATCAATGCAGGTGCCAACACCATCGGCGTCTCGCAGGTGAACCTGGGCGCGGCAGACCGCACGTGGAACATCACCAGTGGCACCACCTCCAGCAACTCCAGCGTGGTGAGCAGTGGCGGCGGCATCGTCAAGACTGGCAATGGCATCCTGGCCCTGAATGCGGCCAACACCTACACCGGCAACACGACGATCAACGAGGGTTCGGTGCGCCTGGGAGCCTCTGCCAGTGTGGACAATTCACCCATCATCTCCGTAGCGAGCGGAGCGACGTTTGATGTGGTGGCTGTGACCGGCGGCTACTCCGTCAAAAGCAGCCAACTGCTCCAAGGCGGCGGCAGTGTGGCCGGGGCGACTACCATCGCCAGCGGTGGCACCCTAGCGCCCGGCACCGTTGGCGGGGATTTTCTGCAGAAGCTCAGCTTCTCCAGCTCACTGATTTTGGCCACGGGTTCACAGACTCGACTGCAACTTTCCAACAGCAGTGGTGACTATGACCAGATCGCGGTGACAGGCACGTTCACCCAGCAGACAGGCGGCCAGATCATCGTGGAACCAGGTGACTTTGTTCCGACAGCTGGACAAAGTTTTAACCTCTTTGACTGGGGAACTCTCGGCTCTCTTTCCTCCAATTTAGGCAGCAACTACCGGGATGGCAGCGATGACGACGCGACGGACCTGAACCTGCCGAATATCGCAGGCAGCGGTTTCTTCTGGGACATCAGCCAGTTCGCCAGCAGCGGCATTATCACCGTGGTGGTGCCTGAGCCCTCACGCAGTCTTTTACTCATGATCGCCGGACTGGCGTTGGTGAGCCGCCGCAGGCGTTAAACCGAGGCCATTCCAGAAATGCTTCTGCGCTGACTCCAGCAAAGACCGATTTCCAAAAAGACCGCCTACCTCTGTCTGTAAAGACGTGGCAGGCGGTCTTGCTTGAGAAATCAATCGCCGTCAAACATGCGGCCGATGCCGCCGAGGACGGAGCCTTCACCCGTAGCCTTGCCGCCGGCAGAAGGGGCATTCGCCAGGATGCGATCTGCCAGACGGGAGAAGGGCAGGCTTTGCAGCCAAACGGTACCATGTCCCGTGAGCGTGGTGAGGAAAAGTCCTTCACCACCAAAGAACATGCTCTTCAGATTGCCTGCACGCTCGATGTCATAGCTGATGCCTTGAGTAAAAGCGACGAGGCAGCCGGTATCCACGCGCAAAGTTTCCCCACGCATCTCTTTTTTGATGATGGTGCCGCCCGCATGGATGAAGGCCATGCCATCCCCTTTGAGACGCTGAAGGATGAAACCTTCGCCGCCGAAGAGACCGGCACCGAAGCGTTTCTGGAACGCGATGCCCACAGAGGTGCCAAAGGCGGCGCAGAGAAAGGCATCCTTTTCGCAGAGGATCTCGCCACCGTAGTCGGTGAGCTTCAGCGGGATGATTTTGCCTGGATAAGGGGCGGCAAAGGCCACGCGCTTTTTGCCAGCGTGAGCGCGGTTGGTGAAGTGCGTCATGAAGATGGACTCCCCCGTGAGCATGCGTTTACCCACGGTTTTGAGAATGCCCATGAGGCCACCGCTGGTGGCGGCGGAACCATCCCCCATCTTGGTTTCAAAGACGATGCCATCGTCCATGTAGTTCATGCCACCAGCTTCGGCGATGACAGTCTCACCCGGGTCCAGCTCCACCTCCACGATCTGCATCTCATTGCCATGGATCTCATAGTCCACGTCATGCGCACGCATGCCGCTGCTGCCAGACATGCGCGGTGGACCAGGGATGGGAGGAGGGCCGCCAGAAGCGCCACGGAACAGGCCAGGGAGGACCTGCTCCGCACGGCTCCACTGGGCCTGACCCTCTGTCCAGACCAGGGTGTCTGGGCGGACAGCTCCAGAGGAGGCGAGGGATTGCAATTGCTCTTCAGTGACCTGATGGCGCTGACCTTCTGAATCGACGTAAAACCAAGGGTTCATAGGGAATGGAACGGGGTAGGCGATGAATCCGCACGACCACGAAGTGATGAACTAGCAGTAAGTACGGAACTGGAAAGTGAAGCGCCGTTTTGAAGGGGCGATTACTCTTTGGCGGCTTTTTTATCAGCCTGAGCGCCCTTTTTTTTGGTCACGACTTTATGTTCGACCGTGTCTTTTTTACCCTCGACTGGGAAACCTGCTTTCGCGTGAGCGACGATTTCTGCCAGGGTGGCATCACCGATGCCGTCCACCTTCACAAGATCCACAGGATCGGCAATGGGCCGGGCTTTGACGATGTTTTTAGCACGAGTTTCACCGATGCCGGGCAGGGATTGCAGTGCTTTGTCATCGCCCTTATTCAAGAGGTCCAGCAGCTTCGTCTTTTGCAGGGGCGTCAGTGTTTTCGCCACGGCCTGGGCTTTGGCCGAGGGGGCCTCCACTTTGGCTTCAGCCTTCGCAGGGGCTTTCTTTTTAGCAGGTGCTTCAGCAGCCTGAACGGAGAATGACATTCCAACCAGCACGAGCACAGCAAACAGGTATTTCATAAGCAGATGGGGAATAAAACCGAGCTCACGCTAGGTGATCGGCTTTGGATTGACCAGTGAAAACTCGTTGGTTCACGAAAGCGGCACCCGGATGTCTTTTGACAGGAACCGATGTGATGAGAGACTGAGGCTTGGATCGTCATGCCGAGATTCAAAGACTGACGATTTCCAAAGCTTTCACATCTTCACTTGCACGTCCCGCACATCTCTCAATCCTCCGCCCCCCATGTCCACTGTCACCCTCGGCCTCATCCAAGGCACCACGTTCGCTAGCCAGGCTGAAAGCCTCGCCCGCCACGAGGCCTTGATCCGTGATGCCGCAGGCAAGGGAGCGCAGATCATCTGCCTGCAGGAGCTGTTTAACATCCCGTATTTCTGCACACGGCAGGACACTGCTCTCTTTGATCTGGCCGAGCCGATGCCCGGGCCAACGACGGACCGCCTAGCGGTGTTGGCCAAGGAACTCGGCGTGGTGATCATTGTGCCGCTGTTTGAGAAACGTGGGCCGGGCCTGTATCACAACACGGTGGCTGTGCTGGATGCCGACGGCAGCTACCTGGGCAACTACCGGAAGATGCACATCCCGCAGGATCCGGGCTTTGAAGAGAAGTTTTATTTCACGCCTGGGGATCTCGGTTACAAAGTCTGGGACACCCAGTTTGGCCGCATCGGCGTGCTGATCTGCTGGGATCAGTGGTACCCCGAGGCAGCGCGCCTCACCGCCCTGGCTGGAGCACAAATTCTTTTTTACCCCACCGCGATCGGTTGGCTGAGCAGTGAAAAGGCCGAACTGGGCAGCGCCCAGCATTGCGCCTGGGAAACCGTACAGCGCGGGCATGCCGTTGCCAATGGCTGCTATGTCGCAGCGGTAAACCGCACCGGATTCCAAGATGACACGGAATTCTGGGGCCAAAGTTTTGTGGCGAATCCTTATGGCGAGATCGTCGCCAAAGGGTCCGTCGAACAAGAAGAAGTGGTGATTGTGACGTGCAATCTCCAGGCGGTGGAGGATTTCCGGCGGATATGGCCGTTTTTCCGTGATCGCCGCATTGACACTTACGCCCCTCTGACCAAACGCTACCTTGATGAGTAAAGGATACCCGCAGAACTACCACCTTCCCGCCGAATTCGAAACGCAGGAAGCCATCTGGCTATCATGGCCCTCCAACAAGGAGAGTTGTCCCAAGACCTATCTCAAACTTCAGGATAAGTTTGGAGAGATCGCCGCCAACCTGACCCGCTACCAGCGTGTGCGCATCAATGCGCCTGAGATGATGCACATGAGCATCCGCCTCAGCATCGCGGATAACGAAGGCGCGCTGAACATGGTGGACCTCTACAATCACAACACCAACGATGTGTGGTGCCGTGATCATGGACCCATCTTCATCAAGCACAATGAAACCGGCGAAGTGGCCATCACCGACTGGAATTTCAACGCCTGGGGCGGCAAGTTCCCTTACGACCTCGACAACACCATCCCTGAAAAGGCGGCTGAAGTGCTGAAGATGCAGCGCTTCACCTCTGACTTCACCCTGGAAGGTGGCGCCATTGAGACCAATGGCAAAGGCCTGCTCCTCACTACCGAAGCCGTGCTGCTCAACCCGAACCGCAATGGCGGCAAGGCCCGCACGAAGGCGGAGATGGAAAAAGAGCTGAAGGGCATGCTGGGCGTGAACGACATCGTTTGGTTCAAGGCCGGCATCGAAGGTGATGACACCGACGGTCATGTGGATGACATCGTTCGTTTCGTCCGTGAAGACGCGGTGATCTGCATGGTGGAAACCAAGGAGAACGACCCGAACTTCAAGGTGCTGAAGCAGATCCGTGAGCAACTGGATGACGTACGCACCGCTGATGGTGGTAAGCTGGAGATCATCGAGATCGAAATGCCGAACGCCATCGAAGCCAAGGATTGGCGCCTGAGCCGCCTCCCTGCGAGCTACGCGAACTTCATGCTGCTGAACAACGCCGTCATGGTCCCCATCTTCGGTCAGAAGAAAAAGGACGCCATCGCGGAAGACAAGATCGCCGAGTGTTTCCCAGGTCGCGAGATCATCTCCGTGACGGCTAAGGATCTCGTCATGGAAGGCGGTGCTCTGCACTGCATCGCCATGCATCAGCCGAAGTAAGAGGCGTCAGCAAACGGGTTCCTTTTGGAAAGCCAGCCTGGTTTCAGGCTGGCTTTTTGATGTCTTTGTCACCCGCCAATTGGCGGGTGACAAAGGCGGATTTGGCCGCCCGGTTAAAGGGAATCGTCATCATGGCAAACCAAGGGCCCACGATGCGCGCCAGAGGCCCCTGGAGGATGATGTGGCGCAGAAGTGCATCTCTCACCCAAGAAAGTCCCTTCCCACGCCAGGTGCCCAGCCCCATCCCCAAGGCAGCGCGGGTCGCGGCCGTATTGGAGGCCTGACGGCGGCAGCGGTCATACTCCGCCAACCAAGAGCAGACTGGCTGGCCATGGCGCAGAATGGCATGCAGCATCAACGCGGCAAACTCGGCATCGGCAAAGCCTGTGTTCATGCCTTGACCACCGATGGGGCTCATGACATGGGCCGCATCTCCACAGAGGATGATACGGCCATCGTAGAGCTGCTCACAGTCCAGCCGCCAGGGTGAAAAGCTGCTTTGATTGAGCTGATCTTCCGGCGCAATGACCTGACCAGAGCGCAGGCGCACAACTTCACTGATGAAGCCCTGCGGCGGGTCAGTCTCAGGTTGGCGCGTCTGCACGATCCAGCGTCGCAGCCCTCCGGGCAGGGGGAAGCTTTCCACCGCGCCCTGGGCTGTGAAGTAGAGATGCGCCTCCGCACCCAGAGTTGTACGATCAACGAAATCCCCCATGATAAAATCATGCCCATAGTCATGCCGTGTGGTGCGCAGGCGCAGGAGATCCCGCACGCGGCTGCGGTGCCCATCACAGCCGACCGCATAAGCAGCCCGGAGCGTCGTGAGGGTGCCGGCTTCATCCTTCACGGTCACGGAGACTTCGTGGTCCGTTTGGTCCAGCTCCACCACCTCCACCCCACGCTGGAGGGTGACCGAGGGATAAGTGGCCAGTTTCTCTGCCAAAAGAGCCATGCTGATCTGCTGCGGCAAAGACAGCACGAAAGGGTAGGGGCCGGGGATCTCGCGAAAAGAAGCGATGCCCGTAGGACCACTCTGGCCATGGACGTGGCAGTCACGAATGGGCAGACCATGCTGGATAAAGGCCTGATCCAGCCCCAGCTCCGCCAAAATGGCCAGCGTGGGCGGGGTGATTCCGATGGCCTGCGAATGAGTGGGCAGACCGGTGCGGCGCTCCAGCACCCTCACCCGCATACCGCGCGCGCCTAGCAAGCAACCCAAAGCCATGCCGATGGGCCCCCCGCCGATGAGGATGACCTCGGCATCGTGAGCCTGAGAAAGGGAGGGAGAACTCATACGGTGACGCTGGCGACCAGGGAACCAATACGGCACCCGGGCCTGATAGCGAGCATACGCCTGCCCATAAAAACGCAGGTAACGTTTCTCCTTCCACACGGGTGCTCCAACGCAGTATCCGGTCCATACCAGCGCAATGAAGAGGTGATCTGGCGTCCAGACCGGAGCCGTCCACAAGATGAGGGTGAAGGCAGAATAAATGGGCTGGCGGCTGTAACGAAACAGGCCTGTGCGACTGAAGGGACGATACACTGGCGCATGCCCGCGCCAGACGGAGCGCCAGCCGATGCTACCAATCTGCACATCCAGCCCCGCATCCCGCATGGACTTGGCCAGCAATACCCAGGATAAGCCGTAGATGACGCTCAAAGTACCTTTGAGCCAGCCTTCCGGTGCCGCCCAGAGGACCTCTGAAGAAGACCAGAACAGGAAAGTCACCAGCAACTGCAAAGAGGCCAGCCCTGCAAAGATGGTGGTGGAAAGCTCACGCCCGAGACCCAAGGGAGCCAAGCGCGCCATCCAGCGGCGACCTTTGTCCGAAAGCAGCAGAGAGTGCCCCAGACCAAACTGGAGCACCAGGAGCCCATCATTCATCGCGGCTGCCCAGCCATGCAGATGCAGCAAACTAAACTGCAACCCCTGGTACAGGCTGACAAACATGACGCCGACAGACGCCAGGAATAAGGAATGACTGACGAGCCCATACAACAGCGCCACCTGGCGCTGTGCTGGGGTGTAAGAAACAGGTGCTGTGCCCATGGGAACTAGGTTTGCAGGCTTTCCGCCGTGGGCAGATGAACGGCAGCCCGGCAGCCAATCCGTTCCAGCAGGGCCGTCTCCACGGTGAGACCAGGCCCAAAAGCCATGGCACAGAGAGTGGCATGATCTGTTTCCGCTGAGTCGAGCATCTCTTTCAGCACAAACAGGATGGTGGCGCTGCTCATGTTCCCATAGTCTCGCAGGATGGTGCGTGAGGCCTCCAGAGCTTCAGGCCGGAGGGCTAGGCTCTCCTGGACTTTATCCAAGATGGAACGGCCCCCGGGATGCACAGCCCATTCCTGCATGGAGTCCACCTTGCAGCCCTGGCGGCCCAAAATGCCATTGAGCAACTGGCGGATGTTTCCCCCGATGATGTCCGGAACGTAACTGGAGAGGACAATGTTAAATCCCTCATTGCCGATTTCCCAGGCCATTTCGGATTCACTGGAGGGAACGAGGGCTGACTCAAAACCCCGCAGCAAGTAAGCAGGCTTTTTATTCATCGGTGATCGTGCACTAACGACCGCCGCTGCCGCACCATCCGCGAACAAAGAGTTCGCCAAAATGCTGTCGTGATGATCATTGATCTGCATGTGCAGCGTGCAGAGTTCCAGGCAAATGACCAGCACCACAGCCTGCGGATCGGCCTCGCAAAACTGCGCGGCCATGCGTAGCGCAGGAAAGGCCGCGTAGCAGCCCATGAACCCCAGCGTGTAGCGTTGTACATTCTCCCGCAGGCCTAGCTCCCGGATAACGTGGTAATCTGGCCCTGGATTGGCAAAGCCGGTGCAAGAGGTGTAGATGATGTGGGTGACGTCTTGCTTCTCAAACCCTGGTGTATCCGCCAAAGCCCGGCGGGCCACATCCACCGAGAGCTCCCGCGCACAGTGCGTGTAAACGCGATTACGCTCCGCCGTGCCGGGTGGAATGAGGCGCCCCTCCGCATCACTGCGGTATAGGCTAGCCTCCGACCCCATGACAAAATCTCCCGTCACACTATGCCGCGTCTCGATGCCGCTGCGATTGTAAATGGCGTGGATGAGGCGCTTGGTTTTCGGATCCACGGCCCAGTCCTTGAGACGATCTCGCGTATAAGCCTGACTGTAAGTGTAGGCAGGATTACCGGTGGCGATGTGATGAATGTAAGCAGGCATGGAAATCAGGGCTGGGTGAGGGTGACGCTGGCATGTACCTTCACGGCATCGCCCACGCGGATGAGTAACAGAACCGACGGCACCTCAATGCCACTGGCCTTGAGAGATACGTCGAAGTCCAGGTCGAAGGTGGCTTTCTTACCCACAAGCTTCCATTGGCTGATGCGGCCCTGGACGCTCTGCTCTTTGCCTAGAAGCTTCAACTTCATGGGTAAAGTCGAAGGGGTCTTGCCATCCTGAGAGACTTCACCCACAGCGGCATCTATCGCGGCTTCGATCAACGGATACTCCGTCACTTTCATGGCCTTGCGCATGTTTTCATCGCGCTTCGGTTCAGCCGTGTCCATGGCCTTAGCAGAGACGGTGACCTTGGCAGAAATCTGCGTGGGAGCACCTGCGGCATCGGAGACCACAACGGTGGTGAAAGGCTGGGCGGCTACCTGTCCTGCCCAATCATGGAGCGTGGAAGTGCCCGCAAAGGTGATGGCGGCAGTGCCTGCCCAATTCGCACGACTTTGTGCAAAAACAGGATGCGCAAAACAAAGCGTTAAAAACAAACAACAACGTAAAAGCATAACAGAAGGAATGAAGAAAAGGTGACTAAAACAAAGATGAAGAAAACATGGTTAGGGTGCTTCCCAGCACAGCCCATGCCTTATCTCAAATCTATACAGAGCCACCGATGTAAACGCGTTCCCTGAAACCACCCGCGTCTTTCATTCTGCCAGACCCGGAAGGTGTATCCAAGGCACATGCCCTGCCTGAACGATAGCAGATCCAAGGTTGTGAAATCCACTGCCGCCCACTCCAGCCCTGTCTCTTGCTCAGCGCTAAGAGTGTCTAAGACCTCAGTCACAAGTTCCGGCAAAACGGTCTGCTGCGCCTGCTCTGCCAGCGCAGACGCCTCCACCATCAAGGCAAAGAACGCCAGGAAGAGCCAGAACCATTTTCGAGAGAGAGCCATGTCAAAAAAGCAGCCCCACAGGAACGGTGTGGTGCCCGCTTTCTGTGTGACACTGAGTGGCTGGGAATGCTCAATCCCAACGAAGGATATTTGATTCGTCATCATTTGTTAGGATTGAGTCTCGACAGCTCTAACTAAAAGCCCTTTAAGGCAGCGGTTGAAGCAGGCTAAATCCGCCCGAGAGGATGGGTGTAGCGGTGGCCTTTTCATTGAGTTGCGGAATCTGAGGCAGCAGGAAGTAGCCCACCGCCTTCACAGAACCATCCGCCAGGCGCACTACCTGTCCCACCAAGGGGACTTTAGCCCGGGTAAGCGGTGGACTGGTTTCGACCAACGTGAAGCTGCCACTGACTTTGCCAGTGCCTGGGGTAATGGTGAGCGCTACTTTACCCGGATTTTCCGTGATGATCGGCAACACGACTTTGTTCGCCGCGGTGAAGGTGAATTGAAGCCTCGGATCTGTCGCCGAGAAGGATAATCCACCCTCGGTTAAATCCAAAGTTACATTGCCCACGGTGGGCAAGCCAAGGATGGCTTTGGTCTTGCTGGATTCAGCCAAGTAAGCCCCTGCTGCCGTGAGTGGCACATCTCCAAAAGAGGCAGGATAGAGACGTGATACCGTGACCGGTTTCACCCAACTCAAGCCACCGAGGATGACATTGTCCTCAAAACCCGCCCCCTGAAGGTCCAGCAGCAGCTCGCCCTGCACGCTGCCTAACTTTTTATAAAGCGGAGTGTAAACTGCCAATTGCCCCTGCGAGCTGAGAAAGCTGCTGCTCGTAATGGTCTCCCCATCGGCCGTTTTACCCAGCAGGATTAAGGTGCCTGCAGGGGTGACACTGAAAGTGGCAAACCCTGTGCCGTGAGGGATGGTGAGCGAACTCCGATCCCTCGCTTCTTGAAGGTCCAAGGCCAGACTGTAGTAACCCACATAAGCGGTCGCGGGCTGGTCTCGCACATGCCAGGCATTGCGCCAGCCATTCACCGCCGCAGCACCAAGCTGGCCCGTCACTTCACCTGTGCCAGCTTCCAGATTGAGGGTAAGCGTCTGCCCACCTAGAACCACCGAGATATGAGGCGCGGAGGCATTCAAGAAACCCTTCGCTGAATAGGCCATGCCTGCTGCTGCTGCACCACTGGTGGGAAGGGCCCCGGTGACCTTCAAGGTATAAGCCCCCAGGGAGGTGGTGGTGAGGGAGAAGGTACCGCCTAGACCTTTATTAGCTCCCGCTTCACGCTTGATCAAACCCGTAAAGTTCCCGACCTGATGTACGTCCAAAGCATTCACCACCCACGGTGCTACGACTACCGCACTCACCCCACCCGCATTGCTAGCACGCACTTGCACCTCATAGCGCCCCGGCACCGTGGCACGGCCTTTGATGACACCCGTGCTAGGCACAAAAGTGAGGCCCTTCGGCAGCCCGGTAATGGCAAAAGTTTTGGGGTAGTTTGAAGCCGTCACGATCTGATTGACCAAGGCACCCAAGGTGGTGGGAGAAAACGCCACCGGATCCACGATCGGAGCCAGATAAGTGGCAGAAACGGGCAACGTCAGCGATTTCACAAGAACCACCGGACTGCCATCCGTCAAACGCACGGTGAAGGTGGCACTGCCTGACGCTGTGGGTATTCCCGACAACACGCCGGCTGGGCTGAGCGTGATGCCTGCTGGCGGTGCGCCCGAGGCGATCTCCCAGGTGTAGGGACCCGTCCCGCCGGTGTGCTGCAAGCTGTGAGAAAACGCCACCCCTTGAACAGCCGTGGGTAGCACAGCCGTGCGGATGACGAGATCCGTCAACGGAAGCGTGAAAACTTTGGTCGCGACCCGTGCCTGCACATCAGCCACCTCCACGGTGAAGCTGTTGCGGCTGGAAGATTGCGGCGTGCCAGATAACAGGCCTTGATCACTCAACGTTAGACCTGCTGGCAAGACGCCCTCACTGACGCGCCAAGTGTAGGGACCCGTCCCGCCGATGACGCTCAAAGACGTGCTGTAGATGTTGCCCACGAAACCGGTGGCCAAAGTGGAGGCTGTCAAAATCGTCGGCTCCGCCGGAGCCGTAACGGATACCGTGACCGTGCTGGAATCTACTCCGCCAGGCAAGGCGGCGTTACTCACTCTCACCCAATAGCTGGTGCTGGTAAGCAAGCTCGGGGTGGTGAAGGAGGCGGCATTGGTACCGACTGGGGTGGTGATGAGCCCACTCACACCCTGATACCACTGGTAAGTTAGAGGGCCATCCCCAGTGGCTACCACAGAGAGGGTCGTGCTTTGCCCGCTGTTGACCTGAGTTGAAACAGGTTGCTCCGCGATGGCTGCTGGCTGCAGCACAGTGACTGTGGCCGTATTTGACTGTGCCCCACCAGGGTTTGCCGCGTTGCTTACTTTGACCCAGTAACTCTTCGTCGCCGTGAGATTCGGGGTGGTGAAGCTTGCCGCATTCGTCCCTACGGGTTGGGTGGTGACACCACTGGCCCCTTCATACCATTGATAAGTCAACGGTGCGCCACCGGTTGCCGAAACGGTTAAAGTGGCTGTGCTGCCGCTGCTGATGGTAGTCGAGGCCGGGTGCGTGCCAATGGCAGCGCCTGCACCGGCAGAGACTTGCAGAGTAAAGCTGGCCTGCGCAGATCGCCCGCTGAAGTTGGCATTTTCCCACCCTCGAATGGTGACCACATGGTTGCCTGTCTGGGTCGTCGTCCCTGTCAGCGTGGTCGTTTTACTTTTAGCATTCGCGAGCGTTAGGCCACTCGGCAAAGTGCCGCTGGAAACAGACCACGACTGAGGGGTGTGCCCACCACCACCCACGATCTGAAAGACCCCTGCGAGATTGGTTCCTGCCGTCACTGGCACGGTGGCAGAGCCTGCGGAAGGGGCCACTTGGCTGACGGAGGTGGCCCCTGCCACACTGTCAAAAGCCCCCAGCCCGACCACACTGGTAATGACGAACTTCGTCGTATCCACAAAGGCTGCTGAAGTCAGTAACTTGGCCTCTGGGAAAAGCATCTGCACAATCGGCGAACGCTGAAACAGGAGCAGCAATGAGCTGTATCTGGAAAAGGGTTTCTTGAACTTATCGATCACGGAAAAGAGATTCATAAGACTTGGATTTTGAAGGGAAAAAGATCTGTCAGGGTTAATTGCATCCGCAGCCGCCGCCACCTACCCCACCGCCGCCGTAACTGGCCTCGCGAGAAAAGTAGGCATGATTGGTCATCGCCAGAAACAGCGTATCGCGCTCTGGGCTCATCAGAGGATTGGCAAGGTTTCCCCTCTCAAAAGGCCTCACGCGCACCAGGTGGCTGGAGCAACTGCTCAAGGTGGCGGCCACAGTGACCGCTAAGAAAAGTAAACGAGGTTTCATCTGGATCAGGGAAGTGAGGGTTTATTGGGCGAGCAGTTCCTCGATCTCTTTCACGTATTCGGCTTCCGTCTTTGCGCCTTTGAAGCCCTTATGGATGTGGCGGATTTTGCCATCTCGCCCGACGAGGTAGCTAGTCGGCATGGTGGGCGGATTAAAAAAGGCGGCCGCCTTCTGCTGAGTGTCGTGAACCAGGGCGAAACCTACGGGGTTCTTCGCGGCAAAGGCCTGGTACTTTTCCGCTTCTTCATCTACCCCGATGCCGATGATGACGAGACCTTTCTTAGCATAGGTATCGTGCAGGCGAGCCATCGTAGAAAAGGATGCTTTGCATGGCGCGCACCAGGAGGCCCAGAAATCGACCAGGACGACTTTTCCCGCTGTTTTAGGCAGCGTTGCGCTGGGCAATAGACTTTTGAGGTCCGGCAGGGTTGAGCCCGTGGCGGGTTCGCCTGCAAAGCTCATGGTTAGGCCGAGACACAGGGTGCTGATAAGAGTGACGATGTATTTCATAGGATGACTAAGGTTGGGTGTTTGAGTTAAGCTGACTGGACTTGATACTGACGAAAATGACGGGTGGCTGTGACTCCCTGCTCCCCCTGCAGACAGGCCTCCACACCTGGGGCGCTTTCTGCGAACTGGAGACCCTCCTTTCGCCCCAGCACAAAGACACAGGTGGAGTAAATGCCGGCGATGAGGGAAGTGGGTGCCACCACCGTCACCGCACGCAGCCCATGGCGCACAGGCCATCCCGTACGGCGGTCTAGGATATGGCCATAGCGCACGCCTCCGTGCTCAAAGCGCCGGGCATAGTCGCCTGATGCGCACACGGCATAACCTGAGACGGCAAGACCTCCGATGCAGCGGTCCGTCTGCACGCCATCCTGAATGCCTACATGCCAGAACGGATGCTGCCCATTCCCGCCCAAGGCCAGAATGTCACGCCCCAGATCCACCAGGATATCCACGATGCCGTGGCGACGAGCGATGGCGATGACTTGATCCACCGCATGCTCTTTGCCAAAACCTCCGAAGTCGAGGCCCATGCCCGTTCTGGGGAGGTAGATCTTCCCAGGCTTGCGCTCCACTTCTTTCCAGTTGGACAAGGTGAGGGCCTTCTGCACTTCAGCCTCCAGCGGCAGCCGCTCATGCACTTTCTTCCAATCCCAGAGCTGGATCAGCGGCAGCATGGCGGGATCGAGCAAACCTTCTGTTAGGCGGTGCATGGCCTCACCCATGTCGAGCATCTGCTCCATCTCCGCATCAATTTCGACCCAGCGCTGCCCGGCCGCCTGATTGATTTGTGATAGCAGCGAGTCCGGTCGAAAACGCGAAAACTTGGCTTCAAATTCGCCTAACCAGCCCAGCGCTTCTGCTAGGAACTTCAGGGCCGCTTTCTGGTCCTCGCAGCGAAACTGGATGACACAGGCGGTGCCCATCGCCTTGAAGGCTAGGCTGCGCACGCCTCGGCTATCTGGAGGGATGACGGCAGGTGTGGATGATGCGGCTTTAGACATGATCGTGTTTAAAATTGGATGTTCACACCAAAGGTCCAGATATTGGCCGTGGGGTAGGCCGCTGCGGGGGCTTGGTGAGCGCCCCAGCCACTCATGTCGTAATGCTCATAGGCTGCGGAAAGGGCGATGTTTTCCGTCAGCCGATAACGTGTCTTGATGCCTAGACTCAGTGTGTTCATCGAGGAAAGACGATAGTCTGCCGAGTAGTGAGGCCCCTTTCCCGCAGGGTATTCTTCAGGCGTGGCGTTCGGCACCTCATCCAAGGTCCGATAAAAAAAATCTGCCGCGTTTTGGCGATAGTATCGGCAGAAAGGTGTGACCTCCAGCCGGTCCCACAGACCTTGCCGCCACTCCACCTGAAGACTCTGTGAGAAGACGCCGTAGTCATCCTGAGACAGTCGCAACGTGGCATCCAGGGCAGCCTGCACTTTGTCAAAGTAATGCGTGCCCTGCATTTGCAAAACACCCCGCAGCCGGCTGTCGGGTCGGTTCTCCCGGTATAAATTGACTGTGGGAATGTCTATCATTCCGCCCGCACCATCTGGCAATGAAACGATGTCCGTTCTTTGAATGGCTTTATACGGATCGTTCAGGTAACCTTCGCTATAACCGACAGTGAGATTGGCCGCCAAGATGGTGTTTTTATCCAGCAACTGGGTGAGGCCCATGAAAAGGTCATAACTTCGTTTCGTTTGGTCTTCGAGGCCGAAGACCTTCACCGAATCGTCCAAATAATTGAACCCAAACGCCAAGGTGGTATTTTTCTGATTCAGTTCCCAGCGGTCGCTCAAGGATATTCCATTCGAGAGGTAGTCACTCTCTTTGCTGCGAGATAACTCCAGTTCCACGCGGTGATCACCGATCTGCTGGGATAACGCACCGAGGATGCCATTGCGCACATCTTCCAGGTCCGCCAGGAAAGGCTGCACCCCCCCGGCAATGCCCCAGTGGGTGAAGCCCCACTGATGGCATCTGACAAAAACTGGTACCGAAAGACGGTCTGATCCGTGAGGTACATCTCCCCCCGGAAATACCACGACTCCACATTGATCCGGCCATTGGATTCATCATAGATCTGGTAACTGGTATCGAACTTCAAACGCTCTGCGGCCTCCACTGCCAAGGAAGGCAAAAGCAAGGGTGCCAAAGCGAGAGGTTTTCTCATGCCAGGCTTTCGAAGAAAGGACTTCCAAGAGGAGTCTGGCGATGCAGAAGGAGGAGTGCACATGATGGGAAAAAATTAAGGTGTGTCTGACTCACGGCGCATGCACTAGAGATAATGCGAGCACCTCTGCGGGCTGTGTGGAATGACGTGCAGCGGGCTGGTCCTTCATTCCCCACCGATAAAGGAGAGGCAGCAGGAATAAGGTGAGGAAAGTGCTACTGACGATGCCGCCGATAACCACCGTCGCGAGCGGCCGCTGCACCTCGGCACCCGCTCCCTCACTTAAGGCCATCGGTATAAAACCCAAGCTGGCCACCAGAGCCGTCATGAGCACGGGACGCAGTCTTTGCAGGCTGCCTTCCGCCACAGCAGCTTCTGCGCTGCGGCCCTCATGGCGCAGTTGGTTGAAGCAACTGATCAACACCACGCCATTCAATACTGCCACCCCACACAGTGCGATGAAACCAATAGCCGCACTGATGCTGAACGGCAAACCCCGCAACCATAAAGCCAAAACACCACCCGTGATCGCGAGAGGAATGCCGGTATAGATGATGAGCGTCTGCATCACGCTTTTAAACGTGGCGTGGATAAGCACGAAGATCAGCACCAGAGCCAGTGGCACCACAATGGCCAGCCGTGCGCGGGCCTCCTGCAAGTGCTCAAACTGCCCTCCAAAATCAATTCGGTAACCCTCAGGTATCTGCATCGTTTCTGCGATCTTTTGACGCGCCAAAGTCACATAGGCCTCCGAGTCGGTCCCCCCTGCCAAATCCACATTCAGACCCACTCGGCGGTGGCCCTCTTCACGACCGATGGCATCCACTTGAGGCACCTCCACGAAGCTGGCCAAGCGCCCCAGCGCGATCAAGCCGCCATCCTGCGTGCGCACAGGGAGGGCCTTCATCACCTCCGGATTATTGCGCAGAGATTCTGGCAGTCGCACCACGATGCTGCGACGACGATTATTCTCCATGAGCGTGCCTGCCGTATGCCCAGCCATGGCAGTGGTGATGGCCGCATTCACTTCCGCCGCTTCGACATTGAACTTCAGCATCGCTGCACGATCCACCTGGATCTCCAGCACAGGCACCCGCCCCTGGGTCTCAAACTCCGCATTGTTTGTGCCGGGCAGCCCCTCCAGCAGCGCCTTCACCTGCCCGCCGATCTTTTCCATCCTGTCGTAATCCTCACCAAAAATGCGCACGGCCAAATCCGCTCGGGAACCTTCCAGCATCTCGTTGAAACGCATTTGGATAGGCTGGGCAAAATCATAGTCTTGTTCTGGCACCTCCCTGGCCAGTTCCTCACGAAGGAGTTCCGCCAGGCGGTCTCGGCTCACGGGTTGTCCCTTTTCTTGACGCCATTCAGACTGCGGTTTGTAAAAGACGTAGAGGTCATATTCTCCCGGAGACATCGGGTCTGTGGCCACTTCACTGGTGCCCACACGGGCAAAAGTGCGGGTGACTTCAGGCACTTTGTTGATGAGGTATTGCTGCGTTTTGATGCAGCGCTCCAGGGAAGTTTTAAGGCTGGTATTAGCCGGCTGGTAAACCATGGCTGTCCAAGAACCTTCATTGAGGGTAGGGACGAACTCCTGCTTTAAGCTCATGAATATGAGACCTGTGCCCCCCAGCAGCACCAGAACAGCAGCCACCACTCCCCAGCGCGTTTTCCAAGCCAACCCCAGCAGCGGTGCGTAGGCGGCCTTGGCTCCGCGCATGAAGAAGTTATCCTTCTCAGAGATATGACCGCTGAGCAGCAGGGAACAAAGCGCAGGCATCAGCGTTAAAGACAAGACCAAGGCGCCGCCCAGAGCCAGCATCACCGTGATGGCCATGGGATGAAACATTTTCCCCTCGATTCCGGTCAATGCCAGGATGGGCAAGTAAACCAGAGTGATGATGAGCACCCCAAAGAACATGGGGCTCCCCACCTGCTGCCCTGCCTCCCTCACAGCGGCCAAGCGCTCCTTCGCCGTCAATCGCCGGCCCAGGGAATGCTGCTTTTCTCCCAACACACGCACGATGTTTTCCACCATCACGACCGCCCCATCAATGATGAGACCGAAATCCACCGCTCCGAGTGACATCAGATTCCCGGAGACTCCCCCAAAGGTCATGCCGATGAGTGCGAACAAGAACGACAGTGGAATGGCAAGCGCCACGATAAGGGCCGCACGCCAGTTGCCTAACAAAAAGAGCAATACACCAATGACGAGAATAGCCCCTTCAAACAAGTTGTGCTTCACCGTATCAATCGTGCGGTCCACCACCTCGCTGCGCGCATACTGAATTCGCAACTCTAGCCCTGAAGGCAGTTTCTTTTGCAATTCGGCTAGTTTTTCTTCCACCCGCTTGCTGATGATGCGGCTGTTTTCCCCCACCAGCATCATCACCGTCCCCAGCACAGCTTCTTCCCCGTTCTCGACTGCACAGCCAGTGCGCACATTGCTACCGATGCTCACCTCTGCGAGGTCTTTTACGCGGATGGGTTCCACCCCCGCTGCAAACTTCACAGGCAGGTTGGCAATGTCATCGGCGCTGGCCACCTTCGTCACGCCGCGGATGAGCATGCGGTCTGTGCCACGCTCGATCACACCGCCGCCGGCATTGTCCACATTCTGACCGATGATGACTGCCAACTCACTGAAGGTTAGACCTGCCTGTGCCAGCGATTCAGGCTTTGGCAGCACCACCAACTGTCTTTCATAACCGCCACTGCTGTTGATCTCCGCCACGCCCGGTACCGTACGGAGGAAAGGCTTCACGATGTAGTCATGAGCTTCCCTTAACTCCATGAGCTGGCGCTCTCTGGGTTGCTTACGAGCCGGGGCCTCCTTTTGAAAATCCAGGGTGTAGTAAAGGATCTCACCTAAGCCAGTGCTGATGGGCGACATCTGCGGACTGAGACCCGGCGGTAATTCCACCTGCACGAGACGCTCACTGACGAGCTGCCGTGCCCGGAAGATATCTGTGCCATCGCGAAAAACCAGCGTGACCTGCGAAAGTCCTGACTTTGTGAGCGAGCGAAACTCTTCCACCCCTTGGATACCGGCGAGTGCCAGCTCCAAAGGATACGTCACGAGTTTTTCCGTCTCCTCGGGAGCCAGTCCAGGCACCGCCGTATTCACCTGGACTTGAGTGTTGGTGATGTCTGGCACGGCATCCACGGGCAGATGCAGCGCGGAAAAGATCCCGGCAGCCAAGAGCAGCAAGGCCCCCATGATGACGAGAAAGCGATTTTTAAGTGAGAATTCGAGAATGGAAGTGATCATAATTCCAGGGATGGAGAGGAGGTTCTCACGGCTCAGTTGAACTGAGAGGAACCAGGCAAGGGACTTTGAAAGGTGCGGTGCAGTGCGGATTTCGTCTCATGACGCAACTGCTCACAGATGCGGTGAATCTGCACCGCCACCGCACTGCGCGTGCGGCCTTGCGCCTTGGCGATGGCTTTACTGGTCTGTTTCTGGAAGTAATAGAGCCGCAGTAATTTGCGGTGACGCTGAGGCAAGGCCGCTAGGGAAGCTGCCAGCACTTTCATCTGCTCCACAGGCTCCGCCGCAGGGACATTCATCAACTGGAGATGCTGCCCGAACTCCTGCTCCTTTTGCATCCGTTCTCTCTCTTCCCGAAGCCGCTGCACAGCCAGTTGCCACGCCACGGAATGAAGCCAACTCAGAAAGGACTCTCCCTGCGGAGGCTGCACGCCAGTGCGCAAGATTTTTAGCAAGGTATCATGCGCGACCTCTTCCGCTAACGGATGGGGCAGGCGCTGGGCTAACCATGCACAAAGTGAGGGAACACTGCGTGGGTACAGCAAGGTCGCTGCCTCCATATCCCCCGCCACGGCCCGCGAGAGTAGCAAAAGGCAGCTCTGCTGAGGATCACCTGTGAAATCGTCAAAATTTTTCATGATCTTTGGTTAGGTCAAAATCATCCTTCTTTGGCCACACGGGGAGACTCGCTTTTCTGTGCTAGAGGCGCTCCGGTCAGCCGCTCCACCTCCATGCGGTGCTTCCAGGCATTGCGTCGTCCTTCGATCAGGGCGTCCATGGCATCCAGGTAACCACGCTGCATCTCGACATAAGTCGCAGCAGGTACAGCGCCGAGGCGAAAGTGCCGGTCCGCCTCAATGGCAGCTTCTTGGAATTGTTTTTCGCTTTCAGGCCGCCAATGATCCAGCGCTGCCAACTCCGCCAGATACGCGGAGCGAGCTATGGCGAGATCTCTCTCCAGGTCCCTGAGCGTGGCCAGCAAAAGAGCCTCCGCCTGAAGCGTGCGCGCCTGTTCCGTGGCGACGTTTCCTTTGTTCTTATTCCAGAGGGGCAGGGGAATGGAAAAAGCAAATCCCCCTTCGATCTGTGTGCCCCCCGCATGCTGGCCCGCCATGTAAGGACCAAAGCTGATGTTCCCCCAGCGTTCCGACTTCGTCAGGTCCACCTTCAGCCCCTGCTTCGCCACCTGAAGGCGCTTCTGTTGAAGATCGAAATTGCTCCGTGCCGCTTGCTCCTTCAGCTTTTCAAGACCTGGCACCTGGGGAAAAAGAGCAGATGGATCTACCAGCGCCAGAGCCGCCTCAGGTGGGCGACCACACAGGACATTGAGCGCTGCACTGGACTCCTGTGCCTGCTTGGCTGCATCCGTCAATGTACGATCACTCGTCAACAAGGCCGCCTCAAGAATGCGCCTCTCTAGCAAGGCACTCACAGATCCCGCATCTCTCTGCACGAGGACTTCGATCAAAGCCTCCAGCCTCTCTCTTACCGCCCGGGCTGCCTGCTCTTTACGCTGAAGCAACACCACATCTCCACTCAAGGCCCGCACTTGATTGACCAACTGAGATTTGAACTGCTGCAGCCCCAATTCCGCCAAGGTGATATCCCGCTCAGCAATGGCTTTACGCAAAGCCATGCGCCCTGGAAAATCAAACACTTGGGCGATCTGAGCCCGCCAGACCAGCCCCTCCTTTTGACTGGCGAGGCTCATGCCCCCGAGCTCCATGGAAAGCTCTGGATTTGCCCGCTGTGCAGCCGACTGGCGTCCACCACGCGCTGCGGCTATTTCGGCTTCATAGAAGCGGACTTCCGGGTTCTTTTCCAGCGCCTCCGCAGCGAGATCGTTGGAGGTTAAGACAGGCGTTAAAGCCGAGAGATGAGGTGCTATGGCGAGTAACCAAACAGCCATGTGAAAAAACAAAATTTTCATGAGAACAGAAAGCAAATGATGAAGGCGGGCAGCGGCCGGACGGGCTGCAGGCATGGACTTCCCATGCTGTGGCCCCGGAGAAATTTGGCCACAGGGATACCGGCGAGTAAGGAGCCTAACGAACTATGCGGAATAGATCAGGCTATAAGACCTGATTGAACGCACTTATGACTTGGCTCAAATCAATAGCTGGACCGTTGCCAGCACAGGCCTGCTCTTTGGCAGACCCCTCTCAGCCGAGAGGTAAAACGGTAGCGGATCATGCCGCACCGGAGAAGGGACTGAAATAATCAAACACGCTGTCGCTGTGTAGTTCAGCGCGGGTGTGCTTTTGACTATCAACTCCAATAGATCACGAGCGGAAGTGATGCTGCCTTTTACATGAGCGGAGACCAAACTATGATCGCCATGTGAATCAGACGCGCTCATGCTCACAAGCACACGAGCCAAATTCTCCGAGTGGTCTTCCACTCGAGGCGTGTAGTGCCCGGCAGAGTGCCGCAAGACGAGTTGGGTGCCTGTTTCAGACTCCTGAACTTGCACACCATGGCTCCCATCCAGATTCGCCATCATCACCATCACCGCAGGCATGATCGCCGTGCCTGTGATGGCATAGGCCATCAGCAAGAGGCTGGCAAGAATGCGGTGTGGCAGTTTCATGAATATAACTACTTAGTTATCTAACAACAATTAACGCAATGTGGCAATGAGATGTTGCAACATGATCAAAAGATAATGTTAGGCTGAATTTGATACTCACTCGCAAACTTACTGACAGGGAAGATGTTCCAGCCTTGAAGACCTTATCTCCCTCGTCACCTTACTCTCCATGACGCGCTTCATCGCTCTTTGTTCCGTCCTCATCGGAGGCTCCCTTTACCAGGCTCATTCGGCATTACCCGGCTGGCAGGCTGAAGTGGCTGTGATCCAGATTTCCAGCACTGCGGATCAGTCGCCCCAGCCAGCTTTGACCTGGTCTCCCACCACTCAAGAAGCACGCCCGCTTTTAGTCGGTCTGCATACCTGGAGCGGGGATTATCAGCAGGCTGCCAATGGACGTGTGTATGCGCAGTGGTGCATGGATCAAGGCTGGCACTTTGTGTATCCCAATTTTCGCGGACCCAATCAAACCCCCGCAGCTATGGGCAGTGACCTGGCCGTGCAGGATGTGGTAGATGCCGTAGCCCATCTGCAAAAAACTCAGCATGTGGATGCCAGCCGCATCTACCTCATCGGCGTCAGCGGCGGCGGCCACATGGCCATGCAGATGGCAGGCAGGCATCCCGAAATCTGGGCCGGTGTCTCCGCCTGGTGCGGCATCAGTGACATCACCGCTTGGCACACTGAGCATTCAAAAAATGGCGTGCCTGACAACTATGCGCGTCACATTGAGCTGGCGCTCGGCGGAGCACCTGTTGGAGCTTTGCTCACGCAGGCTGCCCAGCGCTCTCCCCTCACGCATCTCGCGAGAGCCAAAGACGTGCCGCTGGACCTGAATCACGGCATTCATGATGGCCGAACCGGCAGCGTTCCTTTTCGGCATAGTTTGTTAGCCTTCAATCGGGTGGTGGACTCCCCCCTGCCGGAGACGGAAATTCGTGCGTACTATGACACCCAGCAAAGGCCCACCACTTGGCCCGCACCCGAGGCCGACCCGCTGTATGGCAGCAAGGTCGTCCTGTTTCGCAAGACTTCCGCCAACGCACGTGTGACCCTTTTTGAAGGGGGGCATGAGATCCTCTACACGCCTTCGCTCAACTGGTTGGCGCAGCAGCAAAAGGGGAAACCTGCTGTCTGGAAAATTGCCACACCCATGCCCGTCAGCGGCGCGGCAGAGACAAAATCTGGCCTGTGACAATCCTTGAAGTACCCCGCATCCCGCGCCATCTCACAGAGACATGCTGAAAGCCTTTATCTTCGACCTCGACGGCACCCTCATTGACTCCCTGGCAGACATCGCGGCGTCTATCAATCGCATGCTCGAAGCTCGCGGCTACCCTCTTTGCAAAGATGCGGGCATCTTCAAACAAATGGTGGGAGATGGCATGGAGAAACTGGTCGAACGTGCTCTTCCAGAAACCGCCCGCAGTGAGGAAATGATCCGCCTCTGCACCGAGGAATATCGCGCCTTTTATGACATCCACTGGCAGGAACAGACACAGCCTTATCCGCATATCGTCGAGGTCCTCGCGGCCTTGAAGGCGAAAGGCCTCAAGCTCGGCGTCATCTCCAACAAAGCCCATCGCTTCACCGTTCCCATGACGGAGCACTTTTTTGGCAGCGACTGCTTTGAACTGATCCTGGGCCAGAGGGCTGAGGTGCCCCGCAAACCCGACCCCGCAGGGGCCCACGAGGCCGCTACTATCTTGGGACTGCGCCCGGAGGAGTGCGCCTACGTGGGAGACTCCGGCATTGACATGGCCTTTGCCAAAAGCTCCGGCATGGTCGGCATCGGCGTGGACTGGGGCTTTCGCTCCGTCGCGGAGCTGACCGAACATGGAGCCACCTACGTGATTTCAACACCGGGCGAATTGCTCGAAATCTACGACAAATCATGCTGATCCTTGAGTGCGGCGGGAGCTGCGCGTAGAATCTTGATTATGGTTTCCACCCGCATCCTGCGAATCGCTGCCCAGACCTCCGTCCTGGCAGCCTCTTTTTGGCTATCTTCTTGCAAGACTCCCACGGCCCCTCCACCGCCGGTGGTCGAGCCTGCCAAAAAGCCCACGGGCCTCTTCGAATGGCAGGGCGAAGGCAAAAGCATCTCCTCCATCAAGATCAATGTGGATGAGCAGAAAGCCTATCTCTACAACGGCGAAGACCAAATAGGCTGGACCTACGTGGCCACCGGCATCACCAGCTTCCCCACCCCCACGGGCGAATTCAAAATCATGGAGAAGGTCGCCGACAAAGTCTCCAATCTTTATGGCAAGGGCTACGATGCCAATGGCAAGCTGGTGAACTCTGACTTTAAACAAGGCCGCGATCTGCTGCCCCCTGGAGGCCGTTTTGAAGCCGCGAAAATGACCTACTTCATGCGCCTCACTGGCGATGGTGTGGGCATGCACATCGGCCCGATCCCGCGCCCTGGCCGCCGTGCTTCCCACGGTTGCATCCGCCTACCGTCCAAATTTGCTGGCACCATCTTCAAAAACGTCTCCGTCGGCACGCCCGTGACCATCGTCGGCAGCGGTCCAGACTATGCCACCTACATCAAGCAGTCTAACGCTAAGGCCAAAGCCAACGCCGCCAAACTAGCCGCAGCCAAAGCCAAGGCCAATGAGGCCGCCGTCAAAGCCGCCACCACCCTGGCCCCTGATGATCCCAATGGCCCTGGCCCCGATACCCCACCTGCCGCAGGCACACCCGCTCCCGGCAGCTCCGTCATCACGACCCTCCCTGCTCCCGCCGCAACCCCGACCCCGGTTCCAGCAACTCCCACCGAAGAGGTGAAACCTGCTGTTCCTGCCCCGCAACAGTAAGGGCCTGCTCCAGCATTTCAAAACGACGCAGTCTCGAAAGGGACTGCGTTTTTTGTTTATATCGGAGCTGTCACATCTTCTGCAAAAACGGGTATTGGTAGCTCATCTGATCTTCTCCCATGGCTACCGAACAAGAATTTAAAAACTGGCTTCAAGCGAGCACTGACAACGTGACCCATTATTTGAAGGGTAACATCGAGAATCAAAAAATCACCCCCGCCCAAATGCAGAATGTGCTGATGAAGACAGCTCAAGATCTGCAAATCACCCCCACAGCAGAACAAATCCGAGAGGCGTCCGAGAGAATGATGAAGGCCGCAGACGCCTCAAATGTGCACGTGGAAAAAGCGAATGAATGGAATGCCTATGGTCGGGCCAAAGGGCAGGAAGGCGAGCAACACAAGCAACAGGCTACGAGCCTGAGAGAGGCACTTCAGAACGAAAAGAACACGGCTGGCTGGCAGCGTAAATCGGAAGTGAGCGAGCTTGGAGCTCAACTCAACCACGCGAAGTATGAAAGGGCTCAAGCCATGGGACACAACTCTGCGGCCATGATTCAGGCGAACCACCACCAAGAACTGCGACAGACTGCCTTTGCCGAAGAAGTCATGAAGGGTCTGGTCACTCCGAATCAAGCCAGGTTCAGCCAAGATACTTTCGATGCGCTGATAGCAGCCCAAAATGACACCACTTACAAAGGGAAGGACTACACAGACAATCTGAAAAATTTGGCCAAAAACCTGGCTGACGAAGCTGTCGGTGGCAACTCGGTGGATACAGAACGTGCCGTTTTTGAAGCCGCTCTTATCGAGAAACTCGAGATCGCTCCCGCTAAACAAGCGATTGCGGAACTCGATGCCAAATTGGAAGTCAATAGCTCCGCAGCACTTGCTTGTCACGAAGCGCTCTCGGACCCCCATCTTAGTCCCTTGAAAGAAGCAGACCTTTTGCTGGATTTGGAAGGCTTACAGCAGGAAGCCAAGGACCTTAAAGAAGAAAAAGCCGATCACGAAGTGACCCTACGCGTTTCAGGCGCGCGGCTGGAAACACTCCAGCAGAAGATGGATCAGCCCCAGCTTCAAACGGCCCTCCGGGCTGATGCCGCCAATGCCGAGTTGCAGGCGGATCTGCTAGCTGCGGATCCCAGCGATCTCGATAGGGGGCAGCAGCAAAGACCCGCACGCTCTGGCATCGTTCTTGGCGCTGCCCGCCCGCAGCCTCAGTTAGGCGGCAGTTCTTCCTCGTCTGATCTGGCCTCTGAACCGGAGAAGAAGGAAGCCAAGCAGTCCACCCGAGAAAACGCGGGGCTTTCGAATTGGACGAGTGCCAAACCCAGCCCCAACGCCATTCAAAAAGGCCAAGGCCTCTGAGCCGCCCGCGCCTATTCCTCCCCAGCAAAGTACTCCACCTCATTCATCTGGAAGCACTTCTTCTGCGGCTTCATCAGCCACTTGCCCGATTCAGGATAGTGTATGATGTCTGCTTGCGGCTGATCCGCGATGACCATGAAGGTGAGGTCTTCCTCACCGTGATTGTGGATCTGGTGCGCCTCTCCAGGAGGAAACACCAGGTAATCTCCCGCCTGGATGACCTCTTTGCCCTTTGGGCTCCGCACAACGCCAAAGCCAGACAAAATGTAGTATGCCTCCCACTGAGCTGAGTGCTCATGAAAAGGGAAATTCACCTTACCCGGAGGCACCCGGTGGATTTCCACCTCAAACGGATGCCCACCGCCCCAGGTACCCGTATCCTTTGCCCCACCCGTCGCCTGAGAAAGGGAACGACGGCGCACGCCATACTTCCCCTGGGGTGAATTTTGCGAGGTCCAGGGAAGATCGTCAGATTGAATGCGAGTCATGGGGATGGATCCACTACATAATTCAAAATCGAGACGGGCTGTACAGCAATTTGACCTGTCTTTGAACTAGGCGCTGAAGGGGAAGGTAGCAGCTTTAAGGGCAACCAATCCGCGAACGCGGGAAGAGCACCACCAAAGGCTTTTAGAGGTCGCTGGCAGGCCCCATGGAGGAGTGTTACAGGCACTTTGGGTTCCAGGCGAAATTCATAATCTAGCGCAATCGCTCGGGGTCCAAGCCAGCGGACTGTGGGACAAATGGCCGCGCCCTCGCGATGAAAGGCCAAAAGAGTCGCAGGCTGCTGCTCGCCTTCCAAAACAAAAGCACTGGCTCCACCGAGCCCTAAGGCGCTGCCTTTAAAATCAGCCACCGAATGTTTTTGGCCTTTCGCATCCCACACTTCAATCACGGGGGACCGAAAGGTGGTAACGTAGCTGACACGCACGGTCTGTGCTTCCTGCCCTGCATGGTAGAATCGGTCTTGCCACACGGTTGCAATACCACCTTCTAGATTTTGATCTTTGCGATACACGCTAATTTTGGACAACGGGTCATAGAGCCCAATTGACGGGGGTATTACCAATTGACCCTTGGAATGAGCATGCAACAAACTTTGGCCTACAGTCATTCGAGCAGGGTGTCCATCGAACCAAATTTGATTCACGGATGTTGCCCCCAGTTCCCCGTACCGACCATGATCATATTGCATTTCCCAGGTCAGTCCTAGACCATCACTTTCCGGCTTAGGTTTAGGATCAGCCGAGGACCACACCATAGTCGAGGGTAATGGGCCTTTTTGATGCTCTGGATTCCACAAATCGGGTCGGCCAAAATTCAGGCCCTGCGATTCATTACCTGCTGGTACGTAATGGCCAACGTCGGCATGATCAGGAAATCCCGTGATGGCGTTGATCGTCCCTTCGGCGTAACGCTTCACCAAGGTCACCCCATGGATCAACCAACGTGTCTCACCCGGTGGAATCTCGGCCGAATAGATGACCTGAAGTTTTTTATCCACCATGTGCCAGTGCATACGGGGTGATTCCTTTTTGACCAAAGCCTGAATACGAGTGGCCACCAGTGTCTCTCCCACTTTGCCTGAATCTGTAGGGGCCAGCCAACGATCATTCGCTCCCAAAGAAAACTGACCATCTTGCGGAATCTTCAGAGGCGTCTCTGCCGCGGTCATGATACCCTGACTATCTCCAGGGTATTGGATCTCAAAACTGATGTCGACCTTCGCTGTCCTATCAGTCGTGTTGGTAAAGCCATCCACCGCATGCACGACGGTCCCAGTGGTCATGAATAGGGAGTGCAAACCTAGGTGCCGATTCACCCACACTCCTTCACCTTCTATTTCACCTTGGCGATCCAGCGAAAAGGGAGTGGCGACCTTTTCATTGCCTACCTTTTTCAGGTATGCAACGGCTCGACTCACAAAGGGCTTCCCATTGACCTTGAGGCTGCCAAATGAAGGCAATCTTTCGGCCACAGAGCAGGAGCCATCTGCATGAAAGGACCATTGATGACCGTCTGCATCGGGTAGAGGCTCCATCGGCCCCTCGGTCACGACACTTAGCTGCAAATTCTGCCTAGAACCTGTAGAAGTGCGGGCTGGCAGCTCAGGCGGCGGCGCAAGACTTAGAAGTTTGCTGACATCCCAGAGTGAAATCGCCGTGTTCTGATGCCCAATCGCTAAAACTTTCCCGTTTGCAGAAAAGTCTAAACAATTCACATCCATTCCGGGCAGTTCCTGTAGGGCTAACATTTGGGCACTATCAATGTCCCAAAGGCTCACAAACTTTTGAGACCTGCTAAGATCCACCAAATACACAGCTGCCATTTTTTCATCTGGGGTGACAGCGAATCCCAGTCCCCCCCGATCAAAGGTGGGACTAAAGAACGCTCCCCCTCGTCTTGGCCTGAGAGTCTGCGTGATAGCCCCCGTCTTCGCGTGGATAAACAAGATGGCTGAACCGCTCATGGAAACGTAGCACTCCCTTCCTGGTAGCCACAGACCAGAATAGTTTGCACCCTTGTGTTCAGCCAGTTTTGTCAACTCGTCCGATTTGAGGTCTAAATGAGAGACCTCCCCATTGGAATGATGGGCGCAAACATTCTCTGAATCCAAAAAAACGAGGTGATCATCGGCTGAAAATCTCTTGGCCCGCAAAGAGGACAAAGTCTTCACCGTTCCCAATCTCGAGAGGTCCCTGAGCAAGATCCCCTCGGTCGTCGCCGTGATGATGCGCTGGCCCGTCACATCAGCAAAAAGTCCCTGGTGAGAGTGTTGCTCCTCTGGGTTTAACACCCCTCCGAAAGCCAGGGTGCCCATCTTTTTCTCAGGTCTTCCCGGTGGTGGGATATCCGCGGAGGGCAAGGTCCACCGCAGGTAATCCCAACCATCTCCCGCAATGATATCTTGCCCACCATTGGCCAGAACAAAGGAGTCAAAATGACAGGTCTTTCGCGATCCTTGAAGTAAAGCCCGTGGTTTGCGTGTCTCCACATCCCACACAATGAGGCCATTATGATCACGCGAAACCAAAGTCTTGCCGTCTGGTATAAACTTCACCTGCAAAACAGGGCAATCATGCTGACTTTCAACGGATGGCCGGTAGCTCCAATCGCTCGTATCAAAGACGCCGATGCCGCTATGCTCCATCACAAGGATTTTTGTGCCATCGGGTGACCAAGCAGCTCCCTCTCCTCCCGGCAGTTCCTTGACCACCTTTTGGGCCGCAAGGTCAATCACCTTGGCTTCTTCCGAAGTAGAAACGAACAGCCAACGGCTATCGGGCGAAAAGATACTCGTCGTGAGAAAACTGCCATGATCGGCCCAAAGATCCCGCACACGACCATCCAAGCAAGACTCCCAACCTCCTTTGGTGGCCTGTAAAACCTCATAGTTTTCTCCGCCGAAGATCGCCAAATAACGCTCGTCTTTACTTACCACTAAACGGCGCATGTTGTCCAAAAGAACGCCTTTGAAGGGACCAGGGTCTAACCTTAGTGGATTCAACTTCACTTGAAACATCTGAGCATCTTCAGTCTGAGGCTTCAGAAGCATGACAAATTCATCGCCGATCGCTGCCAAGCACTCCGGCGAGGGAAAGCGGTTCTGGCTACCGGGCACCACCAATCGGCTCTCTTCAACACCCGTTTCCGCATCCAGCACACGAAGCGTGCAGAGGGTGCCTTGCTGCGTAGCAGCGAGAACTTTCTTGTCGTCCGTGCTGAAACAAGTGGCCACCAGCTCTTCCTCCTTCTTCAGCGCATGCTTCCAGATTCGGACGCCTTCTGGGAAGCGAAAACAACTCACCGCCAAATACTCGTCCGAATCTAGGTAAGGGCTCTTTTCGGTTGGTTTATATGCTTGCGCACAAAGCCGATTCCCTGCCGTAGAAAGTGCCCAGCCCCCGCCTGCGTTGAGGGCCCCTTTGCATTTCGCTGGCAAGGTAGGTGTCGGCGTGCTCCAGACCTGGATCACTACCTCTTCCTCAGGAATGTACATTTCACTGTTGGAGACAAAAAGACGACCACTCGGATGCCAGACCATTCGCGGCTCGCGCTCAGGCAGTAAGGAGCCGATCTCCGGCTCGCCCAGATGCCCTAGCAACGTAGGTGCTGTTCTCGGCAGAAATTCGAGCTTCCAATCCGCAGGCGGTACCTCCGGACTTTGAGCTAGCGAAGACAAGGGCCACAAGAGGGCAGTTAACAAAAAAGCGTGGTAAAAGGACTGCATGAATAGAAAGGGGTTTTTGATGCAAATTCGCCAGCGTTAGCGCGGAATCGCGATAAAACGTTCTTCCTGGCCACTGCGGATTTTTAACAATAACGTTGGCGCCTTTAAGGTCGCCAGTCGGCTCCTCGCCTGCGCGTGGTTTTGCGCGGGCTGTCCATTGATAAGGAGAATTTGGTCACCTGCTCTTAGTTGGGTGGTGCCATCTTTTGATTTTAGATCTTGGGTAACAATCAAACCAGCGACTTGAGGTGACAGTTTGAAGCGCATTTTCCAATCGCGTGACGCTTCGGCCACCCAAAGGCCTGGAGCCCATTCGACGACATCGGGCGTTTGTGCCTTCTCCGCCTGGAGTCTTTTTAACTCTGGCGGCTCTCCCATAATCGCTTGGAGTGAAATCTTCTGCCCCTGACGTAGAACCTCAAAAGTCGCTTTGTCTCCCGGTTGCAAGCTCGCCAGCCCCAAGCGAAATCTCATGCCGTTTTCCACCTTACGGCCATTGACTTCGACAATCAGATCCGCCTCCTTAAATCCCGCTAAGTCAGCAGCCTCACCTGTTTCCACGCTCTTGACCAGAACACCTTTGGCCTTTTTGGGAAGCTTTAGATCTTCAATCAACTTGGGTGTGACCTCCAAAGTATGCACCCCTAAAAATCCACGTACGACCCAGCCATAACGATGCAAATCACTGGCTACTTTTAGGACCAAATTCACGGGTACCGCAAAGCCTATGTTGTCGCCCCAGTAGCGTGCTGTGTTGATGCCAACGACCCTTCCTAGACCATCCAAGAGGGGCCCACCTGAGTTGCCAGGATTGATCGCCGCATCTGTCTGAATAAAATCCTCCATTCCACCTTCAATCAGACCCAAAGCACCACGACCCGTAGCACTGATGATGCCCAACGTAATGGTCTGTTCCAATCCAAAGGGACTACCTATCGCTAAAACCACATCACCTGGCCGCACACGCAGGCTGTCAGCTAAAGTCGCTGCTTTCAATGTGGGCTGCTGGATCTTAAGCAACGCAATATCAGTAGCTGGATCCATCCCAGCCACCAGTGCCTCGATATCCGTCTCCTGCCCGCGCAACCGAACACTGATTTTGTCTGCCTGATTCACCACGTGAGCATTGGTGATGATCCATCCTTCAGACGAAATAATCACGCCACTACCACTTCCTTTGAAGGCCTCATCTTCCGGCTCTGCCTCCATTCGTTTCTTCTGGGAAAGATCAAACGGATTGCCTTCACTCGATGAATTCTCAGGCTCAGCAATTTTCTGCTGAGTGACAAAAACGGTCACTACACTATCTCTCACTTTTTCAACAACATCCGCGTAGCTGAGAACAACTTGCCCGCCCCCAAGTAGTGGGGCGTGATCTCGTGAAATTTGCGCCTCTAAGCTTCCGGTTCGCTCCAAAGAATCGGCCGATACCACTCCTGAAACGAAAGAGAGAAAGTAAAAAAGATACCGGGTCAGCATAGTTTTTAACTAGTCGAAGAATGCATTCATATCAAGGCCATCGCCTTATGGAAGGAAAGGCAACACGGCACCTAACAGCGACATCTCGGGACTCCTCAGAGAAATTGGGTGGAATCCGCCCTTGAACTGTCGCCGTATCCCATACATTAGAATCATTCCAATTCTAATTCTAAACTATGGCGACTCCCTCCCCACGCTCTTCGTCGAAGCCTTCGGGCCTTGACTGCCGTCTGGCCGTGCTGGGCACCGATGCCCGGCTGACACCGCATCGGCGTGAAGTTTTCCAGGCCTTGGCGGAATCCAATGACCACCCGACGGCTTACGACCTATTTGCCAAAGTGAAGGAGCGTTCGCCCAGCATCTCGCTGGCCACGGTTTACAATTGCCTGGAGCACCTCACCAGCCACGGCCTCATCCGCCAGGTTCAGCTGGAGCGTGGCCAGTCCCGCTACTGTGCGAACCTGCATGAGCACGTGCACTTTCACTGCGAAAGCTGCGGCAAAGTCATTGATGCGCACCCAGCGGCCGATTTTGACCCCGCCAAATTCTGGAACCTACCTGCGGGCACGAAAGTCAGCCGCATGGACATCGCCATCCACGGCACCTGCGAAGCCTGCTCCTGCAAAGTCTAATCCCTTTTTCAACACTCCCTCATGTCCCTCGAAATCAAAGACCTCCACGCTCAGATCCCCGGCCGCGAAATCCTCAAAGGCCTGAACCTCACCATCAATCCTGGTGAAGTACACGCCATCATGGGCCCGAACGGCTCGGGCAAAAGCACCCTCAGCAAGGTTCTCTGCGGTCACGAAGACTACGAAGTCACCAGCGGTGAAGTGCTGCTGGATGGCGAAAACATTCTGGACATGGAAGTGGATGCCCGCAGCCGCGCCGGCCTGTTCCTGGCCTTCCAGTACCCGCATGAAATCCCCGGCGTGAGCAACGCCAACTTCCTCCGCGCTGCCCTCAAGGCCCGCCTGCCGAAGGGTGAGGACATTGACGCCATCAAGTTCTACAAGCAGCTCTACACTCGCATGGACCAGCTCGAGATGGACCGCAGCTTCACCAGCCGCAGCGTCAATGAAGGCTTCTCTGGGGGTGAGAAAAAGCGCAACGAGATCCTCCAGCTCATGATGCTGGAGCCCAAGTACGCCATCCTCGACGAGACCGATTCCGGCCTCGACATTGATGCCCTCAAGGTCGTCTCCCGTGGCGTCAACGCCATGCGCAGCGAGGACCGTGGTTTCCTCGTCATCACCCACTACCAGCGCCTGCTGAACTACATCCAGCCAGACATCGTCCACGTGATGATGGACGGCCAGATCGTCCACACCGGCGGCAAGGAACTGGCCCTGAAGCTGGAAGAAAAAGGCTACGACTGGGTCAAAGAAGAGCTGCTGGCAAATGCTTGAGCCGAAACGGTCTAACCGAGATTGATGAACGAAGAGATTACAGGGTCTTATGTGATTGATACCGCTTCTTTCAAAGCGGCCTTCAAATGGCATCTTCACCGACTGACTCGGTGGAAATGGCTTGCTCTGATTGTGCTCGTTTTCTGTATCTCCATGGGCACCGTTGCTTCGTCAGATCTTCAAGGTAACAAGGCCATCGGAATGGCGGTGGTCATGTTTGTGTTGGTAACCCTCGGCTGCATCATTTGGTATGCACTCATGATCGGGACGTTTCGCTTCATGCTGAAACAGCAGATCAAACGAATTCCAGCCTATGGAATGACTCTCCGTTATGTCATGACAGAAGACGGCCTTCGAAGCACCGCAGGTGGCGCCGAGTCTTTTCTTCCCTGGAATCTGGTGATCAAGAGCATAGCGACTCCAGACGGAGTCTTGGTTTACCCTCAACAGAACCTCTTCAATTGGCTCCCCAAAACAGCCTTCACTTCCGAAGCCGATTACGCCCGCTTCCTCCAGCTCATCACCTCCAAGACCCAGCACTCCAAGGTCGGCTTGAACTGAACCCTGATAACTGAACACCGAACACTTTCCTATTATGGTCACCGCCCCAGACAACGACATTTCCGACATCAAGGTCGATAGCGTGGGGGACTTCATGTTCCCTGAGCGCAACAAATACGACTCCGGCTTTGGCATCACCGAAAAGACGGTGGACTTCATTGCCGATGTCAAAAACGACCCGGACTGGATCCGTGAGTTCCGTCACAAGGCGCTCAAAATTTTCCAGAGCAAGCCCATGCCCACACACTGGGCCACGAAGGACCTGGAGAACATCAAGTTCGACGAGTTCCGCTACTACCTTTCCGATGGCCAGAAGCCGAAGCGTTCCTGGGACGACGTGCCTGAGGATGTGAAGCGTACCTTTGACCGCCTGGGCATCCCGGAGCAGGAGCGCAAGTTCCTCGCTGGCGTGGAGGCGCAGTATGACTCTGAAGCCGCTTACTCCAACATCAAAGCTGCCGTGGAAGAACAGGGCGTCATCTTCGTCAACAGCACCGAGGGCCTGCACAAGCACCCTGAGATCTTCAAGAAGTGGTTCGGAAAGGTCATTCCAACGGGTGACAACAAATTCAGCGCCCTGAACAGCGCCGTGTTCTCCGGCGGTTCCTTCATCTACGTGCCCCCAGGCGTGAAGGTGAAGCATCCCCTGCAGGCTTACTTCCGCATCAACTCGGAGCAGTTTGGCCAGTTCGAGCGCACGCTCATCATTGCCGATGAAGGCGCGGAGCTGATGTACATGGAAGGCTGTACCGCCCCCAAATTTGAAACCGCCACGCTGCACAGCGCTGTGGTGGAGCTCGTGGCCATGAAGGGCGCGAAGATCCAATACGTGACCGTGCAAAACTGGAGCAGCAACGTCTTCAACCTCGTCACCAAACGCGGCATCGCCCATGAAGATGCCGAAGTGCGCTGGATTGACTGCAACATCGGCAGCCGCCTGACCATGAAGTACCCAGGCGTCATCATGAAGGGCAAACGCGCCCGTGGTGAGGTCATCAGCATCGCCCTGGCCAACAGCGGCCAGCACCAAGACACCGGTGCCAAGATGGTGCACGCTGCGGATGACACGACCAGCAACGTCATCTCGAAGTCCATCTCCATCGGCGAAGGCCGCAGCACCTATCGCGGCCTGGTCCACATCCCCAAGCACCTGAAGGGCTGCAAAAACAACACCGAGTGCGATGCCCTGCTGATCAACAGCAACAGCCGCACCGATACGTACCCAGCCATCAGTGTGCGTGGTGATCAACACTCCACCCAGCACGAAGCCAGCGTCAGCCAGGTGAGTGCCGACCAGATCTTTTACCTCATGCAGCGCGGCCTCAGCGAGGCTGAAGCCATGAGCCTCAGCGTGAATGGTTTCATCAATGACCTCGTGAAGGAATTCCCGATGGAATACAGCGTGGAATTGAAACGCCTGATTGACCTCGAAATGGAAGGCAGCGTGGGCTGATATTTCGATGGTGGGCCATCTTGTCCCACTCCCTCCTCCCCCGATTTCACGCCATGTCTGCTACTCTCGCTCCCACCCCCAAAAACTCTCCCGCTCCTGTGTCCGAAGCTCCTGATTCTCCTGCTCCCTCCGGCCTCGAAATCATCGCGCCTGTGCGTGATGAAACCTCGGCTCCAGGCTGGTTCCTTGCCCGTGCCGAAGCGGCCTGGGCTGAGTTCCAGAAGCTGCCAGTGCCCAGCGTGAAGGATGAGAGCTGGCGCTACTCGAACGCCAAGAACATCGAGCTGAGCGTGCACAGCCCAGCCTCAGTGGCGACCGAGGCCCAGAAACAGCAGGCCTTGGCCGCCTCTGAAGGGCTTAAGGAATGCACCGCCCGTTTTGTCTTCGTGAACGATGAGCTCATCGAATCTCAAACCGATGCCCTGCCCGCCGGCGTGGTGTGCGTAAACTTTGCCGAAGCTCTGAAATCCCACGGCGATGTGCTGAAGGAGCACTTCATGAAGCGCGAGATGACCCTGGGCTCGGCCAAATTTGCCGCTCTGCATCTGGCCCATGTGAAGGCTGGGACGGTGATCCTGGTGCCGAAGAATGTGGTCCTCGAAAAACCCATCGAAGTTTTCCACTGGGTGGTGGGTGATCACGCTGCCATCTTCCCCCACACGCTCATCGTTACGGGCGACAACGCTGAAGTCAGTGTGGTGGACCATTACCGCAGCCTGGATGGCGAAGGTGGCCTGAGCGTCGCCATTGCTGATATCGTCAGCGGCACGGGCAGCCGTATCACCTATGCTGCCTGCCAGGAACTGGCCGATGATGCGCAAGCCCTGCATCTTTCCAGCATCGTCGCTGGCCGTGACTCCACGGTGAAAAGCTTCCAGGTCCAACTGGGTGCCGAGTTTAGCCGTAGCGAAAGCGTGAGCGATCTCATCGGCCAGGGTGCGCATAGCGATATGCTCAGCGTGTCTTTGCCCATCGGTGAACAGATCGTTGATCAACGCACGCTGCAGAACCACAAAGCTCCTCATGCAACGAGTGACCTGCTCTACAAGAACGCCCTGTATGGCAAGTCCCGCAGCATCTTCAGCGGCCTGATCACGGTGGATGAAACCGCGCACTATACAGACGCCTACCAGACCTGCCGCAACCTGCTGAACAGTAACGAAGCGGAAGCCACCTCGCTCCCCGGATTAGAGATCAATGCCGACCAGGTGAAGTGCAGCCACGGTGCCACCAGCGGCCCCATCAGCGATGAAGAGCTCTTTTACCTGAAGGCACGCGGTATCAGCGACAGTGAATCCCGCAAGTTGATCATCGAAGGTTTTTTGGCGGATGTGTTGAAGCGTTTTGGCAACAGTGAAGTGCTGGACACTTTGGTAGCCCGCATTGACGAGAAGCTGGAGCGTGCCGTCTAACTAGAAATGTGGCGGTGTGATCAACCCTCATGACGACCCGCCTGCTCAGATTTTCTCATCGGGCAGGCTGGGCCGTTCTGGTGCTGGGCATCGCCTTGCAGTTCGGACTGAAGGATCATCTGTTCGGCTTTCGGCTGCTGTTTTATGCAATGCCCAAGCCCTGCCTGCTAGCGCTCGCTGTCACACTTTTGGTTTGGCCAAAAACCGGGTTCAAATCGCGCGGCACCGCCGCGCTTCTAGCTGTGTTTCTTGGCAGCACCTGGATGATGGCCTCCTGGCGCGGCACAGCCCCCCCTCTCTCCCAGCGAGATGAATCCACTGAGGTTCGCGTCCTTTACTGGAACCTCTGCCGCCCCAAAGAATTGCACCAGGGCATGGTGGATCTGGTGAAAGAGTTTCAACCCCATGTAGCTGCCTTTGTGGAGCCTGGTCGCAGCCAGATGGAAGAAAACTGCCGCCGCTATGAGGCATTGCTTCCTGGCTACCAGGCTGCCTGGATGCCGCGGGGCATTCTATGGTTATCACGCGTGCCCTCACGTTATCGCGACCGTGGAAAGCTGGAAGGCGCAGGTGCCTATGCCCGCTTTGATGTCAATGGTCTGGGCCCGACGTTCCCCATCGTGGTAGCGGATGTTCACCCCCATCCTTTCCATTGGCGCAAAGGCCAGTTGGATGAGGCGCTCACCCAGGCTCAGGGCAGGGGAGATGCCATTTTAGTCGGAGACTTCAACACCCCGCTCGAGTCAGGTCTGCTGGAAGATTACCGGAAGCATTTCACCCATGCGCTGGAGGTAGCGGGGGAAGGCTTCAAGGAAACTTGGCCGCTGGGATTACCTTTATTAAGCTTGGATCACTTTTGGTTAGGCCCTGATTGGGAAGTGGTGGAAGCCCGCAAAGTCTGGCGCATCACCAGCAGTGATCACGCCGCTCTGTGCGTCACGCTACGGCGTAAGGCTAAGTGAAGCCGGGATAGTTGCCCTGGACGAAGAACTGCCGAAATCAGAGGGCAGGTAGGAGTGCCCGCCTCACGTCAGTCCACCGACCACTCCACCGCCACTTGCTGCTCGCGGCCATTGCGGTCGTGGTATTTTACAAAGCCATTTTTAGCCCCGTATTCGTGGACGCATTTGGTCACCTTCACATCAAAGGCGCAGTATTCGGCGATTTCGGCCAACTTACCCTGCTGCCACCAGCGGATGGCTTCGAGACCATCGGCCGTTTTGCCCGTGCCCAAACTTGCTGCGGCCACGGCTTCCAGCTTCAGGCGATGCCCGAGCTTTTTTTCCAAATCCACCAGCAAATCCAGGTCCCGGACTTGCTCGCGAAAATCAAAAATGGTGTGCCCCATGAGTACTTCGTAGTCGAAGCTCACGTGGTTAAAACCCACGACGAGATCCGCCCGCGTGAGCTGGTGGATCAGATCTGAGGTTTCATCTTCCTGGAAGATGCGGTACTCCCCCAGCTTGGTGCTGTAAGTGACCGCGATGGAAATGCCCATCTTGTGCTTGTTCCCCCAGCCGCCCACATCATTCGCGGTGCGGCGGGTTTCTAAGTCGAAATAGACGATGTCCCGAGCCATCGTACTCAGAGACGATAAACGATACGCGCCTTGTCCATATCGTAAGGCGACATTTCGATTTTAACATTGTCACCGATGACCAGACGGATGAAGCGCTTGCGCATCTTCCCGGAAATGTGGGCGAGAACTTCGTGACCATTCTTCAACTTCACGCGGAACATGGTCCCGGCAAGCACAGCGGAAATGACGCCATCGAGTTCGATCGCCTCTTCCTTCTGCTTAAGTTCATCTTCAGGTGGCGGCGGGGGTGGCGGACGGCGACCAGATCCACCACGCGGTGGACCGGATGGACGACGAGGCCCACCACGATTGTTTGAACGGCGAGGAGGAGGCATAGATAACGCAACGTGGGTCCTTCAGAAACCCAGAAGCCGTTAAAGTGCTGCGCGTGGAGGTGATTGACAACCTCTAATTTGTCTCGTTCTCGTCTTAACTCCTCGTCTTGCTGTGAAAAAGTGCTGGCGCACTCGCAACACTGCATTATGTTCCGCTTCGCTAGTTCTCAGATGGTGGTCGTAGCTCAATGGTAGAGCCCCAGATTGTGATTCTGGTTGTTGCGGGTTCGAGCCCCGTCGATCACCCCATCTTGCTGTTCACGTTGACAGCCTCATTTTTTGCTGAAACTAGCCGCTTCACTCACTGCGATTGATCATGGAAGCTCTCGAATCTGCCCTCGGTTACACCTTTCGTGATCCTCAGCTCCTAACCATGGCCCTCACCCACGGCAGCGTGGGCTACGAGGCCCAGCGCACGCAGGCAGACAATCAACGCCTGGAATTTCTCGGCGATGCTGTACTGCAACTGACACTCTCAGAGCTCCTCTATCAAAGACTGCCTCAAGCCGATGAGGGTGCCCTGACGAAATTGCGCGCCCAAGTCGTTTCTGCCAAAGCCCTCGCTGCCATGGCCAAGCGGCTCCATCTAGGGCGCTTCCTCATCATGGGCCGAGGTGAAGAGTCGAACGGTGGACGCCAACGTGAAAGCAGCCTGGCAGATGCCATGGAAGCCGTGACTGGGGCTCTCTATTTAGACGGTGGGCTGCTAGCCGTGCAGTCATTCATCAAGCGGCTGTTTCAGTCTGAGCTGGAAGCTCTCCTGCTCAACCCCTGCGATCAGAATCCCAAAGGTCAGCTCCAAGAGCTCATCCAGGCCGTGGGCCCCACACCACCTCACTACCGCATCCTTCAAGAAAGTGGACCGGATCATGACAAATTCTTTCAGGCCAGTGTGCTCTGGATGGGGGGTGTTCTCGGCACCGGCACCGGACGCAGCAAAAAAGAAGCCGAGGTGGCTGCTGCCCGCGCGGCCTTGGCGACTGCCAGTTTAAAAGAGCAGCTGAAGTCTTTAGGAGATCTTAATTATAAAGCCACTAGAATTCCCATCACAGATTGTGAGCAAACTGGGCACAACTGCCCCCAACCGTGAGAGCAACACTCATAAGTGAGACTTGTTGATGAGGATGCACAAGCTGTGCCCAATTTTGTGCCCAACACTTTGGCCTGTGGAACGCCCCTCTGAATGTGGAGGAACAGGCTTATTGCACTTATCCCCAGCCTATACGGATAAGGAGATTTAACGAAGCTTACCTTATTCAATCACAGAGACTGGGCATAAGAGGCATAACTCTCTCCAGCACGACCTTTGCTTGCACTAGGATTGACGCTGCCCATCTTAAGCTTCCTATGTCCAGCAGCCTCGGCACTCTCTTTCGCATCAGCACCTGGGGTGAATCCCATGGCCCCGGCGTTGGGGTCGTCATTGATGGTTGCCCACCCCGCATCCCGTTGTCGGTGGAAGACATTCAGTTGGAGTTGGATCGCCGCCGCCCTGGCCAGAGCAAGATCGTCACGCCCCGCAAGGAAGACGATAAGGCTGAGATCCTTTCGGGTGTGCTGGATGGAGTGACTCTGGGCACGCCTATTGGGATCTTCGTTCGGAATACCGATCAGCGCCCCTCAGCCTACACGGAAATGGCCCAGGCCTATCGCCCCAGCCATGCGGACTACACGTATGATGCAAAGTATGGCATCCGTGCCGTTTCGGGTGGAGGCCGCTCCAGCGCTCGCGAGACCATCGGCCGTGTGGCAGCAGGGGCCATCGCCCGCAAGGTCCTCCAGCAGTCTTTAAACGGCTACGAATGCCTAGCTTACGTGAAGAGCATCCAGCATCTGGAGGCGAAAGTGCCAGAGAACCTGACTTCTGAGCTCATTGAGTCCAACATCGTCCGCACTTGTGACCCAGAAGCGGCGGAGAGAATGATCGAGCTCATCGAAAACGTGCGCAGTCAGGGCAACAGCGTGGGCGGTGTGGTGGAGTGCGTGGTGCGCGGTGTGCCGCCAGGCCTGGGAGAACCTGTTTTTGATAAGCTGGAAGCAGACCTGGCCAAGGCCATGATGAGCCTGCCAGCGACCAAGGGTTTTGAAATAGGCAGTGGTTTTGCGGGCACGCTGATGACGGGGCTAGAGCACAATGACGAATTCTATATGGATGGCAGCCAGGTGCGCACCCGCAGCAATCGCAGCGGTGGCATCCAGGGTGGCATCAGCAATGGTGAGGAGATCGTCTTCCGTGTGGCCTTCAAACCCACGGCCACCGTGCTGCGTGAGCAGAAGACGGTAACGAATACTGGCGAGGAAACCACCCTCTCGGCCCGGGGTCGTCATGATGCCTGTGTCTTGCCTCGGGCGGTGCCGATGGTGGAGGCCATGGTGCATTTGATCATCGCAGACCATTGGCTGCGTCAGCGCGCCCAGAATGGCTAAAAGAAAGCGGCTCACGGGAAATCCCATGAGCCGCTGAGAATGAAGAGATCTAAATGGATCTCTTGAGGTCTATTCCTTGAACTTGCCTTCCTTCGCTAGTTTGGCGCGGAATTTGGAGACTTTGGGACTGACGACGGCGCGGCAATACCCCTGGCTCGGATTGTTAGCGAAATAATCCTGGTGGTAGTCCTCCGCGACGTAAAATTTCTTCAATGGCACGATCTCGGTCACGATGGGCTGGTCCCAATCTTTCTGGGCGGCCTTCATGGATTCTTGGGCGATCTTTTTCTGCTCCTCATTCAGGTAGTAGATACCTGAGCGATACTGGTCACCCACGTCGTTGCCCTGGCGGTTCAGCGTGGTCGGGTCATGGGCGATCCAGAAGTAGTCCACGATTTCCTTGTAGCTGATGACGGTGGGGTCGAACTCGATCTGGATGACTTCGTTGTGCTGGGTATCACCGGCGCACACTTCTTTGTAAGTGGGGTTTTCTGTGATGCCGTTGCAGTAACCGCTGACCACGGTCTTCACGCCCTTCAGCATTTCGTATTGGGCCTCGGTGCACCAAAAGCAACCACCCCCAAGAACGGCGAGTTCGGTTTTTCCTGCTGGGGTGGCAGGAGCAGGATCTGCGGCGATGGCAGGAGTGAGCGCAGTGGACATGGCGGCAAGTAGAGAGAGGAAGGTTTTCATGGTCGCTAAGAAAGGAAAGTCTGGCGACTACTCATTGCGTTACGATGGTCGTCAAACTTTCAGATGTGTGTGCTTTCGTCAGTTGGGAGGGGGGAAGGGGAGCTTTATTCCAGAGTAAGGCAAGCCTCGACATCCGTCCTATGAGTTCATACGCTTGGTGGAAAACCCTTCTGCGATATGAAAGCATTTCTTTTTGCCCTGCTGGCCACCGTTTCTGCCCATGCTATCACCACGGAACCTCCCAACATCGTTCTGGTGATGGCAGATGATCAGGGGTGGGGTGACATGGCTTACAACGGCCATCCCCAACTGAAGACACCAAACTTTGATGCCATGGCGAAAGAGGGCATCCGTTTTGACAACTTCCATGCAGCGGCGCCGGTGTGTTCGCCCACCCGTGGCAGTGTGATGACGGGGCGCACCCCAAATCGTTTTGGCTGTTTTTCCTGGGGTCACACCCTGAGGCCGCAGGAGATCACCCTGCCGGAGGTATTGAAGTCAGCGGGCTATGTGACGGGACACTATGGCAAGTGGCATCTGGGTGGGGTGCAGAAGGCGAGTCCTGTGAGCCCTGGTGCGAGTGGGTTTGATCACTGGATCTCGGCTCCCAACTTCTTCGATCTGGATCCGGTGCTAAGCGATGAAGGGACGGCGAAGCAATTCAAGGGTGACAGCTCGGATGTCACTGCTGAGCTTGCCATTCAGTTCATCCGGGAACAGTCTAACCAAAAGCAGCGTTTCTTGGCCGTGGTGTGGTTTGGTTCGCCGCACAATCCTCATCAGGCCTTGGAGGCAGATCGCGCCCTGTATGCGGATCAGCCGAAAAAGGTGCAGGACTTTTATGGCGAGATCACCGCGATGGATCGCGCCTTTGGTCGCATTCGCCAGGAACTGAAGACGCTGGACCTGGATGAGAATACCGTGCTCTGGTATTGCAGTGACAATGGGGCGCTGCCCAAGATCGGCTCCAGCGGTGGTCGCCGTGGCAACAAAGGGCAAGTTTATGAAGGGGGCCTGCTGGTGCCGGCGCTGCTAGAGTGGCCAGCCCTGTTTAAGGAGCCCAAGGTCATCACGGCCCCTTGCACGACCAGCGACATCTTCCCGACCGTTCTTGCCATGGCTAAGGTGGAGCCGGAGAAGTTGTATCCGCTGGATGGTGTGAATTTGCTACCTCTACTGGAAGGCACGGAGAAAAAGCGCAGCCAGGCCATCGGTTTCTGGGATTCCAAAATCAAAGGCAAGGCAACGCCGTCAGAGAAATGGATGAAGGATTTGTTAGACTCTCAAGCCAAAGGGGAAGAGCCAAACGATCCTGAACGATTGGCAGCAGATGCCGGGGTGATTAGTGGAACTGTTCCTTTGAACAAGTTTCCAGGTCATTCCGCATGGCTGGATGGAAACTGGAAATTGCACCGCATCGAGGACGACAAAGGCGAAGTGGACTGGGAACTCTATGATCTGAGTGCGGACTCTGATGAAAGTCGGGTTCTCTTTGCCGAACAACCTGAGCGTGTGCCGCAGATGCAGGAAGCTTTGCAAGACTGGCTGCAAAGCGTGGCCAAGAGCCTCAATGGTGAGGACTACGTAAAGTAGCGCGCATTCACTCGATCAGCACAAACATGGCTGCGAAAGTATTCGGCGAGAACTTTGTGCCCGGGGCAGGGGAGGTGATCATTTGTGAAATATCGCCATCCAGAAACAGGGCATCTTGGCAGCCGAGATGAAGGAAGAATCGGGAGAGTTGGTGGAAGGTCACGCGGCCTTTCTGCCGGTCTTCACGGTCGCTCATGACGAAGATGATTTCCTGGGTCGCTGTGACCACGCCAACGGCACTGCGTTGGCGGCGATTCGGAGAGTTCGTATTGAAGGCAGGGTGGATGACTCCTTTGCTTAGCAAGAGGGGTCCGGACTGATTAGCGATTCGAGGTTGGATTTTGAGCGCTGCGTATTCGGACGATTCGACGATGCCTGGGCCAGCGGTGTCGTCCAGATAGAAGACGCCATTGGGTTTCAGAAAGAAGTTTCCTTCCGCATTTGCCAGGTTCAGTGGGACAAGAGTTTTCGAGTCCGTGATCGTCAGGCCGCAAGGTTTCGGGCCACGTTCATAGATCCCGGCATTGGTGGCGAAGACGATCTTTTTGCCTTCTTGCGTGAGTTGCTTTTGCAGAGCCCCAAAGTTGGAGAGTGGCTTGCCAGAATCACCCAGCCAGCGCAAATCCAGCTTGGCTTGCTGGGCTTGCCTGACCCGCTGCACATGATAGAGCCCGCCTTCGTATTCCAGTGTCTCGGTTGCTGAGACCCAAGGTGGACCCTAGAGACCGAACCAAAACAGAAGGTGAGTGAATATCCGCATGAGGCTAAATAGGATCGCTTAGAAAACCCTGTCACAAAGAGCAAAGCTTGGCCAAATCAATGTAGCCTCAACACTCAACCTTCTATTTCTATGCGTAACTCGCTGTTTTCCTTGATCGCTATTTTTGTGTCTGGCTTCTTCATTTGGCTCGGGTGGAGCCACTACTCGAAAGGGAAAGCGAGTGAGAAATGGCCGACAGCTCAAGGGACCGTTCTGGAATCTGAAGTGGCTGAAAGCCGCAAAACGCGTTCAGGCTCCAGCTCACGCATGTATGAGGCCCGTGTGCGCTACGAATACGAAGTGGACGGCCAGAAGATCAAAGGGGATCAAGTGACGTTTATGGATGGCAGTTCCAGCAATCGCTCCGATGCAGCCAATGTAGTGAATCAGCTACCCGTCGGAAAGGTGGTGCCTGTTCATTACAATCCAACCAATCCCCATGAAGCTTGTCTTTTTAATGAAGTTGGTACGATGCCGTGGCTGATGATGGGCGGAGGAGGCATCGGACTTTTAATGTCATTGAAGACCCTGATCTTTGGCAGTCAGGTGAGACGCCGTCGGGAGATCCGCTTTAGCTGATACTTTGAGGAGAAGGGGAAGATTCGATGATCACCCCTTTCTCAACATCACGGCCAGCAGGGCAATATCCGCTGGGGTGACGCCCTGGATGCGGGTGGCCTGGCCGAGTGTGGTGGGGCGGATCTGGGAGAGGCGCATATTCGCCTCTTTTTTCATGCCTTGGATCTTGGAGTAGTCGAAGTTGGCGGGGATCTCTTTTTCATCCATGCGTGCGGTCTTTTCCAGCATCACTTCTTGGCGCTGGATGTAGCCTTCGTACTTGAGGTCATTTTCCAAGAGCTGCCAGATTTCATCGCTGAACTGACTGCGAATGTCCTGGGGCAGGGAAGTGTGATCGTTTTCTGTGCGACGGATCCATGCGTGCAGGCGCATGGATTCATGACTGGTGGTCTGGGCTAAACGGTGAGCTTCGGCCAAACGAGCGGCTTTTTCGGCGGTGTGATCACGGCGGAAATCATCCACCAGACCGAGAGCAGCAGCACGTGGAGTGAGGCGAAGGTCACAATTATCCTGCCGGAGAAGCAGGCGATATTCAGCGCGAGAAGTGAAAAGGCGGTAGGGCTCGGTGGTGCCTTTGGTGACAAGGTCATCCACCAGGACTCCCAAATAAGCTTCGCTGCGGCCTAAAATGAGGGGAGGTTTGCCATGGATTTTCAGGGCCGCATTGGCTCCGGCAAGAAGTCCCTGACCGGCAGCTTCTTCATAACCGGAGGTGCCATTGATCTGACCGGCGAAGTAGAGACCGCCGACACGCTTGGTTTCCAGTGTTGAAGAAAGCTGAGTTGGCGGGCAGTAGTCGTATTCCACGGCATAACCCGGACGGATGATTTCGGCCTTTTCCAGACCGACGATGGAGCGGATAAACTCAAGTTGGACCTCGTAGGGCAGGGAAGTGGAGACCCCATTGATGTAGAATTCGCGGGTATGACGACCCTCCGGTTCGAGGAAAACTTGGTGCCGATCCTTCTCGGCAAAGCGCACCACCTTGTCCTCAATGGAAGGACAATAGCGTGGACCGACCCCTTCGATGCGCCCGCAATACATCGGGGACTTGTCCAAATTGGCCCGGATCACGTCGTGCGTTTGGGTATTGGTGTAGGTGATCCAGCACGGAGTTTGTTCCACGTGGAACATTTTTGGGCCCCAATGGTTGAGCGTAAACAGGTCCTGTTCCTCATCTTTGACCCCGGAAAGGTAGCTGAAATGGGGCGCTGGAGAGTCGCCTGGCTGGACCTCACACTTGGTGAAATCAATGCTTCGGCTGTTGATTCGGCAGGGGGTGCCAGTCTTAAAACGCTTCACCTCAAAGCCGAGATGGAGGAGGCTGTCAGAGAGGGTGGAGGTGCTGTCGCCCATGCGTCCGCCGACCTGGTTTTGCAGCCCCACATGCAGCAGTCCACGCATAAAAGTGCCTGAAGAAATGACGACGGCGGAGGCACGATAGACCATGCCGAGGCTGGTGCGGATGCCGACAACCACGTCATTTTCGACTAAAATCTCGGCCGCGTTGCCCTGGTGCATGTCTAAGTTAGGCTGGTTTTCGATCAGCCATTTCATGCGAAACTGGTAAGCTTTCTTGTCGCACTGGGCGCGGGGGCTCTGCACCGAGGGGCCTTTTCGGGCATTGAGCATGCGAAACTGAATGCCCGTAGCGTCTGTGTTCAGACCCATCACACCCCCAAGGGCATCAATCTCACGAACCACATGACCCTTGGCCAAACCGCCGATGGCGGGGTTGCAGGACATCTGGGAAATGGTATCCAGGTTCTGGGTGAGAATGGCCGTTTGGCAGCCCAATCGGGCAGCCGCCATGGCGGCCTCTACCCCGGCATGGCCTGCTCCGCAGACGATGACATCGTAGTGTTTCGGGTAGGTGTAGAGGCTAGTGGACATGATCAGAGAGGGGGGATGGCGCTGGTTGAAGTCGCTTTACCCGACCCTAGCACAACTCCAAAATTGTTCCATGTGGAACAAAAAGAGCTTGGGTTAGGAACTCTGGGCCATGGCTGAGAGGAAGATAAGGCTCATCGGAACTGCGATCAAAAGGGCCAAAAGGACCATGGCTAAGGCGATGAAACCTTGGTAACGCCTCTCTTTTTGGCTCAATGCGATGATGCTGTCCCGAGCAGCAAGCAGTAGATAAGCGACGTGAGTGAAAGCGATAGCCACGTATGAGACGAGGAAACATGACTGGCTGATACCACCGGCAATTCCCAGTTTGGTTTTGAAAAGCGAAGCGAGTAGCAGTAAGGCAACTCCACTCAGTGGCTAAGTAAACCAAACTCGCAGCGTGGTCATCATCGCCCGTTCTGCGGGAAGGTTAGAAGGGTGGCATTCATCAGGGACTTTGATCTCAGAGAATCTGGCCTGAAATGGCGTCTGTTGCCAGGAAGGTTTTCAGGGCTTCGTTCGTCTCAGTAGGGGCCTCCGGCTGGGGGACAAACAGGGTGGAATTGATGATTCGGGGAGTGCCAGGGCTCGGGATGTTTAGCACTTCAGCTCCATGAAGGATGCCAAGACCGGGCAGGGGAGAGGATGCTGGAAGGGAGCTGTTGTTGACGATGACGATTCTATTCTGTCCATCGTCCCATTCGGGCAGTGCCTGGGTGTAGGGTTGTAGTGCCTCTCTTCCTTTTTGGGTGAACATGGGGTTTTGATGCTCCAAAAATTCGTGGGGTGATAGGCCCAGATCGGCGGCGCATCGTGAGTAATCTGAAATCAGAAAGCGGCTAGTGACGACACTGGGTTCATAACCGAGCATCAAAAAGGAGCAGGTTGGGCCACCGTCGAGATGGAGACGAGTGTTTTTCTTTTGATCAAAACGACCCGGGAATAGTAGGCCAGGGTTTGGCCATGGTCGGTTTGAAAGATGTTGGAGAGTTGTTCCTTTAGCCACACCATCGTCCGCCGGAGCTGAAAGGAATCCACCTGTCCAGACAGGCTGAGGCAGGCAAATCCGGGTTGGGTAAGATCCTGACGAAAGACTTTGGTCGCCACCCAATCTGGCAGGGTCGGGGACATATTTTCCTCTGCACCGATATGAATGTGGCAATCTTCAGGCTTCCAGAAAGCAGGCATCATCCATGCTACTTCGATGGAGTTAGCTGTCCAGGTTCTGTTGGCTTCATCGGACTCCTGACTTGCTTCCCCCTTTCACCCGGCTAGTATTCGGCTCCCTCAACTATGGCCACTAAGACTGCTCCTTCCGCCAAATCTGCTGATGCTCCGATCAATGCCAAACTGACTGCGGCAGACAAGATTGAACTGTATCGCAAGATGGTGCGGGTGCGTCGCTTTGAGCAAGTTTCCCTGCAGCATTACCAGGCGGGTCGCATGGGTGGATTCCTTCACCTTTACATCGGCCAGGAATCGGTGGCGATTGGCTGCACTTCTTTGATGGGTGAAAACGATCACGTCATCACGGCGTATCGCGATCACGCCCACGCCCTGGGAGTTGGGATGTCCATGAATGAGTGCATGGCAGAACTTTTCGGTAAGGCTACGGGTTGCTCGAAGGGCAAGGGTGGTTCGATGCATTATTTTGCGCCGGATAAAAATTACTGGGGCGGCCACGGCATTGTTGCTGGGCAGACACCTCTGGGCCTAGGTCTCGCCTATGGTCTGAAATATCGCGGCCTCAAAGGTGCCGCCATGTGCTTCTTGGGCGATGGTGCGGTGAACCAGGGTGCTTTCCATGAATCGCTGAACTTGGCGGCCCTTTGGGATCTACCTGTCATTTACGTCATCGAAAACAACGGTTACTCCATGGGCACCAGCCAGGAGCGTTCTTCGGCTTACAGCGAGAATCTCGCGAAGCGTGCGGAAGGTTACGGCATGGTCTGGGATTCGTTTGTGGGTGAAGATCTCTACGATGTGCGTGCTCACGTGCAGGTGGCGATTGATCGCGCTCACAACGAGAGCAAGCCGACGATGCTGGAAATCGCGACTTACCGTTGGGAAGGCCACTCCGTGGCGGATGCGAACAAGCTGAAGTACCGCACCAAGGAAGAAGTGGAGAAGTACCAGAAAGAGCACGACCCGATTCAGGTCTGGAAGCGCAACCTTCTGGAAGAAGGTGTGGCCACGGAAGACGAACTGAAGAAAATCGATCGTGAAGCACAGGCGGAAGCAGAAGCTTCGGCGGACTTTGCCAAAACCAGTCCTTATCCAGAACCCGAGTCCATCTTTGAAGATGTCTATTGGGAAGTGGATAACAAGACGGAGGCTGGAGCCACGGGCCGCCACTTCTTCAACGATTGATATGTTTATAGTTAGGCCGATGGGGTGCTAAAGGATGCGCTTACTTTGGCCTTTGACATAAAAGTATCCGATTCGGACATCACGTCAGAAGAAAGGTTGCACCTTCCCTGTCGTATTGAGTAAGCTGTGATTTACCGCGACGTGCGGAGCGAATCCGCGTGCCCAAACCTAACCTTATCTTTGTCATGAACTCAGCAAACACCAGCCGCCGCACGTTCCTGCGCGGCACCGTCGCCGGAGCCGCCGGCCTTGCCACTTTGCCCACTTGGGCGAAACCCATCGGTTCCAACGGTGAAGTCCGTGTGGCCGTCATCGGCTTTAAGTCCCGTGGTTCAGGCCACATCGGTAGCTTGTTGAAGATCCCAGGCGTGCGTCTGGTGGCTCTTTGTGATGTGGACAGTGAAGTGATGGCCAAGCAGGTGGCTGCCCTGGGCAAGCGTGAAACGCCGATCAAGGTGAAGCAGTACAAAGACTTCCGTGAGTGCTGTGCAGATCCGGACATTGATGCCGTGACCATCGCGACACCGAACCATAGCCATACCTTGATTGCCCTCACAGCCATTGCCAATGGCAAGCATGTGTACGTGGAGAAGCCTGTTTCCCATAACATGTGGGAAGGACGCAAGCTGGTGGATGCCGCTGCCATCGCCGAGAAAAAAGGCCTGGTGGTTCAGCACGGCATGCAGCGCCGTTCCGACCTGGGTTGGGCTTCCGCCATGGAGTACGTCAAGAGCGGGCAGATCGGTAAAACGACGCTGAGCCGCGGCATCAACTACAAGGCGCGCAAGAGCATCGGCAAGCTGGATGCACCGGTGCCAGCGAAGGACGTTTTTGCAGCAGGCACCTTCAAGGGTGTGGATGGCAAAGCCACGCAGGGTGAGCTGGATTACAAACTTTGGTCTGCACCACGGCCGATGCTGCCGGTGAATCGTTCCCAGTTCCACTATGACTGGCACTGGCAGTGGGCTTATGGCAATGGTGACATTGGCAACCAAGGGCCACACCAGCTCGACGTAGCTCGCTGGGCTCTAGGCAATCCGGCCGTGCTGCCGAAGCGTGTGATGAGCTTTGGCGGTCGCTGGGGTTACGATGACGATGGCGAAACGGCGAACAACCAGATGGCCTTCTATGACTATGCTGAAGGCGCGCCTCTGCTGTTCGACAACCGTGGTCTGCCAATGAAGGACATGAACTGGGCCAAGGGCGCAGAACCGGTCTATCGCATCAATGGCAAAACCTCGGCTCCGCGTATCGGCAACGTCATCCATTGCGAAGGCGGTTTTATCGCTGAATCCAAGGCTTACGACAATGATGGCAAGGCGATCCATAAGTTTGAAAACTTCCAGGACGGCCCGGACCACATGCTGAACTTCATCAACTCCGTCCGTGCGGGCAAGCTGACGAAGGATGTGCTGCACGTCTCCCACGGCTACCATGCGGCGGCCCTGGCGCAGATGGCCAACATCTCCTACCGCCTCGGCAAGCAGATCTCCAACGACGAGGTCAAAGAGCGCCTCAGCAACAGCAAGGCAGCTCAGGAAACCTTCGATCACTTCGTGGAAAACCTGGTGGCCAACAAGATTGATATGAAGGCTGAGATGGCGCAGGTGGGCCCATGGCTGGACTTCGATCCTGTGGCTGAGAAATTCACCGGTGAGTTCGCTGAAGAGGCGAACAAAATGACCAACGGCGATTATGCCGCAGGCTTTGAGTTGCCTGTGATCAGCTAAGTTTTACGGAGACATTCTTGAGAACGCGGAACCTGGAAACGGGTTCCGCGTTTTTTGTTAGGCGTGTGGGTGTGAGGTCCTCGCATCTTTCCCGGGCTGACGGCGAGACGCCGTCACACCTTGAACCGTTCGTGGTCGTTTGTCTGAGACCAAGGGGAGCTTGCCAGGCTTGTATGGCGCGGGCAAGTGGGACGACGGGGATGGCTGGCATCCTTCCAGGATGCGACCCTGAGTGAAGGTGTTTTTTGGCCTAACCAGGGGTGCGTTCGCTAGGGCTCACGGACCCCTGGCTACCCGCTGCGATGCCTCCGGCATCGGGGGGGGAGAGTTGTGCAGGCATGGGGCTTTGTGTATCCCGGGAAAGACGGGTCATCCGGCGAAGGGGGTGGGTGAGCTACCGGGATGTTTTTTCGCCGGACACACCCGTCCTACCTATGGAAGGCCGGGCGAAGCGGAAGCTGGGGGTTACTGGACGAAGCTGCCGACGACTTTGGGAGGGGTGTCTTTTCGGATGGCAAAGATCTCGGGGCTGGCGGCGCGGGGATCCGTGCGGAAACGTTCGGCGAGGTCAGGGGCGAATTCTTCGAGGGCTTCCGGTTTGGCGGGGAAGACGAAAAGGGAGTGACGATCTGGCAGGGCAACCCAGATTTCGGGTCCGAAGAGTTTTTCAAAAACGGCGGGCAGAGAAGGGGCGATGAGGAGGGAGGCGATGAGGGGCTGCTCGCTGCGATAGACGGCGTAAAGGACTTTGCCTTCGGGGTCTTTGATCAGGTCGGGTTTAAGGCTCGCCAGTCGTTTGTCGGCAACTTTTTTGGCGCGTTCGGCAAAGGTTTCGACGCTGATGCCAAGCTTTTTAAAGTCCTGGGCGGAGTAGGCGAGGATGCCGGGGACATCGGCCAATTCTTTGGCAGGGGTGAGGACGGTGAGTTCGGCGTCTTGAGGGACGATGGAAAGGGGGCTGCGCATGACGATGGGCTCAGGCAGCAGGAGCAGCTCTTCCAGGCGGCGTTCGGGCGTCTGGGCCATGAGGAGGCTAGCCAGGAGGCAGAAAGCGGCGAGGAAGCGGAGTTTCATGAGGATTACTTGAGCATGGGTGGAGGGGTGGCGCTAGCAATCAAAGACCTTGCGCGTGGGGCGAGTCCCGGCTTCATGAGGAGCATGATCGCCTTTCTCCGTGGCAAACTCGCTGAAGCCTACCCGCACCAAGCCATTGTGGATGTGGGCGGGGTGGGCTATGCGACGAACATTCCCCTAACCACCTTTGATAAACTGCCGCAGCAGGGTGGAGAAGTGCGGCTGCTGACGCATCACCACGTGACGGAGCGTGAGCACACCTTGTTTGGTTTTTACACGGAGGATGAACGGGATCTCTTCCGTTTGCTGATTGATCGGGTGTCCGGGATCGGGCCGAAGATGGCGCTGTCGGTTCTGAGCGGGATGCCAGTGGCTGCATTTAAGGATGCGGTGATCCGCAATGACACAGCCGCACTGGCGCGGATCAAAGGGGTGGGTAAAAAGACGGCGGAGCGGATCGTGCTAGAGCTGAAGGACAAGGTGGGCGTGGTGGATGCGTGGCAGGCGGCTGAGGTGGCGCGTGGTACGCATGATCCGAAACAGGCGGCGATCAGTGATGCGGTGCTGGGCCTGATCGCGCTGGGTTACAAGCAGAGCGAGGCGCAGAAGACGGTGAATGATCTGGTCAAAGCGAGCACGGAGCCTGTGCGCGCGGATAAGCTGATCCGTGAGGCGCTGCGGGCGATGCAGTAAGGGGCGTTACCAGCCGAAGATGATGGGGCCGGGAACGATCTTGACGCCGCCACTACCGAGGGGATTACCCTTGGTTTCCTCGATGCTTTCGACGACGTTTTCTTTGAGGTTCACGCTCATGCTGCCAGTCTCGACCTTAATGTAAACGACGGTCTGGATGGGCCTGCCCAGGGCGTCTAGGCCAGTACTGTATTGGGGGATGCGGTCATAGACGACATACTCCAGCTTTTCTTCCCGGCCGCTGGCGCTGAGTTTGCTGGATTTGCGATTGGGCTTGCCCAGGCTGGCGTGGACTTCTTCGGCAGTCATGCCGAGGGCGATTTGTTTGGCAGCGATGAGGGCCTCCACTTCGGTCTGGCGTTGGTGGAGTTTTTTGAGGTTGGGGACCAGGTTCGGATCGGGGGAAAGGAGGTCGGCCATGCGCATCCAGCCGGAGACGTCTCCGTGGCGGGCGCGTCCGCGAATGCGGTAAGCGGTGTCTGAGAGCCCGACGAGCTTGACCAGGGTGCCAGGGGCCATGGAGCCGAGGGGTTGATCCATCTTCGACCGAGTGTAGATGGGGGACTCCTGGAGGACCTTGAGCGTCACGGGTTTTTTGAGCATGTCTTCCACGTCCATGGTGCCGGGCTCAGGCGCGAGGAGGGAGGATTTGCGCGAGCTGGAGAGCTGAGCGGAGGCCACGCTGCCGAGGGCGAGGAATCCAACGAGCACGACGAAAAGAGGGGCCTTTTTCATGACGGGAGCGAGACTACCAAAGTCTGACGGGTTCAGGAAAGCTTTTGTTCGACGTGAGGGAGCTTTGGCGTATCCGTTTGCACAATGCCTAACGGACCTCTTTCGACCAAGCTCTTCGAACTCGCTAAACAATACATTCCGGGGGGGGTGAACTCGCCGGTGCGTGCTTTTCGGAATGTGGGGGGAGATCCGTTTTTTGTGCGACGGGCCAAGGGCTGCCGGATCTGGGATGTGGATGGGCGGGAGATGATTGATTTTGTCGGCACATGGGGCCCGGCGATTTTGGGTCATGCGCCGGTTTCGGTGATTGAGGCGATCCACACGGCGGCGAAAGATGGGGTGAGCTTTGGCATTCCGAATCCCTACGAGGTGGACATGGCGCGGACGATCTGTGAGTGGGTGCCTTCCGTGAAAAAGGTGCGTTTGGTGAGCAGCGGGACGGAAGCGACGATGTCGGCCATCCGCCTGGCGCGTGGTTTCACGGGGCGGTCGCGGCTGGTGAAGTTCGACGGCTGTTATCATGGCCATTCAGACAGTCTGCTGGTGGCAGCGGGCAGCGGAGCGCTGACGCATGGGCACCCGGACAGTGCGGGTGTGCCGGCGGCCTTTGCGGAGCTGACCAGCGTGCTGCCTTTCAATGATGAAGCGGCGCTGGAAGAGCTTTTTGAGGCGAAGGGGCACGAGATCGCGGCGCTGATCGTGGAACCTTATCCGGCAAATGCGGGGCTGATTTTGCCCAAGCCGGGTTTCTTGCAAAAGCTGCGCGACATCACGACGAAGTACGGCGCGGTGCTGATCTTTGACGAAGTGATGACGGGCTTTCGCCTGGCAAAGGGCGGGGTGCAGGAGCTGGAGGGCATCACCCCAGATCTGACATGCTTTGGCAAGGTGATCGGCGGCGGCTTGCCAGTGGGTGCCTTCGGTGGGCGGGCGGACATCATGGATTACTTGGCACCGCTGGGGCCAGTGTACCAGGCTGGGACGCTGAGTGGCAATCCTTTGGCCATGGCGGCGGGCTTGGCGCAGTTGCGGGAGCTGGATCGTCAGCAGGGTTTTGCTTATCTGGAAGAAATCGGTCAGGTGATGGAAGAGGCCGTGCTGGACGTGCTGAAGCGTAAGGGCCTGGGCTACCGCTGGTATCGCAAGGGCAGCATGTTCTGTCTCTTTTTCACGGAGACGGAGGTGCATCATCTACAGGATGCGAAGACCGCTGACCTGGTGTCTTTCCGGAAGTTCTTCCACCACTGTCTGGACCACGGAGTGTACTTTGCCCCGAGCCAGTTTGAGACGGGATTCATCAGCATGGCACATGCAAAGGCAGACATGGAACGCACAGCGGAGGTGGCTGCGGCCGCGCTGAGTGCGCTGTGAGGAGGCGACTGTCATTTGCACGGAATAACAAGCGCACGGTTGCAGAAATGCGCTAAAGCAGTGGAGGACAGCCTGCCATCTCGCCCATGAAATCTATTGTCGGTCAATGCCTCAAGAAGCTCCTTGCGACGCAGGGATACAGCCTCGTACCCACGAAGAAGTGGGAGGAGTACAAGAAGGTGTATGTGCGCGATAAGATCGGCGGTCCGGCCGCGAAGCATTTGGTGAAACTGCTGGATACTTACCCGGTGGATTGTGTCTTCGATGTGGGAGCGAATGACGGAGGTTTTGCGCAGATGATGCGGACGGAGGTGGGCTACCAGGGGTGGATCATTTCATTTGAGCCGCTGGTGGAGATCGCCGAAGAGCTGGCGAAGAAAGCGGCGGCTGACCCCAAGTGGGAAGTGATGACGGATGCGCTAGGCCGCGACATTGGGGAAAAGGAATTTCACCAGATGGCGGGGGATGTTTTTAGCTCCTTTTATCTGCCGGATCCTTCGCAGCCCTCCAAGTACGCGGAGTCCAATAAGGTGCTTCGGAGCATGGCGGTGAAGGTGAACACGATCAATCACCTGTGGCCACAGATCCAGAAGCGGCTGGGTGTGAAGACGATGCTGCTGAAGATGGACACACAGGGTTTCGACTCGGAGGTCTTCGCCGGGGCCGACCGTTGTTTTGACGATATTCCTTTGGTGATGTCGGAGATTTCATTCATCCGGCTGTACAAAGAGGCACAGACCTTTCAGGAGTCTCTGGATACCTTTGCGGCGGCCGGGTATGTGCCAGCGATGCTCAATCCCATCAGCTACGATGACCGACAGGCGGCGATCGAAATGGATGCCATTTTGGTGCGGGCGAAGCGGCCTGCTTAAAGGGGAGGCAGGCAGTGCTCTCTAGAGAGGGCTTTTTTAGGCGAGCCGGAGCTTCTTTTTGAGGAGGGTCCAGGCCTCGTGGCGCTCGCTAGTCTGGAGGATAAACCAGGGCATGAGGAGGAGACAGACGAGGGTGTAGCCACTGCCTGCGAGGAAGAGGCTGCCATAGTCTGGCTGGACCCAGCGATGAAAGAGCCAAATGCCCAGCAAAGGCGGGATACTGCTGCGTAGGGAGGACAGGAGGAGATGCTTGAAGATGTATTCCGTAGCGGGAACGTGGATGACCTTTGCCACCATGATGGGGAGGACGAACAAACGGGAGATAAGCATCTCCAGCGCGATAGCGCTCACCACGCCGTGAAGGCCCCAGACCATGCCGAAGGCGATGCTGAGGACCGCACTGAAGCAGCCGCCGGCGATGGCCATCCAGGAGAGCCAGTGATTCTTATCCAGGGTATAGAGCAAATTGTGAGCGGGATACTGGGCGAAGTAGAGGAGGTAAGGACCCGCGACGATGTGCATGACATCGGTCGCGCCCCAGAGATTCGGCCCGACCCAGCGGTGAAAGAAAGGCGAGGCGAGCCAGCAGGCCCCGAGGACGGCAAAGGTGCTGAAGGAGGCGGCCCAGCGAGAGGAACGAATGAAGATGCTGCGCAGTCCTGCCTCATCTCCGGCCCCGTGAAGCTGGCTGAAAATGGAGATGACTGGCCCACCGAAGATGGCACCCACAGTGTCTTGGATGATGGTGATCAACCGCATGCCGATGGAATACAGCGGCACGGAAGCGAGGCCGCTGACGCGATCTACGACCATGGGGTTCAAATTCCCCCGGAGGGACTCGCCCACCATGAGGATGCTGATGGAGCGTGCGTAGCGTAGGAGATCACGCCGGAGGTCGCGCACTACGGCGGTGTCTGGGGGCGGCACGGTGGCGGGGATCAAGGGGGCGGCGAAGCGGGCGAGGCAGTAAAGTTCTACCCCCTCCATAACGATCTGGACGCAGGCGACGCCGATGATGGAGGGCCTTTTGGCCAGGAGCCAGATGAGCAAACCGGCCTGAAGGATGGAACGAAGGATGGAAGCCTGGGCGATGAGATCGTAGCGGCTATTGGCACGCAAAAACACGACTGGGAGCCGGAAACGAAAGCGCAGGACCAGCATCAGGCAGACGATCAAAAGGGCTAGCTCGAACTCGTGATGATGCGAGCCGGAAACGGTCAAACCTGCGACCAGGACGATGACCGGGGTGAGGACGAGCAAGACTGCTGCGATGAGGCGGAAGAACTGGCTGACGGTGGTAAAAATGAGTCCCTGCTGGTCCACATTCCCCACGCCCACGGCCATGCCGAGGAAGCGAGAGGCTGAAAACGTGATGCCCATTTCCAGCAAGGCTCCATAACCTGAGATGGAGGTGACCAGGACCCACAGACCATAACCTTCGACGTTTAAAGCCTGGACCATCGCCGGGGTGAGGACCAGGGTGACGGCTACCTTAAGGATTAAATCTAAAATATTAATCCCTGAACCACGGAACATACGGCTTTCTGAAAACCGTCTTTTTGGGGGGCTAGCGCTTGGTTCAGTGGGCACGCTATGTCTTTGAGGGTGAGGGGGTAAGCCCCTTCATATCCTCTTCCATCGTGCAGGCATCAATGAGAAATTTGCAGGCCCAGTTAATTAACTGAAAGCGGCAGTAGTCTCCATTGACGGGGAAGGAACCTTTCACACCACCGCGCAGCATGCTAGGACCTTCAAGGTGAAGAGTCCTTCTAACAAACTGATTCGCGCGACGTGCGGCCACTAGGTATTTCTCTTGTTTCGTAAACTGGTATAGCATGAACCAGCAGATGGCGGTCTGAGACAGACCGGTGAGACAGACCCAGGAAACTGTGGGTTTCCACTGGGCATTGAGCATGCCGGGGAGGCTGCCTTCAGGGCTGAGGGCGGAAAGCAGGCCGTCGGCTGTTTGAATCGCCGCTTTTAACAGGGCGGGATCAGAAGAAAAGCGGTAGCCCTCGACGATGCCGCGAAGGGTGTAGGCCAGCGTGTGAGTGAGGGGAGAGGTATGGTCATTGCCCAGACCACAATCCTGGTACCAGCCGTTTTCGAGTTGGCGCGAAACGGCCCAGCGAATGTTGCGGAGGCCTGCCTCTCCAAAGGAGGCATCTCCAGAAACGCGAGAGGCCTCCAGAAGTCCCCAAGCGACGTGGGTTTCCCAGACGTGGTCGCCAGGGGCGGCAAAGGGGTTGGGGTGGCGCCAGGCGCCGTCGGGGTCCTGCACCTCCATGAGCCACTGGGAAGTGCGTTTCATGGCGCTCAAATAAGGCTCGCCGAAGGTGGTGGCGGCGGCGGCAAGGCCTTGGAGGATTTGCCCGGTGTCAAAAACGACAGGCGCGATGACTTCAGCATGCATGTGGCTGCCGCGGAAGGCCCCGTTGGGCATCTGAATGGAAAGCAGCCAATCCATCATTTTTTTGGCCGCCTCATAGAGGTGAGGGCAGTTTTTCCGCCGGGCATGTTCCATCACGGTGGGAATGATGTAGCCGGTCGTTTCGGGGTAAGAGGCACTCCAACCTTTGATGAAGCTGTAGTGGCGGGCGACGCCACCGTCCTGGGAGGCGGAGTTGCGTTGAGCTTCGAGAATCCAGTCTAGACAGGCGTCAATGGCGCGCTGGTTTCCTGGGTCCGAGAATAGTCCCTGAATGCTATCGCGCAGAGCTTCGCGCAGAGCTGGCCCTGGAACCAACCAGCGGGCGCTTCTTCTATAGATGAATCGAACGGACTTTTTAAGCACAGGGAGAGGCCTCGGTTGAAAGGGAGTCGCTAGGGAGGGATGCGGTGGGGTTTTTCTCGCCTATCCAGGCTAAGAAGAGAGCGTCATTTCCTGAGATCCCGCCGTGGTCTATCCGGTCAAGCACGTGGACGCGGAAGCCGTGATTCTGGATCCAGGAGGCCATTTTCTCTCGGTCGAACCACTGTTCCCAATCGCAAATTTCCATAGCGCCCAGTTTTTGGACGTCTTTATCAAGGATCAGGAGCCGACCGCCGGGCCGGGTGATGCGAGCGAGCTCCTTCACACCAGCCTGGATGTTCACCGCGTGTTCAAGGGCCTCGACACAGAAGACCAAGTCGGCGACTTCGTCTGGCAGACCCGTATTGAGCAGCGTGCCTGCTTGAGCGTGGATAGAGTCGGGCAGTTCACCGAGCATGGTGGTCGAAAGATCCACGGCATATGCTTGGATGTGAGGATGCCTTTGCTGAAGGAGCTTGATGAAACGGCCTTTGCCACAGCCGATGTCTGCCACGACTTGGGGTTGATATTTGGCGACTAAATCATCCACAATGCGGAAGCGGCCATCCTCCGCCAGGATTTCTGTGGGAAAGCGAGGAGCAGTGGCCTCAAAGGTGCAGACCACGCGATCTCGCAAAGCTTCTAAAAACGTAAGGGCGGAAACTTGTAAGCTGAGACCCCTTGGTTTTCCGGAAAGTTTGAGAAAGGTCTTCCGATCACGCGATTTGAGGAAGGCGCGGTAGGCTTGCTCTCCGTGCTGGAGGTGACCTGCCTGGAACCAGGCCGACGCCATTTCCAGCAGCCCTGTGAGGCAAGGGGTGCTGGCCTGAAAAGTTTCAGGGAAAGAGCCATCGGGACGCTGATGTGTGGCCGCGAGATGCAGAAGTTGCTCGGCGGCTGCCTTTTCGCCACGGGCGAGCAGTCTTTTAATTCCGCGCGCCAAGGACAGGGACCGAATGTTTCCAGCCACCCAGCCAGACTGGAGAGAGGCTGCCAAGTCTGCATCGGCAGGTTGTCCAGGGACGGAGATTTGTGCCAAAATGGGTGACAGGCTCGGGACTTGCCGGATCAAGTCGGGGGTGAAAGCCAAACTCAACAGATCCCAATCGGGAATGAGATCTATTTGAAGACCTTCGGGTGTGAGGGCCGCCTGCAGTTGGCGGGCGTATTCCCTGGCTTTTTCATGCTCTCCCCACCAGACTAGGAGGGGTATAAGGCGCAGAATCCAGATGATTTTAGCCATTGCAACCTTGTGCCTCCCAGCAGAGGCAGAAAGATCTTCATGGATCACGGTGATCGCATCTGCAAAGACCTCCACGGAAGGCGTGCTTTTAGAGTAGCCGAGCCACCGTTTGGATCTTAATAGCTCAACCCAGTTGTTAAGCTTAAAATACTTAGCGATCACGATTACTTAATTAATAGTATTAGCCTGTTTTACTGGGAAAATAACTCTAACTTTGTAGGTTAACGGAAAATATGGCAATGTGCAAATCATAAAGATTCTCGAAAAAGGAAATCTTTAGCTTTCAAAATAAGTCGCAAGCAGTGACTGCCCTGGATGAGAGGTAGCGTAGAGTGATCGAAATACGAGTTTTCTTTATTAAGATCGTGAAATACAAAATGACCTCCAGCTTGCCGGAACGATTCGTTGCATATCACCCGTCATTTAGGGTCCAGAATTGGAAAATAGGGAACGTTTTTTGACCTCTATTCGGTCGGATCATAGGGGCTTGCCTTGCGGGTGTGTAGGGCAGCCAATCCACGTTGGAGGAACGTCATGCAGACGAAGCTTTGCTTGCCTAGGGACTGAATAGGTCTTTGTTCCGGGATGTCTTCTCCCCGCTATGCTGTTGCTCAGTTGGATGAAATTCCGCCTACTCCATGCCCTTGCGGGCAGGCCCGGCGGGCTTTTAAAGAACCTTGGAATACACTGGCCACGGTGCACCTGACGGACATCCATGCGGATGCGAAGCTGCACTACCACAAGAAGATGACGGAGATCTACATCGTCCTGGAAGGCGAGGGGTATCTGGAACTGGATGGTGAGCGCATCCCGCTGAAGCCGATGACCTCCGTGATGATCCGCCCGGGTTGTGTGCATCGGGCCGTGGGAAACCTGCGCATCATCAATGTGCCGATGCCGCCTTTTGACCCGGCTGATGAGTTCGAGGTGGAGGGTTAGAGTGTTTTAAATCGTGGTGTAGCCCTCCTTCGAAATTGAATTCCCAAATGGCGAAGGATGGATGGGCGATCAAGAACTCTTGGGGTCAGAGGTAGCAAGGTCGTTTGAGAGAAGAGGTCACCCTTTTGCGAACGAGGTTTTTTTCGTGTTGTGACCACCCCCTCACCTGGGCCTCATCCCCCAATTCTTGGGGGCGAGGGAAGCGCTTTTGGAAGCTCTGGATGAGAGAGCAAACGAGGTGTGCGAACGGCCCGGAAATTCACACGCCATAGATGAGCCACATCCTATTCTTAAACTGCTCTAACGGCGCAGGCCTTGGATGCGGGAGAGCATGTCCTCCAGCACAGGGGCCAGCTCCATTTTGACCTTGATGGGGGCATTGCGGAGGAAGAAGATGGGGTCTTCCTGAACCATGCTGTCCATGAACTCACGTTCTTCGGGGGAGAGTTTGTCGCCATCCTGGGCGGCACTGCGCTGGTTTTTCATGTCGCCGCGCATGCGGGTGGTGAGGCGTTTACGCTCTTCTTCGGGCAGGGCTTTGAGGCCGCGTTCCAGTCGGTCAAGGTAGGGGTCCACGGTGCGGTTGACGTATTCCTTTTGTTCCTCTTCGTTGAGGCTGGCAAAAAACTTATCCACCACCGGTTGGCTATCCTCACGCAGGCGTCGTTTGTAGGCAGCATCCAGCCGATTGAAATGGGTGATGACACGGTCCAGGTGATGCTGGCGTGATTCGTGAGTGCCCTCCGCCTGGCCATTGAGCCAGGGGGTCTCCTCCATGAGGGCGGTGACTTTTTCTGGCCAGGAGACGAGATGATCCGTCTGGTGCATGACCCAGGCGACCGCGCTCCAGATGAAGGCCAGAGCGGCGGCAGCGATGAGCCAGATGCGCGAGCTTTTCATGATTTGCGGCGGAATCTCTTGGAAAGGATGCCGAGGAATTCGCCGGCTTCTTCCACGCGCAGTTTTTGCGTGATGAGGAAATACACCCCGCCGGCCAGAGCGATGGTGGCGCCGAGGCTGGCGATCTGCATGATGAAATTTTGAGTCGCCCAACTGGCGAGGAGGGTTTTTTGCCCGCCGATGCACACGGCAGCCATGCCAGCGATGCCTACCATGAGTTTCAGTAACGTCTGGCCGAGGGAGCGGCTTTCCAGGCCACTGGCAAAGCGACGCATGCAGAAGTAGAGCGTGCCGAAGTTCACCGCCAGACCAATGGCTGTGGCCCAGGCGAGGGAGGTGTGGTCCCAGCCCAGAATGAAGACGCTGGTGTAGTTCAGCACCAGGTTCAGCACGATGATGCCGATGCTGATGAGCATGGGAATGAAACGTTTATCAATGGTGTAAAAGGCGGGCTGCAGGACCTTGATGGCTGAATAAAAGACCAGACCGAAGGCATAGGCCTGGAGGGGGCCGGCGGTATTGAGGACATCATTGGCGGTGAATTTGCCATGCTCAAAAAGGACGGAGATGATCGGCTGAGCCAGCAAGGAAAGGCCGACGGCGCAGGGCAGGGTGAGGAAAAGGACGAGGCGCAGACCTTTGGCCAAAGCCCCGCGAAAAGCTGGGGTCATGCCTTCTGTGGCGAGGCGTGAGAGCATGGGGAGGGTGACGGTGGCTACGGCTACCCCAAAGAGGCCTAACGGCAATTGTTGCAAACGCTGGGCATTGGCCAGCCAAGCTAGGGAAGATTCTTTGCCAGGGGTGTAGGAGGCAAAGATGGAGTTCAGCAGCACCGAAATCTGGGTGCCACTGGCAGCCAGCATGGAGGGCCACATGAGACGCAGCACATCCCGCACGCCACTGTCCTTCCAGCCAAAGTCCAGGCCGAAACGGAAGCCTACGCGGTGCAGGGAAGGGAGCTGAACAAGCAACTGGAGAAACCCACCGATCAAGGTGCCGAAAGCAAAACCAGTGAGGCCTTTTTCAGTGATTTCACCATTGCGAAAACCGGGGTCAATGAGCCAGGCCAGGACCACCCCACCGACGATGCAGCCGAGATTGAAGAAGGCCGAGGCGACGGCAGGGATGAAGAAGACTTTTTTGGAGTTCAGCATGCCCATCACCAGCGCCGTGATGGAGACGATGGCGATGAAGGGGTACATGATCTGGGCCAGCCAGGTGCCCAGGACTTTGGCCTCTTCCGAAAGACCGGGGGTGAGGATACGAAACAGAAAAGGGGCCAGGACCACGCCGGCGAGCGCTACCAGCGTCATAAAACAAGCCGCGAGGGAGAGCATCTTACGTCCGAGCACCCATGCGGCTTCATCCCCCTCATTCTTGATCTTTTTGGAGAACGTGGTGACAAAGGCGGTGGAAAGCGCGCCTTCGGCAAAGAGATCTCGCAGCATGTTGGGCGTGCGAAAGGCGGCGGTGAAGATGCCGGTGAAGGCAGAGCCGAAGAGGCCATTGAGGAGCTGGTCTCTCACCAGTCCGAGCACACGGCTGCATAGGATGGCGATGGAAACGACGCTCGTGCTGCGTGCCTGGGAACCGTTGTCTTTCTTCTCTTCACTCATGATGCAAATGCGGCGGCACCTTCGTTGGCGCCGCCGCTCTGGCAATCACATTCCTGAGTGGGATGATTACGGATCGGTGAGGTTGGGTGCCCACATGCCTGTTTCTTTGACGGTGGGGGTCACGCCATCGGCTGGAAAGGTGCTTTTGACGATGCCCGCGAGCTGGGTGGACAGCTCGGTGACAGTCGCTGCATGGTCGGGCTTTTCGGCGAGGTTGGTGAGCTCTTTGGGATCGGTGTCATGATCATAGAGTTCGCGGCCTTCTTTGCCCTCGGCCCACTCGGTGTAGCGCCAGCGTGGGGTGCGTAGGGAATAACCAAAGATGCGTTTGCCATTGTCCCCAGCCGCGGCGCTGGCTCCCATGCGCTTGAAGCCGCCACCGCGCACCACTTGACTGATCACCCAGCCGCGGCCTTCAGCCTTGGGGTCCTTGAGCATGGGCACGAGGCTTTGTCCCTGGAGATTGGCGGGGGCCTTCACGCCGCAGAGTTCGGTGAGGGTGGGGTAGAGGTCAATTAGGCCTACGGGAGCCTGGGCGACTGCGCCTGGTGTGACGCCGGGGCCCGCCATGATGAGGGGCACGCGGGCGCTTTCTTCAAAGAGGCTCTGCTTCTGCCAGAGGCCGTGCTCACCCAGGTGATAACCGTGGTCACTGGTGAAGACGACGATGGTGTTTTCACTCAGGCCCAGGCGGTCTAGAGTATCCAACACAACACCGGCCTGGGCATCCATGAAGCTGATGCTGGCGAGGTAGGCCTGCACGGCCTGGCGGCGGAGGTCATCGGTGAGTTTGTCCTGCTCTTTTTTGTAGCTGCCCAGCGCGTGTTTGGGGAGGTCGGCCTGGTCTTCCTTCACCCCTTGGACCACGGGCATTTGATCCACGGGGTAACCTTCAAACCAAGCCTTGGGGGCAATGTAAGGGGTGTGGGGGCGGAAGAAACCGAGGGCGAGGAAAAAGGGCCGGGACTTGTCCTTGGCGCAGCGTTCCAGCACCCAGGCCGCTTCGCGGGCCATGAGGCCATCGGTGTGCTTTTCATCGGGATTCGGGGAGGCATACCAACTGAGGGTGCCGCCGTAGTTGCCGGGAATGAGGCTGAAAGTGTGGTCCATGTCCTCCATGCGGTCCGCGCCCGCCGGGTTGATCTCCATTTCCCAAGATCCGGGATCATCGTGGCCATTGGTGCCGATGGAGAGTGGGACGTTGTAGTGATACAGTTTGCCGATGCGGGCGGCGAAGTAGCCACTGAGGCGGAAGGCCTGGGAGAGACTCTGGTGATTTGGGATGGTCTGGCGGAAAACCTGGGCATTGGCGAGGATGCCGTTGCTGTTGGGGTAGAGACCGGTGAGCATCGAGTTTCGGCTCGGGCCGCAAAGGGGGAACTGACAGGCAGCTTTTTCAAAGCGTACGCCGCGCGCGGCCAGTTTGTCCAAATTGGGCGTTTTGGCCAAGGGGTGACCATAGCTGCCGAGGCTGGTGTTCAGATCATCGGCGATGATGAAGAGAACATTGGGCCGGGTCTTTTCCGCAGCAGGTGCGGGGGCTGAGCAGAATAGCCCGAAGAGAAGGGTGGGGAGGAGCAGGCGCGCGAACATGGGATGTGGCGCTGAAACGATGGGAGGGGTGGGTTTCTCTCGGCGGTTTGTCGTGGAGGGACCTTGGGTAGAAAGATGGAGGGTAGGAAGATTTTTTTTGAGCGGAGAGAGGGAATGCGTTTTGGAAGCTCTGGATACGCGCTCGAACGAGCGTTGATTGAGAGCAAGCGAGGACAGCGCCCAGTCTTCACTCTCCTGTTATCTTGCTGCGGTAGCGCTGGGCTTCTGCGTGAGCACCAGGGTCTTTCTTTTGGGTCAGCGTATGGACGTAGTCGTCGAAGGATTCCTCCTCCTGGGGGGAAAGGGAACGGCTTTCAGGGTCGCTTAGCAGCCAGCGTGCCCAGCGTTGGGCGGTGGAGGAGGGAGATGATTTTTTGGGTATTTGGGCCAAGGCGTTGTGTACCTGGGCCAGCCCCAGGGTTTGGGCCTTGCCATCGTCGGAGAGACGGCGGCGGGCGAGGGCTTCGGCGAGGTCGAGAAACCAATGCGGCAGGGGCTCGGCCAGCTCAGGCATGGGGAGCGAGAACCAACCTTGATCCGCCATCAGGAAGACTATTTTTTTGGCATCGGCACTGACATGCACCTCGCTGAGGCCATGACCTTGGCGCAGGCCAGGGGTCAAGCCATCGCCTGTGCGGGCATCCCAGACGCGGATTTCTCCCTCATCGGTGACGGTGACGAGGAAGCGCCCATCTTGGCTGAGGGCCAGGGCATTGACGAAGGATTCATGGCGGATGGCGATGCCCGTGGCCTTGCCGCTGCGGACGTCCCACAAGCGCACTTCTTGATCGCGGCCTGAGGTGGCGGCTAGTTGACCGTCTTCAGAAATGGCGACGGCACCGACGGCGGGTGGGTGGGTAAAAGCGGGGCCGAGCGGACGGAAGGCAGCCTTGACATCCCAGACGGAAACGTGGCCTGTGCCGTCGGCCGTGGCGAGGAAGGTTCCAGCACGATTCCAGCCCCGGGTGCTGGCTTCGCGGACATTCACGGGGGCATCTTTGGCTAGGGGTGGGGTTTCCAGGTAGGATTCATGCGCGCCTGCCAGATAGCGGCGGGTGGTCATGCGCTGGTGGATGCTCCACACCTGCACGCTGGGCTCATGCCTGGGGGCGACGATGAGCATGGAGCCATCGGGCGTGACGCTGATCTGGGCGATGCTGTGGCGCAGGCGATGCTGCACGCGCTCGCCCGTGACGGTGTTCCAGACCTGCATCTCACCATGGCGGGAGACACTGGTGACGAGGCCCTGAGCGAGTGCCTGGGAAGCGGTGAGGATTTCCCCATCGTGGGCCTGAGCGGGGGTGCGGGGCTGGCCTTTGGTCAAATCCCAGGCATGGAGGTAACCGCGACTGTCGCCCACCGTGAGCGTGGTGGCATCGGCATTCATGCTCAGGCACATCACAGAGGAGGGGTGGCCAAGGGGAGGGAGCAGTTCTGTCTCCGTGCGGAAATTTCCCACATGGACGGTGCCGGAGTGCAGGCCGACGGCGATCATTTCTCGCTCGCGGTGGATGGCGAGAGAGGAGATGCCATCCCCGGTTTCAAAAGGGTCGCCAATGGTCTTGCCAGTACTGAGATCCCACACAACGGCCTGGCCTTTGACGTCGGGACTTTCCACGGCATGGGCGGCGGCTACGAGGGTACCTAGATAGTCTAAGGTGACCAGATGGACGGGGTAAGCGGCAGATTTCAGAACCCGGCCGGGGCGATCTAGCTGGCGCATGTCCCAGACCTGCAGGGTGCCATCTTCACCGCCTACGGCTAGCACCTGCCCATCTCCAGAGAGGGCCATGCTGAGGACAGGCTCAGGCAGGGCGGGCTGAAGTGCTGTGTGACTGCCATCGCTCAGAGACCAGCGCTCCACCTGGCCATTGTCCAGGGCTAGGAGGGCCTGCTGCCCATCGGCCGAGATGGTGAGGCAGGTGGCGATGGTGTTCTTCGGCAGGGGATGGTCCCGTCGCTCATGCGTCGTGGTGTCCCAGATGCTGAGGATGGACTTGGGGGTGCCCTGGCCGTTTTTGGGCGGCAGGGTGGAGACGGCCACGGCGCGGCCCGTCTGACGGCTGAGGGTGACCAGACGGGCCTCCTCTGCGCCTTCGGGAAGGGGCAGCTCTGGGGTGGTGGGGTGCAGCAGGTGCTTGTGCTGGAGGAGGCTGAGGAGGTTCGTTGCCGCGAGGCTGTTACCTGGATCTGTGCGCAGGGCACGGGTGAGCCAGGCGACGGATTCGGTGTAGTCGCGCCGCTCGGTGAGTTGGCGCGCCATGACTTCATCGGAGCGGGAGTATTCCTTTTTCAGGTTGCTGCCTGCTTCTTCGGCCGCTGCGCGGTTTTTTTCAGCTTCAAAGTAAAGAGCCGTGCTGGTGATACCGCCGGCGAGGATGGCCAGGGAGATGGCCAAGGTGGCGGCGACGCCGACCTGATGCCGCCGTACAAACTTTCCGATCACGTACGCGCGGCTGGGGGGGCAGGCGTGCACGGGTTCATGGCGCAAGTAACGGCGCAGGTCATCGGCCAGATCGTCGGCATTGCCGTAGCGGCGGGCGGGGTCGCGTTCCAGAGCTTTGAGGATGATCCAGTCCAGGTCGCCTTTGAGCGAGGATTCGCGAGAGCTGGGTTTAGGAGGGTCGCGCTCCACCTGATCGCGTAGGATCTGGTGCAGGGGCTTCTGCGCGATGTCCATGGGGGTGACCAGGGCCTTGCCAGTGAGCAACTCCATGAGGATGGAGCCAAGGGCGTAAACGTCGGATCGCGTATCCACATGGGAGCTGCCGTGTTCGATCTGCTCCGGGCTGATGTAACCGGGGGTGCCGACGAGCTGATCCATGCCGGTAGCGAGGGTCTGGCTGACGTCTTTTTGTTCTAGAACTTTGGCGATGCCGAAGTCAATGACCTTGGGAATGGGGGCTCCATTCTCCTCCATGACCATGACATTGGAGGGTTTTAGATCGCGGTGGATGATGCCCTTTTGGTGGGCGTGATTCACGGCCTGACAGACGGGGATGAAAAGCTCGAGCCTCTGGTGGAGGGTGAGGTTTTTCTTGCTGGCATAACTGGTGATGGAGCGTCCGCGAACCAACTCCATGACAAAGTAGGGCTGGCCGCGCTCGGTCTCGCCCGCATCCAGCACGCGGGCAATATTGGGGTGCTCCATCAGGGCCAGGGATTGCCGCTCGGTGTCAAAGCGGGCGATCACCTGCTGGGTATCCATGCCAGCTTTGAGGATCTTGACCGCGACGAGGCGCTGGATGGGCTGCACTTGCTCGGCCTTGAAGACGAGGCCGAAGCCTCCCTCTCCTAGTTTTTCTAGCAGGCGGAACTTTCCTTCTAGCCACCCGTCGTTGTCCTTCAGGAGATCGGCAGAGCGGACGCCGCTGCCACGAGTGCGGGTGAGGGGGGCCTGGGTGAGGCTGCTGCGCTGGCCTTGGGTGATCAACGTCACATCCTCGGGCACGTCGCTGGCGCGCTCGGGGTTCTCAAAGGGGGATGGAGACGGTGGAGTCACGACAGGGAGCAAGTCAGCCTCAAGCACGCAGGAGGCCTGAGCGCAAGCAAACAACGGCCCCATACTCCGCCGGGTCAGCGTGGGATCAAGGGCAGAGCTAGATACGAAGGATGTTCCGCATCGTGGTGAATGGAATTCACGGCGGATTGAGTGCGCCGATTTTCGTTCAGGGGTTCACCCGTGTTGGGGTTGATATCGAAGCGGGGGAAATTGCTGCTGCTGATGTCCACGCGGATGCGATGGCCCTTTTTGAAAACGTTGCTGGTGGGGTAGAGACGGAGAGTGATGGGGTAGATCTGACCGGGGGTCATGAGTTTCTCCTGTTTCAGGCTGTCGCGGAAGCGAGCGCGCAGAATGCCGTCTGTGATATTGAGGTCAAATCCACCGGGCCAGTCGGCACTGGCAGGGTAAACGTCCACCAGTTTGGCGGTGAAGTCGGTATCCACAGCCGAGGAGGAGACCCAGAGCTTCAGTTCGATTTCCCCGGTGACTTCCACATCCTGCGTGAGGGGTTCGGTTTGAAAAACCAGCACGTCATTGCGGGCGGAGAGGGGCAGGGGCTTCAGCCAGTTCCATACATGCGAACCGCCTTTTTGATCCCAGGCCCCCTGGAGCATGATGCCGTCGCCGCTGGAGATATTCCCGCCGATCGTGGGCACGGGGTTTTGCGGATCGAAGACGTAGCTGGTGCTGGCTCGGGCCTGGGTGGGTCTCTCGGTCTGCAGGTGCCCACCGGTGGTGAGGTGATAGTTGGTTAGGCGTGCGCGGGCAGGTGGCCATGCGGTTTCATCCCGCCACTGCCCACCGTGGTAAAGCAGGCCTTCGGGGGTTTTATGGCCATCGCCAGTGCCCATGACAAAGAGGCGCACCTGGGTGGTGAAGGGGGCGGCTTTGCCCACGGTGTTATCCATGCCCTTGAGGACGTGGTCATACCATTCCTTTCGCCAAGCCAGTTCATCGGCGATGGCGGCTTCGGGCCCAAAGTCCACCTGACCATGGCTGGACTTGGCCTGGGCCCCATGGATCCACGGGCCCATGATCATATACACGGGGCTCTTGAGCGTGCGGGTGAGAGCGGCGAAATTCGCAGTGGTGTTGCCAGCCCAGGAGTCATACCAACCACCGACGAGATACACGGGGATGTCTTTGTACTTGGCGGCGTTTTCCAGGATGTTGTTCTGGGCCCAGAACTCGTCATTGGCCCCATGGCGCATGGCGTCCACCAGCCAGCTTTCATATTCGGGGGCTAGCTTCAGCGGCGTCATGCCGGGGCGCAGGGGCAGCAGTTTGAGGTAGTCATGGCGGTGGTCCACCATCTCCTTCAGCACCGCCGCTGTGGCGGGATCTTGTGAGGCGACGCTGCCTTTGGCGGCATTGAGGATGATCCAGTTCCAGAAACGCATCTCAAAGGCACCCGCGTTGCGCATGGACTGCACTCCGCAGTTGGACACGGCATCCACGGGAATGACGGTGGCCAGCTCAGGCGCGCCCTCCATGGCCATCGCGTGCTGGGTGCCGCCGACGTAGGAGGTGCCGATCATGCCGATTTTGCCATTGCTCCAGGGCTGCTGGCCGATCCATTTCGCGCAGTCCACGCCATCGCGCCCATCGTCCGTCATCCAGTGCCAGGTGCCCTCGCTGCCGTAGCGGCCACGGCAGTCCTGAGCGACAAAAACGTAGCCGTGCTGGGCATAGTATAGACCCAGCTTTTTCGCCCCATCCTTGTTGTAGGGCAGGCGTGTGAGGATGACCGGATAACGGCCTGGCTTTTCCACACCGCCCTCGGCAGGCAGGTAGAGATCGGTGGCCAGTTTGACGCCATCGCGCATGGCCACCTGGACATTCGTTTTCACTACGGGCTCCTCAGCTAAAAGGGAGGAGGTGAGCAGGCATAGGGTGAAGAGAAGACGGGGCAGGGCAGGGCACGAAAGCATGACCCTCAAACTACGGTCTGACTCCACGCACTATTGTTCCGAAAGCCAACATCGGAGTGAAAGTATCGAAGTGTGTCATGAGTGTGAATCACTCGAAACACTCCGGATCTGCTTCTCAAAGTTTGCGCTTCGGAATCACGGTCGTGTCCAGCACCTCTCCTTGCATGTTTTTGAACTGCACCTGCATGGTCGGTTCTCCACGCTGAAAGGTGAGCAGGAGGTAATTGTCCTGCTGGGCAAAGAACTTGGATTGAGGGTCTTTGTACGGGCTGCCATCGCCTTTCAGGCAGGTGTTGAAGTAGGGCAGGCCACCCTTGAGTTCAGCGCGATCTGCGAAGTAACCAAAACCTGTGACAAGGGCACTGCCTTTAACGAATTCCTCATGCCACAGGCCCTTCGTCAGTCCCTGCACGGCAGTCTGTTTTTCATTCATGAGGGTGAAAACAAAACCCGCCTTGGTTTGCGCCATGAGATCCCGGTACTCAAGGAACTGGGCGGAGCTGGCATCATACGGGTGGCAGGTCTGCCAGGTCGTGCCGAAGTCCTGGATGTGGTTGAGGTCTAGGGCGATGAAACGGAGGTCAAAATCGGGCAGGTCAAAGTGCCACTTCCACTCATCACCGGGCAGCGCGAAGAACTCGCGGTAAGCGCTGGCCTCGATGTCATAGACGGCATGGGCGGGTGGCTTGGGGCCACGAGGGGTGATCTCGCGGTCGTGATTGCCGAGGATAGGGAGGAAAGGTAGGGAGCGAAAGAGGGCGGGCTGTTGATCTATCAAAGCGCTGAAGGCGCGGGTGCCTTCGCGGCCTTTTTCATGCAGGCTGGCCACGTTGTCGCCAGCACTTAAAAGCAAATGCGGGTCATCTCTGAGCACGGCACTGAAGTCTGTGACTTTGGAATAACCCCAGTCTGCCACGATGATGACACGGAGGGTGTCCTTCGAGTAGTTTTTGAAAGTGGCGACTCTGGAGACGTCATCTCCGCTGCGAACGCGGTAATGGCAGAGGCCCTCTTTGAAATCGAGGGGAATCTTGACGTGATGCAAGGTCACCTTGTCCTCAAGGATCACCTTTTGGCCGAGAGCGGAGGTGGGACCAAACTCGACCACGGAGTCTCCTGGGGCCTGCGTTTCCCAGTTGATGACCATTTGGTTAGGCTGATTTGACGGATGACTGAGCCAGATGCGCTCGATGGACCCGGCCTGCAGGCCGGAGGTGAAAAGGCTGAGGGAGGCAAGGGCGCGGAGAAGAGTCATGCAGGGGAAAGAAGCTGGCGGATGCCTGCGCTCATGAGATCATAGGTGGCGGGAGAGCCATTGGCCACGGAAACTTCGTAACCGCCCTGGGGGAAGGCTTCCTTCGTGGGGATGTACCATGCCCCACCGTCTCCGTATGCTGCCGTGGCGACAAAGCGCCCCGGCTGCATCTGCTGGGCGCGGAGTTGGTATTCCAAGAAGGACTCTGCGGGCAGGTGCAGCATGGAGATGTCATTCACATGCAGGGCGCTCAGGATGATGGGGGTGCCCTGGGTGATGCGCTCCATCCAGCCAAGGCGCATGGCGGAACGGATGCGGTTGGCAGATGAGTTTTTGGCATCGGCCAGAGAGGCGCGCTCACCTTCTAGGGTGAAGACCGGATTGACGGCGGGGAGCAAGTCATGGGTCTGCCATTTCACCTGAGTGATGGGTTGGGGTTTCAGGTTTTGTTCCGAAGCGACGATGCCTTCATAGATCCGCTGCGTGAGCTGGACCCGGGCCTCCGGTGTGCCATCGTTGTATTTGCCAGCGGCAATGTTTCCCGAAGCCCCGGTGAAATAGATGTGCGTGCAGTCAGGTTCCTCTTTCTGCCGTTGTTTGCGGGCGAGGCCCACGAAGTCACTGCTCACGTGCCCTTTGCCATAATGGCTCATGGGATGAGTGGCGTAGTAGTGGCAGGCCAGCACTTTTTTATCGCCATCGTAAAAAGCGACGGTCTTGAGCATCGGGTCAATGAGGCCCTCGGTAAGCGCGATCAATTCAGCATCTTTGCAGGCGCTGCCACGCATTTTGGAAACTTTGCCGTCAGGACCGATCGCTACCCGCCGGTTGGAGGCCACCTTGTCCACCTTTCCCTCACCTTGGGCGATGTGGGTGAGGGCCCGTGAGTGCGGCAGGGCGGCCTTCACAGCTTCACCAGCGCGTTTAAGGCAATCTTTAAAAAAGGGCAACTGTACCAGTGAGAGCCCTGCATTTTGTTGGGCGGCAAGTTCTTCCCCACGCAGGCACACAAAGGGCGCATCATGTTGATGCACGCATTGCACAGCTACCCTCTCAGGGGTGGTGCCTGCGGCCTGAGCCAGAGCAGTCCGCCAAGCTAGATGGGCTTCATTCAACAGCCCCGTCCAGTCCACAGCACAGACGACAATCGGCTCCCCGGCACCGAGCAGGACGTAGCCGATGGCCTCCAGAGAATCTTCGCAGTCCACGACGGGCGTGATCCAGCCGCCACACAGTGGATGGCCTGCCGGCGGCGTGACATCGAAGCGGAATGGGGCGATGCGCAGCCCCGACGCTTTCTCCGCCGCAGCCAGCCAAGGGGTCGTGACGGCCAGTGAGGCTTGAAGGAGACGGCGGCGGGTGAAGGAATTCATGCGGGTGCCAAAATACGCTTCTGGGCACCCGTTTCTCCCAACGGATGCTACGCATCGCGCAGCAGGATGGCATCCACATTGATGCCGTCATAGAGCGCATCGCTGAGGATGACTAACGGGTCGCCCACTTTGACGTAACCATGCTTCCGCAGCATCTCGATGGCGTCGCGGATGGCTTTCTCGGGATTGCCTTCTTCAAAAGCCAGCACAAAGGGCTGCACGCCGCGTGCGGTGACCAGGGTGCGGCTGACGTGGAGGTGCGGCGTGAAAGCAAAGATGGAGGCGAACTCCGGGCGTTGATGCGCCAGCAGGTGGGCCATGACACCACGCAGGGTGAAGACCAGGAGTTTGGAATTTGGGATGCTATTGGCCAGCAGGATGGCGGCTTTGACGGTCTTGTGCTTATTGGTCTTCAGCGGTGCATCGCTGGCGAAACGGCCAGAGGGGTACTTTTGCTCAATGCGGCGGATGACGGTGTCCAGCACCTCCACGCATTTTTCGGGGTAGCGACCGACACTGGTCTCCCCGCTCAGCATCACGCAGTCCACTTGCTCGATAACGGCATTGAAGATGTCTGTTACCTCCGCACGGGTCGGCACGGGGTTTTCGATCATGCTTTCCAGCATCTGCGTAGCCACGATGACCTTGCGGCCATGGTAGGAGCAGCGCTCCACGATGTGGCGCTGGATCAGCGGCAGGTCTTCGATGGGGCATTCGCTGCCGAGATCGCCACGGGCCACCATGATGCCGCCGCTGGCCTCCACCAGGGTATCTATGTTTTGCAGGGCCTGCTGGTTTTCGATCTTGGCGATCACGCGTGCCTTGCTGCCTTTTTGCTCCAGCAGCAGTTGCAGGTGCTGAATGTGGGCGGGTTCGCGGGCAAAGCTGAGGGCAAAGTAGTCCACCCCGAGTTCACATCCCAGGTCCAGATCCGCGTAGTCCTTTTGAGTCAAAGGTGGCAGGCGCACAGGCACACCGGGGAGATTGATATGGCGGCGGGATTTCATCTCGCCCTTCGTGAGGACGGTGCCGATGACCCGCTTGTCACTGATTTCGGTGGCCTTGATCTGGATCATGCCGCCGTCCACCATGATGATGTCTCCCACCTTGAGGTCCTTGCCCAGCTCGGGATAGTTGACAGTGACGGAGAGGGGCACCGTAGCGGCCAAATCGGGCTTGCAGCGGAATTCCACCCAGTCACCCACCTGGAGCTGCCAGGGCTGCTCCACATCCCCGGTGCGGATGCTGGGGCCAGTGAGGTCCATGAGGACGGAGATTTCTTTGGCCCCTTTGGCCGCAGCTTCGCGGATGCGGCCATAAACCATGCGCACCCAGTCGTGCGAGGCATGGCTCATGTTGAGGCGGAAGATATCCGCGCCCTTTTCCATGAGGTTAAGGATGACTTCAGCGGACTCGGTGGCAGGCCCGAGGGTGCAAAGGATCTTGGTTTTACGCATGTGCGGCATGGTTGAAGGGGGGGCCGGGAGATTCAAGCGGCAATCCTGCCATGAAGCATGAGACAGGCCATGGTTACGATGCAGTCAGCAAGACCTCAGATTGCCCAAGAATGGGGTCCCTCCGGCGATCATCCCTGCCTGTCCGACTACAGCCAGATCATGAGCTGCTGCACGAGGTCCTTGGTCTGGGTGACGCGGTATTCGTCGCCGGCTTGGAGGCGGACTTTGTTGCCGGTGCTGCTGTTGTTGAACTCAAAGAGGACGGGTAGCTCGCCAGGGAACTGGGTGAGGACTTCGTGGATCCGGTCGAGGTCAATCTGGCTGTGGCGGCGGCAGTCCAGGCGCAGCAGCAGGGGTTTGGGCGGGGCCGGGGGCGGTGGGGGCTTGACGGGGGCTTCCACCCCAGCTTCACCGGCATTGGCCACGCGGGCTTTTTTAGGGGAGAGGGGCTTGGCATCGCCGAGGGTGAGGCGGTTGCCCTCCGTACGCTGGTCCTTCATGCAGCGGCAGCGCAGGCCCAGTACGGCACCGACTTTGAGGAATTCTTTGAACTTCTCATACTCGTCACTCCAGACCATCATCTCGATCTGACCCGTGAAGTCTTCGAAGGTGAAGGTGGCGAAGGGGCGGTTGTCCTTTTTCGAGTATTTGACGTCCAGGCTGTTGACGATCCCGGCGATGAAAACCGTCTGCGGTTTGGCGCTGGTGTCCACTTCTTCCAGGGCGATGATCTTCGTGAGTTTGCTGGATTCGAAGTTGCCACGGTAGCTGTCCAGAGGGTGGCCGCTGACGTAGAATCCGAGCAGCTCTTTTTCAAAGGCCAGGGTCTCATCCATCGTCCAGGGTGTGATCGGCACCTGGGCGGCGGCCTTTTTAGGCGGGGCCATGGCAAAGTCATCAAAGAGGCCACCTTGGCCGGCTTTTTTGTCCCTTTGCGCGGAGGCGGCGGAGGCGAGCACCTGCTCCAACTTCGCAAAGAGGGAGGCCCGGTGTTCTTTGGTGAAATCAAAGGCGCCCGACTTCACCAAGGCTTCGAGCAACTTCTTGTTCACGGCACGGGTGTCCATGCGCGCAGCAAAGTCTTCGAGGCTTTTGAAGGGACCGTTTTTCTCGCGCTCTTCGATGGCGGCAGCCATGGCCCCTTCACCGACGTTTTTCACCGCGCTGAGGCCGAAGCGAATGGCATTGGGCCCCTCAATGTTGGGGTCGGCGTCCTTGGTGCGCTCAGGCGAAAACTTGAGGAGTGAGCGATTGATATCGGGCGGCAAAATGGCCATGCCCATGCGCAGGGATTCGCTGACGAAGTTGGCGATCTTGTCCGTGTTGCTGACTTCCAGGCTGAGCACGCCCGTCATGAACTCGACGGGGTAATTGGCCTTCAAGTAGGCCGTGCGATAGGTCACGATCCCGTAGGCGGCGGAGTGCGATTTGTTGAAACCATACTGGGCGAATTTTTCGAGCAAGTCGAAGACCGCGTTGGCCTGTTTGTCGCCGATGTCGTTGGTCTTTTTACAGCCTTCGACGAAGGCGATACGTTGCCGAGCCATCTCGGCCAGGTCCTTCTTACCCATGGCTCGGCGCAGCAAGTCGGCCTGACCGAGGGTGAAGCCAGCCAGCAAGTTGGCGGCCTGCTGCACCTGCTCCTGGTAAACCAAAATCCCGTAAGTTTCCTTGGCGATCTTCTCCAGCAGCGGGTGTGGGTACTCCACTTCTTCCAGTCCCTTTTTACGCTGAATGTAGTCGGGAATGAACTGCATGGGCCCCGGACGGTAGAGGGCCAAGATAGCGATGATCTCCTCGATCTTGTCCGGACCGAGCTGTTTGCAGGTATTGATCATCCCGCCAGATTCCATCTGGAACACGGCGACTGTTTCGCCCCGTTGCAGCATCTCGAAGGTCTTCACATCATCCAACGGTGCGTCGGAGGTGTTGAAGCCGGGCACGCGTTTTTGCACCCACTGCTCCGCCTCCTGGATGACCGTCAGCGTTTTCAGGCCCAGGAAGTCCATCTTGAGCATGCCCAGTTCTGTGAGCGGCTTCATGGCAAACTGGGAGACGATTTCCTCTTCGTTGCCGCGAGTCAGGGCGATGAAATCGTAAAGGGGCCGATCTCCGATAACGACGCCTGCCGCGTGGATGCCCGTGCCACGGGTGATGCCTTCCAGGAAGGTGGCGTGCTTCCACAGCTCTTGGGCGTTGCTATCGTTTTCGATGTAGGCCTTGAGCTCCGGATTTTTGTCAATGGCTCCATCAATGTGGATCATTTTCCCCGTGGCTTTATCCTTCTTGTCCTCACCCGCGAGCGTGATGTTCAGCTCCGTGGGGATCATCTTGGAAAGGCGGTCTGCATCGCCATAGCTCCAGCCGAGCACACGGCCGACATCGCGCACCACGGACTTCGCACCCATGGTACCAAAGGTGATGATGTGGCTGACGCTGAGGTCGCCATACTTTTCACGCACATACTGAATGACCTCACCACGACGGGTCTGGCAAAAGTCGATGTCGATATCGGGCGGGCTGACGCGTTCCGGGTTGAGGAATCGCTCAAACACCAGTTCAAAGCGCAGCGGATCAATGTCCGTGATGCCGAGCACGAAAGCGACGACGGAACCTGCAGCCGAACCACGCCCTGGACCCACGGGAATGCCGTGTTCACGGGCCCAGTTGATGAAGTCCCACACGATGAGGAAGTAACTGGTGAAGTTCTTTTCTGCGAGCAGGGCAAGTTCGTAATCGAGACGTTTGCGCAGGGCTTCATCATTGAGCGCGCGGTCACGCCCGTAACGACGAATGAGGCCTTCTTCGCAAAGGTGACGCAGGTAGGCGACGCGGTCGGGCCAGTTTCCCTCCACCCCTTGCATGGGATATTGGGGGTAACGGTCAATGCTGGTGGAGTCCAGGCGGATGTCCAGATGGCAGCGTTCGGCGATCTCCAAGGTGGCATCGCAGGCCTCCGGATTCTCGCGGAAAAGCGCGCGCATTTCCTGGGCGGTTTTGAAGTACACCTCGGGAGAATAGGTGACGCGGTTGACGTCGTGCACGTTAGCCCCAGACCCGACACAGATGAGGATGTCGTGGCTTTCATGATCTTCGCGATTCATGAAATGCACGTCGTTGGTGGCCACCGTCTTCAGGTCGTACTGCTTGCCCCACTGGATGAGTTGGCGGGCGGCAGTGCGCTGCTGCTCCATTCCATGATCCGTGAGTTCCAAGTAGAAATTCTCTGGGCCGAAGATGTCGCGGAATTCGATCAGGCTTTTTTCGGCCTCGTCTTTGCGGTCCGTCAGCAGGAGTTGGTTGATCTCGCCATTGAGGCAGCCGCTGAGGGCGATGATGCCTTTGCTGTATTGTCGCAGCAGGGCTTTATCCATGCGCGGCGTATCGCCGAATTTACCGAAGAGATGCGCCTCGGTGACGATGCGGGAGAGGTTTTCATAACCTTCGTTGCTTGAGGCGAGTAAGGTGAGGTGGGAGGCACTTTTTCGGCCCTGCACCTCCTTCTTCTCATGCATGGAGCCGGGGGCTAGATAGACCTCGCAGCCCAGGATGGGTTTCACCTTGGCCTTTTTGGCCGCCATGTAGAAATCAATGGCCCCGTAGAGGTTGCCATGGTCCGTCACGGCCACCGCAGGCATCTCCAGCTCTTTCGTGCGGGAGACGAGGTCATCTATGCGGACCGCGCCATCGAGGAGAGAGTATTCAGAGTGGAGATGAAGGTGGACAAAGGAATCTGCCATTGGCCTGCCTAGGGTAGCCAGAAGGACGCACTTTTCTCTCCAAAAATGCACCGGGCTGGAGATTCATCTCCAGCCCTGCTGCCAGCAGCCTCACAGCTCGATTTTCATGGCCGGTGGCGGCTTCAGTTTGATGACGGGCTGTTCATCGGCATCTCCCTCATCCACGCCCACGGGGACGGCGCGCAGGATGGGGGTGCCATCGTCATTGACTGGACGGGCCCGCAGGATGGGCTTCTCCGCGTTGTAAGGATCGGCCCCGAGGATGATGGGGTCTTGGAGGTGGACGGCCTCGATGTTGGCAAACTTACCCGCCTGCGCGAGCAGGGCAGAGTCAGCCGTCTGGGTGATGGCCTGGTGAAAGGCCTGCAAGTCGGCTGGCAAGCCCTCCCCTGTGTGGACGGGGCAGGTGGTGTTAAAGCTGGTGCCGGGGCGCAGATACTCGGAGTAAGTGCTGCGGACGGAGCGCTCCACCCCATCTGGACCCTTGACCTTGTCATAGCAGAAGTCGGTCGCCCGTAGGCCACTGACGCGGCAGATCTCGATGCGCTCAGCAGACTCGGGTGGATTGATGTCCTGGGGGGCGCGGCCTTTCGTGGAGGCATTGATGATGTCTGTCCAAATGGGCAGCACGATCTTGTTGGAGAAGGCTCCTGGGTAGATAGTCTTCTGCTTGTCAAAACCCACCCAGACACCGCAGGTGACGGCGGAGGTGTAACCGAGGAACCAGAGATCCTTCGACTCATAATGCGTTCCTGTTTTACCACCTGCCGGGAAGTCTCCCAGTCCATATTCGATGGAGGGCGAACCCGTACCCCGGTGCAGGGCCTCGGAGAGGCAGGTATGCGTCTGGTAAGCGGCGATCTCGTCCATGGCACGAACGGGTTGCAGGGTTTTTTCGTCGAGCTGGAAGACCGTTTTGCCCCGGAAGTCCGTGATGCGCTGGATCAGGTGCTGCTTGGCCGGGCGCTTGCCCAGGGTGGGGAAGCAGGAGTAGGCCAGGCACATTTCATCCAGCTTGGATTCAGTGGCCCCGAGGAAGGTGGAGGGGAACTCGCGCAGCTCGGTACTGATGCCGGCGCGTTTGGTGAAGTCGCGGAAGTCCTGGCGGATGCGGCCACCCTCGAGGGCCACTCGTTCGCCCAGGCGGACGGTGGCAGAGTTGTGGGAACCGACCAGGGCCTCGCGAGCGCTGATGGGGTTGCGGGACCATTTGGGATCATCCACTTCCATGCCCCACTCACCCAGAATCCCTGTCAGGCCGCCGATCATCACGCGGCGATTGTCCAGGGGCTCATCCGCCAGTGGGGTCATGGGAAAGTAACCTGGCTTTGAAAAAGCGGCGGCGTAAACAAAAGGGGTGAAGGCTGTGCCCACGGGGCGGACGCCGTCGGTAGCGCGGTTGTATTGGCTGTCAATGAAGTCACGGCCCCCCACCATGGCCAGGATGGAACCATCGCTGTTATCCATGACGATGGCGGCGCCCTGGAGGTATTCGGGCATGGGACGTTTCTCGTCTTGGCTCAGGGTGCCCTGATTTTTTTTCTTGAACCACTCGCCCAGGATGCCGCGGAACTGGGTGTAAGTCTGGTGAGCATAACCGTTGCGCGCTTCCACTTCAGCGAGGCGTTTTTTCATGGCGGTTTCCGCCGCCTTTTGCAGGTCTTTGTCAATGCTGGTGTAGATCTGGAATCCGCCGATGGAGGCGCGCTCTTCACCGACCAGAGAGACGACTTCCTGCCGTACTTCGTCAAACACGTAGCTTAGCCTGGGATCACTGCTCTGGGGTGTGGTGACCATGGGCTTCAGCTTCAGGCGTTCGGCCTCGTCGCGTTGCAGGCTGCCTTCGATGACCATGCGCTCTAGGACGTAATTGCGCTCTTTGATGGCACGTTCAGGATGGCGGATGGGCTCGATGTTATTGGGGCTTTTGATCAGGCCGGCGATGGTGGCGCATTCTTCGATGGCGAGGTCCTTGGCGTCTTTGCCAAAGTAGCCCTGGGCAGCAGCCTGGATGCCATAGAAGTTTTTGCCGAAGAAGATGCGGTTCAGATACAGTTCCAGGATCTCGCTCTTGGTGAACTTGCGCTCAATGCGCTGAGCCACAAAGGCTTCCATGATCTTGCGTTTGTAGCTCTTTTCCATCAGGCCAAAGGTCTGGCGGGCGAGCTGCTGGGTGATGGTGCTGGCACCTTGGGTGACTTCCCCGGCTTTGAAGTTGAGGTAAACGGCACGCACAAGACCGATGTAGTCCACCCCATCATGCTGGAAGAAGCGGCTGTCTTCCTGGGCCGTCAGTGCATTGATGAAATCTTGGGGCACTTCCTTGATCGGTACGGGAGTGCGGTTTAGCACGTAGATGCGGGAGAGTTCCTCGCCATTGCGGTCATAGATGATGCTGGCAGCTTCCAGCTTGCGGATCTCTTCCAGGTCATACTGCTCTGCCTTTTCACGGAGAGGGGCCACGACGACGGCATAGATGCCCAGCACTGCGACACTGGCGAGAATGATGAGCGCCATGAGGGCACTGAACCAGACACGCCGGTAGAAAGGGAGTTTCAGGCCGGACTCGCCGCGCCAGTTCGTCTGGGGTTTAGGTTCCAAATCTTTGCCGAACATGAGGAGATGCCCTTGATTGCAAGGGGTGGTAATCTAATGGCAGTGACGCCACCCCGCCACTTGTTTCCCAATGACCCCGCTGACAAGCATTTTGCAAGACACTCTGGCCGCCTCGTCCGAGGCGCGGCTGACCTTTGCCGAAGTGATGCAGGCAGCGCTCTACCACCCGGAGCACGGGTACTATGGTCCTGGCCCGAGGCGCATTGGCCGCAGTGGAGATTTTTACACGGCTGTCTCCGTGGGGCCTCTGTACGGTCGCCTTTTGGGGAATTTGGCGCAGCAGGTGCAGGCAGAACTGGGAAACCCGGCGGATTTTGCCGTGATCGAACAGGCCGCGCACGATGGGCAACTGGCCGAGGATGTGTTGTCCACCACCGAGTTTTCCTACTGGATTGTCGAGCCGAATCCGCGCTATGAAGCGGTGCAGCGGCAGCGGCTCGTGCCATTTGGCGAAAGGGTCCGTTGGGTCTCATCTCTCGCGGATTTGCCTGCTATCCCGGCCCTATTCCTCAGCAATGAACTGCCGGATGCCATGCCCGTCCACCTCGTCCAGTGGGATGGCGAGGTATGGCAGGAACTCTGGGTGCAGGCGGAAGGGGCGGCTCTGACCTTTGTGCCGGGGCCACTTTCATCGGAGACACTGGCGGTGGAAAGTGCTCGGCTGCCATGTGACCTGCCTGTAGGCTACACCACCGAGGTGAATCTGGCGGCGCTGGCCTGGATGCAGGAAGTGGCGGAGGCTCCGTTTCACGGAGTGGTTTACATCGCCGATTATGGTTTTGACGACCAGGAGCTGTATGCTCCCGAGCGCACGACGGGCACGCTGCGTCGCTACCAAAAACATCAGACGGATGATCGGGTGCTGGAAGACTTGGGCGAGTGTGATCTGACCACGCATGTCAATTTCAACCGCTTGAGTGAGGTGGCTGAATCGCGTGGGATGACAGTTCGAGATTATGAGCTGCAAGGTCGCTTCCTGGGCAAGCTGGGCCTGCCCGTGCTGGCCGCGCTGGAGGGCCGCATGGATGCTGCCACCAAGGCACTTTTGCGGCAGTATCATTCCCTGACGCACCCGGCCTTCATGGGGCGTTCGTTTCGCATCTTGAGCCTGAATAAAGGGGCTGGGGCGAGGTAGATCACCTTTGTGTTTAGCGCATCCTAGACCACTCGATGGCCCCTCACCTCTGGCGCACTCCCTGTAAACGAGGCGAGGGAGGATGTTTTTTGGACTCCGTTCGTTAATGACTAATCGGCCTTGTTGGCTTGGTCACATCGAGTTCCCGATGCCAGCTCCGGTTTGGTTCAAGAGGAAAGACGACTACAAGCCTTTGACCTGCGTCTTCACGCGCACCAGGAACATGTCTGCGGTGACGTACATGACGTCTTTTTCGGGACCGCCCCAGGCGCAGTTGCCGGTGTTTTGGCCAGTAAGGATGGTGCCCAGGTGTTTGCCTTCAGGGCTGATGATCAGCACGCCGCCGGGGCCGGTGGTCCAGACGTTGCCCAGGGTATCCACCTTCATGCCATCGCAACCGCCTTTCCGCTCAGCGGACTTCAGGGGATGAGCGTGGAAGAAGAGGCGCCCATTTTTCACACTGCCATCGGCCTGGAGATCATAGGCCATGAGGCGGGTGTCATCCTTGTCGGAAACGGCGATGTAGAGGGTCTTTTCATCGGGGCTGAGGGCGATGCCATTCGGCCAGAGGATGTCCTGGATGATGAGGCTGACTTTGCCATCGGTATCCAGGCGGTAGATGCCGTGATAGGGGGCATCCTGGGGGGTGCCTTTCTTCATGCCATAAGGAGGATCGGTGAAGAAAAGGCTGCCGCTTTTGGCGATGACGAGGTCATTGGGGCTGTTGAAACGTTTGCCCTCAAACTTGTCTGCCAGAGAGGTGAAACTGCCGTCTTTCTCCAGTCTTGCGATTCTGCGCTCGCCATGCTGACAGAGGATGAGGCTGCCCTTGGCATCCACCGCGAGGCCGTTGGAGCCCTGGCCATCGCCACTGAGGCTGCCGCTGGGTTTGAGGACGGTGGTAGCGCTGGCATCGCCTTCTTTCCAGCCGAAGACGGTGTTTTCGGGTACATCGGAAAAGAGGAGCTGGCCGTCTTTCCACACGGGGCCTTCGGACCAGTTGAAACCTGTGGCCAATACTTCGATCTTTGCGTCTGGGGCGATGAGTTTATCCAGGGCAGGGTCTAGCCTCTCGATGCTGCCTTTGAACTCAGGCACGGGTTCAGCAGCGAAGGCAGCCGTGAGGCTCAAAAAGGGAAGCAGGAGGCATTTTTTCATAGAAGGCGAAAGCCTAGCGTGCGGCGTCCTGTCTGGGCAAGCGTTCAGTTGTTCGCACGAATCTTCCACGGCCCATCGTTGGTAGCCCATGCGATTCCTTGCCTGCTGCCTGTGCCTCACGGTTTCTCTTCACGCTGCTCCTGACCTGATTCTGCATCATGGCCGTGTCATCACGGTGGATGAAGCCTTTCGCTATGCCGAAGCGGTGGCTGTGGAGGCCGGGCGCATCGTCGCGGTGGGTGGCAATGACGAGGTGCTGGCGCTGAAGGGTGAAACGACGCAGCTCCTGGATCTGGGTGGCAAGAGCTTGCTGCCGGGTCTCATGGATTCGCATGTGCATCCGGCTGCGGCGATGACGGAGTTTGACCACGAGATTCCGACCATGGAAACCATCGCCGAGGTGCTGACCTACATCCGCACGCGTGTGGCGGCCTCCCAGCCGGGCGACCTCATCGGCCTCCGGCAGATTTTCATCACGCGTTTGGAAGAGCGCCGTTACCCGACGCGGGCTGAACTGGACAAAGTAGCTCCAGAAAATCCCGTGGTCTTTTCCACCGGGCCAGATGCCATGTGCAACAGTCTGGCGCTGAAGCTGGGTAAGATTGATCGTGACTTCAAGCTGCCGGAGGGCCACCCCGGTAAGGTCGAGAAGGATGCCGCAGGCGAACCCACGGGCCTGCTGCGTGGCTTTGCGCCGACGATCAAAGCCCCGCGCAAAGAGAAGTCTCCCTCCGCTGAGGATACTCATCGGCGCACGCTCGAACTGTTCCGTGATTATGCCTCGGTGGGCCTAACCACGATTGCGGACCGAAACTCCAGCTCCAGCCTGCTTTCGCTCTACCAAAAGATGCGGGATCAAAAAGAGCTGCCTGTGCGGGTGCGTGTCTCCATGGGTCTGAATGCGATGAGTCTCTGGCCGGCGATGGTGAAGTCCATGGAGGAGATCATCCAGCATCCACTGACGAAGCCGAATGTGGAGCTGCAAATCATTGGCACGAAGGTGTTTCTGGATGGCGGTATGCTGACGGGCAGCTCATTGATGAGCCAGCCCTGGGGCGTGAGTGAGGCCTATGGCATCAGCGATCCGACTTACCGCGGAGAGCAAAAGATCCCGACGGATCGCCTGCGCCAAATGGTGGCGAAGATCACCGGGGTGGGCCTGCAATTCACCGCGCATTCCGTCGGGGATGCTGCCGTGGCGATGCTGCTGGGCGTGTATGAAGACGCGGACCGTGATGGATCCATCCGTGGCAGCCGCAGCAGCGTCACGCATTGTAATTTCATGCAGCCTGAATCCATCGCTCTAGCGGCGAAGCTGGGCGTGTGTGTGGATTTGCAACCCATCTGGTTGCACATGGATGGCCGCACTTTGACGGGCCATTTTGGTGAGGAAAGGATGAAACATTTCCAGCCCTTGCGTGCCTGTTTTGATCAAAAGGTCATCGTCGGTGGTGGCAGTGACCACATGCAAAAGATCGGCTCCTTTCGCAGTGTGAACCCCTACAATCCTTGGCTGGGCATGTGGACGGCGGTCACGCGCCAAGCTCGCAAACTGGACCGTCCCGTGCACCTCGAAAATGCCCTCACACGGGAAGAGGCACTGCGCCTTTACACGACCAACAATGCCTATCTGCTGAAGCTGGAGACAGAGACTGGCTCCATCAAAAAGGGCAGGCTGGCAGATCTGATCCTGGTGGATCGAGATCCGCTCACCTGCCCCCTTGAAGACCTCCCGCAGACGGTCGTTTTGAAAACTTGGTTAGGCGGGAAAGTGGTGTTTGAGAAGTAAGCTCGTAGAGCCTGCTATTATTCCTTCGGTTTCGTGGTCATCGGGAAGTCATCCGTGCGGAAGGGGGTCACAGGGAGACCTTCGACACTGAGGAGGTTGCACACGGGGTTGTTGGCCCAGGCATAACGGACGGCCACTGGCTTGGCTACTTCCGCGGCGGTCACTTCCACTTTGTCACCGCCCACGATTTTGGCGGTGGCCCACACCCACTTCTTGTCTTCGCCACAGATGGCAAAACCTTTGACCTCGCTCACGTCCACGGTGCGCAAGGTGGAGCCGAAGGTGTCCAGAGTGACGATGGCTTTGTTGCCTGCAATGGCCACGGATTTGTATTCGGGGCTGCGGTAGGGCAGCTTGAAGCCGTAGTCCTTCACCAGAGCGTGGCGGGCGAGACGCTCGGCCACGTCACGTTTGTTTTTCGGGTGAATGTCGTTGGCTTCGCCGAGATCAATGATGACGGCCTGGCCACCGTTTTTGATGGCGTTCTGGGTCTTGGTCTGGCTTTCGCGCAGTTCAGCCCAGGCACTGTCGCCAGGGGTGGGTACTTCAGGCATGAAGTCAGCCAACTGCACCCAGTAGAAGGGGAAATCACCCTGTTTCCACTCTTTGCGCCAATGCTCAATCATGAACGGGAAGAGAGAGCCGTATTCATAGGCGCGTCCGGCATTGGACTCGCCCTGGTACCAGATAGCCCCTTTGATGCCATAGCCGATGGTGGGCAGCAGCACGCCGTTGTAGATGTTTCCAGGGCGGGCATTGCCCGTGAGCCAGCTTTGAGGGGAACTGGGCTGGCGAGGAATAGGTTGGCCAGCTTTTTTGGCTTCGTCGGCCTGGGTCTTCCATTTAGCCAGAGCCACTTCGTAATCCTTTTTGGCCTTCTCAGAGTTCATGGCGGCTTCCGTCTTCACGGTGTTTTCCATGAGGCCTTTGAAGCGTGCGTCTTTCTCCAATTCATCACGCCGTACCCAGGCTTCGGCAGCGCTGCCACCCCAGGCGTTGTTGATCAGGCCCACGGGCACATCCAGCATGCGATGCAGGACGCGACCATAGAAATAACCGACCGCGCTGAACGGGCCCACGGTCTGTGGGGAGCACTCTACCCACTGGCCTTTGAAGTCCTGCTGGGGCTCTTGAGTGCCCACTTGTGGCACGGAGATGAGGCGGATGTTCGGGTATTTCGCCGTGGCGATTTCTAGGTCTGCATCCCAGGAGGCGTTCACGCTCCACTGCATGTTGGACTGGCCGGAGCAGATCCACACCTCACCCACGAGGACGTTTTTCAGCTCGCGGGTATTGGTGCCTTTGATGCCGAGGGTGGCAGGCTGCGCATTGGCAGGTACCGCATCCAGCTTCACGGTCCATTTGCCATCCGCGCCTGCTTTGGCGGTCTTGGTCTGGCCTGCAAAGGTCACGGTCACATCCGTGCCGGGCGTATCCCAGCCCCAGATGGGGTTGGCCTGCTTTTGCTGCAGGACCATGTTATCGCCAATGATGGCGGGTAGTTTGATTTCCGCCCGAGCCGAAAAGGCCAAGGCAGCGAGGAGTGAGGTGAGTGCGAGTGTGCGCATGGATGGGATAAGAGAGCGTGTAGTACGTCATCTCCAAGATGAACCCTTCGTCGATCCGAAAATAATGCATAGCCCTATGAAATAGGTTGCTGATGTAAAATTGACGGCTTTCAAAAAGGATGTATAATTGACATCATGACGCGTACGCAAATCCAGCTTCCCGATGAGCTTTATCGCCGGGCCAAAGCTTTGGCAGAGCAGAAAGAGCTTTCTTTAGCCGAGATTGCTAGACGTGGAATTGAGCTGTTTTTAGCTCGGTTCCCACAGCCGATAGCCGAGCCTCAAAAATGGGTTCTGCCCAAGGTATCTGCGGGTCGCGCCCTGGTTCCTCTGGACAAACTTAGAGACATTTCCAGTGAGGAAGAATCCATGCGAGGTCTCGATCAGTCATGATTGCTCTCGACACGAATATTTTGCTACCAGCTGTCAATCCAGACCACCCAGATCATGCGAAGGCGTTTTTGTTTGTGATGGGTTTACAAGATCGTGATGAGGTGGCTATCTCGGAGTTCGTTTTAGTCGAACTCTACGGATTGTTACGAAATCCAGTGGTGCTTCTCAAGCCTTTAGATGCTCCCGAAGCAGTGGCTGTTTGTGAGGCTTTTCGCTGTCACCCGCGATGGCAAATCTTGGGTTTTCCTCCGGACAGTAAGGTGTTTCATGACCTTTATTGGCCGCACCTAAGAATGAAAAATTTTGCGCGACGAAAAGCTTTTGATTTGAGAATCGCGCTGTCGCTCACTCTTCAAGGAGTCACGGAGTTTGCTACCGTGAACTTGAAGGACTTTGAAGGGATGGGCTTTAAGCGCGTCTGGAATCCTCTCGAAGAATAACCAGGGCTGCCAAACACTACTCCACCCGCTTTGCGCGCGGCTCGCGGGCCACGGTGTCTGGGGCACCTGCGCTGGTGACGAAGGGACCGTCTGCCATGGGGGCGATGCCAGTGAAGCCGACTTCGGGCATGTCGCTGGGTTTGCCGGCGAGGGGGAAGTCTTTGCGCAGGGGGAAGTAGGGGTAACCTTCCCACATGAGGATGCGGCGCAGATCGGGATGACCGGCGAATTTGATGCCCATCATGTCCCAGACTTCACGCTCATGCCAGTCGGCCGTGGGCCAGATGTCACTGACGGTGGCGGGTTCTTCTTCATCGGGGATCTGGGCCTTGATGCGCAGGTGCTGGTGATGGCCGTAGCCATACACTTCATAGACCATTTCAAAACGCGGTTCCTGGCCCATGTGATCCAGGCTGGAGATGTCCACGAGGTAATCGAAGTTCAGCTCGTCACGGCAGTATTTGAGCAGCGATTTCACACTGGTCAAGGAAACTTGCAGGGTGTGCTCGCCCCGAAATTCGGTGGTGCTGAGGACGGCATCGCCGAATTTTTCCTTCAGGGCGGTGACCATTTGCGCGGCGTTCATGATGCGATTCGGTGCGGCTTGTTGTCCTTTTGACGATTTTTGACGGGCCTAAAATTAGGACAGCTCGTTGATCAATTCCTGCTTCTGCTCGGAGATGGAGTGCTCGCCTTCGATTTTACGCTGCAAGCGCATCAGACCTTCCATGAGAGCTTCCGGGCGTGGAGGGCAGCCCGAGATGTACACGTCCACTGGGATCAGGTGATCAATGCCCTGAAGCACAGCGTAACTGCGATACATGCCACCGCTGGAGGCACAGGCACCCATGGCGATGCACCACTTGGGCTCCGGCATCTGGTCCCACACGCGTTTCACGGCCAGGGCCATTTTGTAAGTCACTGTGCCTGCGACGATCATCACATCCGCCTGACGGGGGGAAAAGCGCATGACCTCCATGCCAAAGCGGCTGAGGTCATAACGGCTGCAAGCGGAGGCCATCATCTCGATGGCACAGCAGGCGAGGCCCATGGGCATCGGCCAGAGGGAGTTCTTGCGCATCCAGTTGACCGCAGAGTCCAGCTTGGTGACGACGACATTGCCCTCGATTTTGGAATCGTAGGAGGCTTCGGTTTCAGCAGGGGCGACCATGGCGTTGGAAAAAGAGGTTAACGATGGAAGAAATACGCCCCGGCTCCCCCCCCGGCAACCCGTTTGTGAAAGTTTTCACAAGCTCGGGCAGCCCGTGAAGTATCATTTAGAAGGTCTTCAGACCAGGAGGGGTGCTGCTGGTTCCGTTAAATCCAGGTGCGTTAGGGGCACCGCCTGCGGGTTGCTGCACTTGGTAAGTGGCAGCGGGAGCTGAGTAAGAGGGGGTGGTGGGCTGCGGGGTGTAGCCCCCGTAGGCAGGCTGTGGCGAGTAAGATGGAGGTGCCGCAGGCCGTGGGGAGTAAGCGGGCTGCTGGGCATAGCCCCCATACTGTGGCTGGGCTGGGGCGCCGTAGTTTCCTCGAGCCACCGTTTGAGCCGTGACCTCCACCTGACCCATCTGCATGTAGGGGATGCCGATCTGCTGGGCAGCGGCGCTGGAGAGATTGATCACACGTCCCTGATAATAGGGAAAGCGATCATTGACGGTGACATTCACCGTGCGGCCATTGAGCATGTTTTTCACCGTCACCACGGTGCCAAAGGGCAAGGTGGTGTGGGCAGCGGTGTAAGCTTGTGGATAATAGATCTCACCTGAAGAGGTAGGTCGTCCGGTGTATTGGTCTGCGACATAGGAGGCCCAGCCCTGCTCCCTGTGGGCAGGTGGACGTGAGGCGCAACTGACCAGGGCCAGCATGGAGAGACAGAGAAACCAGCGACAAAACATGCAGGCATGGTTTTTACACAAAGAAGTGCGCTTCGTCACTCTTAGAAATTAAGAAAGCTTCGACAATGGGGTCTAGGAGGATGCGGGCGATAAGTTGTCAGCCATGGCCCACTCCGTGTGGGAGATGAAGGCACCCTCCTTCAAAAAACGCTCCACCGCCCGCAGCACCCGGGGCCGCCACATCATGAATGTGTGGTCTGCCTGCGTGACCATGAAATCTGCCTGCCCTGCAACCCAACCCCCCGCGACGGTGACGATGCCATCGGACTCGGGGCCCAAGAGATCACGGAAAAGGGTAATCACAGGCTTATTTCCCATGATGATGCCGGTGCCGGGCGGCACGGCCCCAAGCCTGCGCGGAGTGCTTGTTTCATCCACCCCCAGCTCATGAATGACGGGGCCTAACAAACGACGCAACCAGGGCGACTCCCCCAGTTGCGCAAGCACCTCGCTGCCTTGATTCGGCGGGCCTAACATCACGGTGCGGCCGAGAGGGAAGGACGGGTCTCGGTTCTCTGCCCAGGCCCGGAACAGGATACCGCCCAGAGAGTGCGTGACAAAATGAACGCGCGTGCCCTTGGTCAGTCGCAGTTTAGCTAAAACAGGTTTTAACCATTGATCCACGGCTTTCTGCACTGTGACACGACGGGAGGGGTAGCTCACGCTGATGACCCTGTAACCCGCCCGCCATAACCAGAAACGCAACGCCAGCAGACTGCGAGGCGAACGCCCGAGCCCGTGGATCAAAACCACGATGTCGCGCTGGGTAGGTTTCATAGGGTACTAATGCAGCGAGAACGTCTTTTGGTCAACTTTTGGCTGTGCAGGACAATCGGAGGTGGCCAGGGTCAAGAATCGTCAAACACCCAGCAAGAATGAGCAGCACCGAGGCATTGCTTGAGGAGCTTGTTTTGGAAGATGCTTAAGAGATCATGCCCAACCATCGCGCCATCCAGCTCGTCGCCAGCGGCGACCTCCGACTTTCCGCCAACCAAACCTGCTGGCCTGCCCAGAAGGCCATGGAAGACGCTTTGGCCAAAGCTCTTAAAGCCGAAGGTTATGAGGTCAAACGTGCTCATCCATACGATGCCAAGAAAAAGCACGGCTTCATCGCCAGTCAGCGTGAGGGGATCGAGGTCTTTCGCACGGTGGACCCAGATGCGCCCATCATCGTGGCAGAGGCGGTGTGGCAATATTCGCATCACGTGCTCGCGGGGCTTAGCACGCATCGCGGCCCCATCTTGACCGTGGCGAACTGGAGCGGCCAGTGGCCCGGCCTCGTGGGCCTGCTGAATCTGAATGCGTCGCTGACCAAGGCCGGCGTGACCTACTCCACGCTCTGGAGCGAGACCTTCACCGATGCCTATTTTAAAAATGGCCTGCGTGAATGGCTCGATACGGGTGCCGTGACGCATGACCAGTCCCATGTGCGCGATCTTTCCCTGCTGAAGCTGCCGCAGGAGGATGAAAGTCTGGGCCGGGATTTCGGGCGTCGTTTCCGCAATCACAAGGCGATTCTCGGCGTCTTCGATGAAGGCTGCATGGGCATGTACAATGCCATTATCCCGGACAATCTTTTTCACGCCACCGGCTGCTTTAAAGAAAGACTCAGCCAGTCCAGTCTCTATGCAGCCATGCAGACCGTGAGCGATGAGGATGCGGTGGAAGCCTATGCCTGGCTGAAGAAGAAGGGATTGCAAATGCAGTTAGGCCAAGATGAAGCCACGGAGCTCACCGAGGCGCAGATCCTCCTCCAGTGTAAAATGTACATCGCCGCCGTCCGCATGGCGGATGAATTTGGCTGCGACGCCATCGGCATCCAATACCAGCAGGGGCTGAAGGATCTCACGCCAGCCAGCGACCTCGTGGAGGGCATGCTTAACAACACAGACCGCCCACCCGTGCGCAGTGCCGATGGCAAACGTGTGCTTTTTGAAGGAGAGGCCTTGCCGCACTTCAATGAAGTGGACGAATGCGCAGGACTGGATGGTCTGGTGACCTATCGGCTGTGGCGCGAGCTCGGCTTTGCCCCTGAAAACACCCTGCACGATCTCCGCTGGGGCCAGAAGTATAACAAAGATTATGTCTGGGTGCTCCTCATCAGCGGCGCGGCCCCTCCGGCCCACTTCATCGGCGGTTGGAAAGGGGCGAGCACGGAGCGCCAGCCGGCCATGTACTTCCGTCTCGGCGGCGGCACGATGAAGGGCATCAGCAAACCGGGCCACATCGTCTGGAGCCGCGTCTTCGTCATGGATGGCGCGCTGCATTGCGACATCGGTGTGGCCGAGGTGGTCAAACTTCCTGCCGAGGAAACCGAACGTCGTTGGCAGGAAACCACCCCCCAGTGGCCCATCATGCACGCCGTGCTGAAAGGCGTTTCGCGAGATCAGATGATGGCCCGCCACAAGTCCAACCACATCCAGGTCGTGTACACCCCCAATGAAAAGCAGGCGCATCGTGCTGCCCGCATCAAGGCCGCTGCCATGAGTGAACTGGGCATCCACGTGTCTCTGTGTGGCGATGTGAAACTGGGGTGAGGGCGGTGAGGTGCTGCGGCCTTTGGATTGAGACCAGCTTCGTGCTAGTTTTTTTGGGGAAGAGATTCACTTCTTTTCGATGTGAGTCCTTCTCCTTAGATCGCGTATGTTCTGGTCAATCAACGTGGTGGCGAGCTAAAGCTCGGGAGTACTTTCTTGAGTCCCTCATGTAGAAAGTTCTTTCAGCTGTCACCAAAAAGCATCTCAAAGTGACCTGTGTGGCCTGCCGTTAAAGAAACGGTCTATTGAGGCTGTATTGAGGGAAGTTTTTCGTCGCTACCACTATGAGACCTTCCTTCTTCCTCTGCCTGGCCAGTGCTTGGCTGCCATTGAGCACCTTTGCTCAGGACCTCAGTGCCTTGCGCTCGGCCCTGACTTTTCATGCGTCGTTTGATCAGGATCTCCAGGCCGACTTCTCCAAGGGAGACAAACTCAGCTACGTGAAAAAGGGTAAGGAAATGGTAGCGGCGGTGCCGAATGAGGAGGCGAAGATCGCGCCCGGAGAGGGCAAGTTTGGTAACTCGCTGTGGTTCCCTAAAAAGGGACTGACAAGGCCTCAATACAAAGACGCAGGCGTGCTGGGTTACAATGGCCAAAGCTGGAGCAGCACGGTCTCCGTGTGGTTACGGCTGGATCCGGATAAAGACCTGGAGCCCGGTTATTGCGATCCCGTGCAGATTGTGGGAGACGATGGTAAAAAGGGCTTCATTTTTCTGGAGTGGTCGAAGGATGAAACCCCGCGCTATTTCCGCTACGCCATCCGACCCTTGTTTGAGATCTGGAACCCCACGAACATTCAGTGGGCAGACATCCCTTTCGATAAACGCCCCATGGTGCAGGTGGAGCGGGCACGCGCACCGTTTTCCCGCGAGGCCTGGACCCATGTGGTCTTCACAGTGGAAAACATCAATGACAAGACTCGCAAGCCCGCTGGACGCCTTTACATGAATGGCGAGCTGAAGGGCAGCATTGAAAACTGGGACCTCACCTTTGCTTGGGACCCTGCCCAAGTCTGGCTGGTGCTGGGGGCCGCCTACGTGGGCCACATGGATGACCTGGCGGTCTTTAACCGGGCCCTGACGGAGGCCGAGGTCAGACAACTGGGCAGCCTGAAAACGGGTGTGCGGGAACTGCATGCGTCTGGTCACAAGTGAGGCTCGCCAGAACTCTCCAAGTCAAACATCGTCAATCACCCAGCAAGAATCCGCAGCGGCAAAAGTTTGTGCTTTTGGGTAAACTCTCTCATGCTGCGGGTGGACTCCCTGTCTCCCCAACCGACCGACCATGAAGCCTTCCCATTTCTGCCTCGTTGCGCTCACGGCGCTATTTTCCGGCCATGCTGCCGCGAATGATACGCTGACCCCGCTGAAGTATAACAACCCCGGCCTCGTGGTGGATCTGGGCGTGGGTCTGTGGGCCTGGCCGATGCCGATGGACTTCGATCGCGATGGCGACCTGGACTTGGTGGTGAACTGCCCGGACAAGCCTTACAACGGCATCTACTTCTTTGAAAATGCCACGGGTGACACGGCCAAAAACAAGATGCCCGTGTTTAAGCCTGGTGTCCGTTTCAGCAAAGGCGCGCAGAATGTCCAGGTCAGTTATGTGGATGGCAAGCCCGTGGTCATGACGCCAGGCATGGTGCATCCAGATTTCCTGAAAACGGGCATTGAGCAGGAGGTCAAACTCGGACCCGCAAAGAACATCCACATGAACAAAGTGCGCGCCAACATGTGGCGCAGCGTGGACTACGATGGCGATGGTCAGCAGGATCTCATCGTCGGTGTGGGGGACTGGACGGAGTATGGCTGGGACAATGCCTACGATGCCAATGGCCGCTGGATGAATGGGCCCATTCGCGGGTATGTTTACCTCCTGCGCAACACAGGCAGCAACGACAAGCCGACCTACGACAAAGCGAAGAAGGTCATGGCCACAGATCGTCCTGTGGAGACCTTCGGGTGGCCATCGCCGAACTTTGCCGATTTCGATGGCGATGGTGACTTGGACCTGCTGTGTGGTGAGTTCCTGGACGGCTTCACCTATTTTGAAAACACCGGCAGCCGCACCCAGCCGAAGTATGCGCTGAGCAAGCGCCTGAAAGCTGAGACAGGCAACTACCTGACCATGGACCTGGAGATGATCACCCCCACGGCCTTTGACTGGGACAAGGATGGCGACATGGACCTCATCGTGGGTGATGAAGACGGTCGTGTGGCCCTGGTAGAAAACACAGGCAAACTGGCGGAAAAAGCCCCGGTCTTCAAAGAGCCCGTTTATTTCCAGCAGGAGGCGGATCAGATCAAATTTGGTGCCCTGGTGACGCCTGTCGGTTTTGACTGGGATGGCGATGGTGACATGGATCTCATTTGTGGTAACACCGCTGGTTATGTCGCCTTCATTGAAAACCTCAGTGGCAAAAGTGTGGAGAAGCCGAAATGGGCAGCACCAGTGCGCCTAGAGGCTGAAGGCAAAGCGATTCGTCCGATGGCTGGCCCGAATGGTTCCATTCAAGGCCCTTGCGAGGCAAAGTGGGGTTACACCACGCAGACTGTGGCGGACTGGGATGGTGATGGCCTGCCGGATCTCGTGCTGAACTCCATTTTGGGCAAAGTCGTGTGGTACAAAAACATCGGCACCCGTGCCAAACCGAAGCTGGGTGCAGCGCAGCCTGTGGATGTGGAGTGGAACGGCCCTCAGCCCCATCTCGCCTACGGCTGGCTCAAGCCCAAAGGCAAAGCCCTGCTGACGCAGTGGCGCACCACTCCGGTGGCGGTGGATTGGAACAAGGACGGCCTGATGGACCTCGTCATGCTGGACCAGGAAGGTTACTTGGCCTTTTTTGAACGAGCCAAAAAAGACGGCAAGCTCATCCTCCAGCATCCGAAGCGCGTCTTCTGCGCGGACAAAGCGGCCCAGGCTCCCGGTGTGGTGGACAAGGCGCTGGCACATCTGAAAGTGCGCAATCCTGTGGAGATGAAGGCTGGTGAAGCTCTGCGCCTGAATGCAGGCATCGCTGGCAAAAGCGGTCGCCGTAAGATCTGCATCATGGACTGGGACAGCGATGGCAAGCTGGACATCCTGCTGAACTCCGCGAATGCCAACTTCATCCGCCAGACTTCCGGTGCCGACGGGAAGTGGTTCTTCGCTGACATGGGCCTGCTCTCCGATGCCAACATTGAAGGTCACGACGTGAGCCCTACGACGGTGGATTTTAATGACGACGGCATCCCTGACTTCGTCGGTGGTGCGGAAGACGGTCACCTCTACTACTTGCGGAATCCGAAGTCGAAGTAGTGGGTTCGGCATCGTTTGTTAGGCGAGTTGGAGAGGGATCCCCCAAGGAGCGGCACTTGCCAAGTGCCGTGTCTTGGAATGGAGGATGATGCTCGCTGGTGTTGCGGGGCCTCCCAGAAAGACGGATAATCCGGCGGTGGGGTGGGAGAGCTTTGGCATCTTCAGCGCCGGACACATCCGTCCTACGATTGAATCCGTGCCACTCGTGATTGGATCGGGTGCAGTAACGAATCGAATTTAATACGGAGCTTTGGCGAGCTAAAGCTCTTGCTACTTTGGCTGCATCGAGCGTGTTGTTTTTAGTCGGAGGACTGGCTGAACGCTCAGCGTGGTCCAGGTACATTGATTTTGGCGGCTTCGCGGTCCCAGCCGGCGGGGGTGCCGCGATAGGAGGTATCGCGGCGTTTGTAGAGGGACTCGCCGGTTTCACGGTCGAACATGTCTTTGGAAACATCGGCAGGGGCGCTGTCGCCGGTCTGTTCGGTCCATTGGTCCAGAAGATTGGCTAAACGGGCTTTCACTGAGGCATAGTCGGGGTCGTCAGCGAGGTTGGAAAGTTGGTTAGGATCGGCTGCGGTCCGATAGAGTTCTTCCTTGGGACGTGGGGCCAGGAACACATCGACCTGGGCGGGGGTGAGCTGGCCAGCGTCGCGGGCTTGGCGCAGTTGCAGGTAGGATGGAGACCGCACGGAGTCTGCCGGGCCTTGCCAGGGCTCCTGGGGGCGGTTGTTGCGGATCAGAAGAAAACCTTCGGATCTCACCGCGCGGCCATGGGCGGCGTAGTCATGCCAGTTGTGTTCTGAAAAAGCATGCTGACGAACGATGGCTTCAGGCTTGGTCAGAACGGGAGCGAAGCTCACGCCCTGCATGCTGGGTGGGACGGGGACCTGGGCTAGGCCGAGCATGGTGGGGGCTACGTCTATGGCGCTGACGAGGCTCTGGCTGGGGGTGCCAGGTTGGCCGATGCCAGCGGGCCATTGGGCAATGAAGGGCGTCTTCATGCCGGAGTCATGCAGGCGGGTTTTGGCACGGGGGAAGGCGCGGCCATTGTCCGCCATCATGAGCAGCAGGGTGTTGTCCAGCGCACCTTGTTTCTCCAGCTCCGCCACTACCTGACCCACGAAATAATCCAGCCGGGTGATCTCATTGTAGTAGGAGGCCAAGTCTTGCCGCGTCTCCGCATCGTCATTCAGGAAAGGCGGTACGACGACCTTGGCAGGGTCATGTTTGGGACCGTAAAGATCTTCCTTCCAGTCCTTATCCGCATCCCAGTCCCGGTGGGCATCCAGGGAGGCGAACCAGCCAAAGATAGGTTTGTCCTTGGGGCGCTCTTGCAGGGTTTTCACCCAGGTGGCATGTCCGCCTTTGTTGCCGGGCTCATTTCCAGCCTCGACGAGATCGAAAGGCGGTGGCTGCGGTTTTTCACCCTCGGCAGGCTTGTCGGAGGTCATGTGATGTTTGCCCACCAGCGCGGTGTAATAACCAGCGTCTTTCAGCAAACGTGGGAACCACGGTAGGTGCGCGGCAATGGGCTGATGCAGCTCCGAAGCACGCCCGTTGTTGTGCGGGTAACGGCCCGTGATGACACTGGAGCGGCTGGGGCTGCAACTGCTGGCCGTGAGATACGCTTCATCAAAACGGCGTCCTTGCGCCGCCAGCTTGTCGAGGTTTGGCGTGCGGGCCGCGCTGTTGCCATAACAGCCTAGGTCATCCCAGCTCACATCATCTGCAATGATGAGGATGAGGTTAGGCCGTTCAGTGGCGCTAACCAATGATGTGAAAAGGAGCGTGAGGGAAAGAAGGGCGCGGAACATGGGAGGCGTCGATTCCCTGCTAACGTTGGGCAGCGACCTTTTATCCAGATTTCCAGCACATTTCTGCGAGGCACAAAAAATGCGCACTCACCCCACGATCTCTGTCGGGCAATCCGGCAGGCTGGCCATGAAGGCGCGGCCGTAGGGCTTAGTGAGAATACGGTTGTCGAGGATGACGACCATCCCCTTGTCCTGCTGCGTGCGAATAAGGCGACCCACGCCTTGGCGAAGCTTCAGGATGGCCTCCGGCACGCTGTACTCGCTGAAGCTGTTCAGGCCCTGCTCTTCCAAATACTCCAGGCGGGAGGCGGTGACGGGGTGATCTGGCACGGCAAAGGGCAGGCGGGTGATGATGACGTTGCTCAGGGCCTCGCCCGGGACATCCACCCCGGTCCAGAAGCTGTCTGTGCCGAAGAGAATGCTGTGCGTGTCTTTCTTGAACTCATGCAGCATCTGGTGCCGGGGCATGCCGCGCCCTTGAACGAGCAGACGCCAGCCATGATCCAGGCAGAAGTCCTCGATGCGATCCGCCAGGGCGGTCATCTGGCTGTAGCTGGTGAAGAGCACAAAGGCGCGGCCTTTAGACAGGCCCAGGAAGTACTCGATCTGTTCGATCATCGCATCCTGGTATTCAGGCCGCCCGGGCTCGGGCATGCGCTTCACCAGGTAAAGCTTCATCTGCTTTTTGAAGTCGAACGGGCTCTCGATGGTGGCAGCTTGCGCTTTGTAGGCCCCCACGCGTTTGCGGAAGTAGTTCAGCTTCACATCATCGCCCACGCCCAGAGTGGCGCTGGTGAAAACACAGGCCTTGGTGCCGGTGAAGAAGATGCTTTCCAGCTTGGGCGCGACGTCAATCGGGGCGCTGTGAAAGGAGACGATCTTGTTGTCCCCACCGCTGCGTTCGGCCCAATAGACATGGCCTTCCTCACTCTGATCCAGAAAGGAACTGATGGCTAGGCGCAGGGCTCCGAGTCGTTTGGCGATGTCCAGCAGCTCTAGCTTTTGGCCTTCGCTTTTGGCAGCGTCTCCCGCCTTTTGGGCGATGCGCGCCACGCGTTGCAGGGGCAGGGAAAGGGTGTCCTCCACCAGCTCCGGCTCGCGCACGCGAAATTCCTTGGCGTAGGGGCCGCTGAACTTGCAGGCGTTTTCCGCCGTGCGGAAGAAACTTTCCACCATGCCTAGGCACTGGGATACCTCGCGAGTGCCGTCTTGCTCGCCCAGAGATTGGAAGAAGCCTTTGCGGGTCTTCGGATTGAAGAGACGGCCCAGCTCAAAACGAATGTTGGATTCGCTGACGTGGATGCCGAAGGCCTTCGCGGCGATGTTTTCGATCGTGTGGGCTTCGTCCAGAATGACGAAGTCACGCGGGAAGATGAAGTTGGTATCATCCGCCAGCGGGCCTTCTTCGGCGGAGGCCAGCAGGGTGAAAAAGAGCGTGTGGTTCAGCACCAGCACATCGGCCTCGGCCATGCGCCGGCGCACGTCCTGGTACACGCAGCCGCTGCCGGGTGGGCAGCGGCGGGGGGTGCAGGCATGGGGCTCACTGCACACCAGGGACCAAACGCGGGCCCCAGGGGTGAAGTCCATCTCACTCAGCGTGGCGGAGGGATTGTCGCGAAAGAAGTCTTCGATGAGCTGCAGCTCCGCCGTCTCGCTGCTGCTGAAGAGATCGCCACTGTGGGAGTAGGCGTTCTTCAGGCGGGTGGGGCAGAGGTAGTTGCTGCGGCCTTTCAGCAGCTCGGCATGGAAGGGGCCGAGGATCTTTTTGACGATCGGGATGTCCTTGTGGATGAGCTGCTCCTGAAGGTTGATCGTGTGCGTGCAAATGATGGCCTTGCGCCCTTGCTCCAGGGCGTATTGGACGGCGGGAATGAGGTAGGCCAGGGATTTTCCGACGCCTGTGGCCGCCTCTACGACGAGAGGCTTGTTCTTCTCCAGCGCGCCCGCCACCAGTTGGGCCATGCGCTGCTGCTGGGGCCGGTATTCAAACTGGGGGGAGAGGGCCAGCTTTCCCTCCGTGGAAAAGGCCAGGTACATCCTCTCCGCGAGCGTGGGCCCACCGAGAGCACCTTCAGAGGCCTCAAGAATACTGATCATCTGCACATCATGCCGGGGGCGGCGGGTGGTGCAAGTGGGGAGGGTGATGATGTCACAGCAATCACTTCTACGGAGATGCAGCAGGCTGTTCTGAGTCTTGCACGGATTTTGAAATCTCCGATTGAAGCGCCTTCATTTTTTGCGCTAGCGGGCTGTCAAATTCTGTCCACCGAACTGTGCGGTGGATGTTTGCCCACATCAAAACGGTCGGGATCAGGACATAGAGGAGACGCCACTCCCACAAAACAAATCCAAGAGCAAAAAGAAGAATCGCCGGAAAGGCGAAGAAACCGATGCCGTAGAACAGCGAGCCAACGCTCAGCATTCCCACTTGGAAAAGCCCTTCCCAAAGTCCCTGCCAGGCTCGTAAGGCCGTCATGGTGCCGAGCATGGAACCGAGGAGGGTCGCCAAAACCACCAAAAACATGCGGCCGATCAACGTGTTGAAGGCATTAAGGAACGGACCATACGGGAAGTCACCAAAGCGGTTCATGGAGCGTTTAGGATGGCGGCCTGCTTGGGTGGGGGCCATTCCAAAAGAACCCTCATTTTATCAATAAACCGAATCTTTACAGCCCGATCAACAACTGCGCAAATTGCAGGCCGCTGGCGGTGATCTGGCCGCTGTTACTCACGAGACCGCGAGTGTTGTAGTAGTGAGGGATGGGGTCTTCTTTGACCCAGGAAACGATGGGTTTCTGGACAGGCTGGTCAGCGGCCCGCACGCTGACAGGGAGACCCCAGCGGGTGCAGCGGATCTTCCAGGCGCTGACGGGGCCAGTGGGGATGTCCTTCAGCCATGGGTAACGCTGGAGGATGTCCATCGTGGCGGTGGCGGGAACGGTGAGCTCAAACCAGGCCTCACTCTGGCGGATGAAGCTGGAGAGAGATAGGTCAGGATTTTTGGCATGGGCCAGGTAAAGAGCCTGGAGATCCAGACCCAGGAGGTTCATGCCATTGTAGGGCCCGTGATGATTCGGGGTGCGAAAGTGGGTGGCGTGCCAGGTTTCAAAGGCGGGATTCAGCAGGATGTTTAACTCCACATGCAGGTGAGCTCGGCGCTGATCAATGCCGCTGCCGGTGTAGCCCATGCGGCCCAGGACGGTGCTGTGAGTCACCTTTTCCCCCACGGCCACGCTGGCGGAGGCGAGATGGGCGTAGAGGGAGTAAAAAGTGCCTTCTGGCAGATCATGCTGCACCACGATGTAACGACCGTAATTGCTGAGGCCTGCACTGGCGGTGACGTAACTGACGGTGCCTGGGAGGATGGAGTGGATGTCATCCAGAGGATTGCCCTTGGCATCTCGCTGAGTGGGCTTGATGTCCATGCCTTCATGAAAACGGGCAAAGGCCACCCGCTGGCCGATGCGGCGCGCATCCCGCACAAAGCCGAATTGACCGCCTTCCCAGGGGGTGGATTTCACCCCCTCAAAGTCCCGATCCACAAACTGGAAGTACCCCGCCCCATCCCCGACTAGGAGGGCTCCATTGTCGGTCGGCAGTTTTAGGTCCAGTGCACTGGCACTGGTGACGGCCGCAAGGAAGAAGGCGAGGAAGCGAGACATAAAAGGGGGAGGAGACCTGCCATCCAAGATCGGGCCGGGGCCGGGAATGGACGTACCCATCCTCCAGGGGATGCCCGATCTTGGAAAAGAATCGTGAAGAATTAGATCAGGCCCAGCTCGGTCACCGCATCGCGCTCTTCACGCAGTTCGGTTTCCGTGGCTTTGATCTTGGCCTGGCTGAATTCATTGACGGGCACGCCCTGGACGACTTCCCACTTGTTGCCATCCGTGCGGATGGGGAAGGAGAACATGAGGCCTTTTTCGATGCCGTAGCTGCCATCGGAGCAGACGGCCACGCTGGTCCAGTCACCTTCAGGTGTGGGGCGGGTGAGGCTGTGAACGGTGTCGCAGGCGGCATTGGCAGCGGAAGCGGCGGAGGAAAGGCCACGTGCCTTGATGATGGCGGCCCCGCGCTGCTGCACCGTGCTGATGAATTCACCCTTCAGCCAGTCGTGGTCGCTGATGACGTCCGTGGCTGCTTTGCCCCCGATCTTAGCATTGAAGAAATCAGGATACTGGGTGGCGCTGTGGTTGCCCCAGATGGCCAGGTTAGAAACAGTGCTGTGATGCACACCGGCCTTAGCGGCGAGCTGGCTCTTGGCACGGTTTTCGTCCAGGCGGGTCATGGCAAACCAGCGGTCTGCGGGCACGCCCTTGGCGTTGTTCATGGCGATGAGGCAGTTCGTGTTGCACGGGTTGCCCACCACCAGGACACGCACATCACCAGCAGCGTTTTTCTCGATGGCTTTGCCCTGGCCGGTGAAGATGCCACCATTGATTTTCAGCAGGTCCTTGCGCTCCATCCCTGGGCCGCGTGGCACGGAGCCGACGAGGATGGCCCAGTTGACGCCCTGGAAGCCGACGTCCAGCTCGCAGGTGGGGGTGATGCTGTTGAGCAGGGGGAAAGCGCAGTCATCCAGTTCCATGCAGACGCCGTTGAGCGCGCTCAGGGCTTTCTCGTCATTGCGCTCGATCAGGCGGAGATTCACCGGCTGGTCAGCTCCAAAGAGGGCACCGGAAGCGATGCGGAAGAGGAGGGAATAACCGATCTGACCGGCGGCACCGGTGACTGCGACTGTGATGGGGGCTTTGCTCATGGTAGGGAACTTGAACGATTCGCAGCGGATGCCTCGGGGCAAGGGAAAAAGACACGCACGCTTGCGGCTGCGCTTGAAATGCTTGGTTGGTCCTTCGGGAGCTTTTTTGCCCCCGCTGACTTCAAATAAAGAAACCTCCTGTGATTTTCAGGGAAATCTTTATCCGAGGCGTTGCTTACGGTTTGACATCCATTTAGACAAACTCTACCCGCTCTTGCCTTGCTCTTAAATCGTTCATCTAGCTATGAAAATTGCGCTCCTTCCTTTTGCCTTACTGGCACTGTCCGTTTCATCCACTCGCGCGGCCGTTCCCGGCTCCGTAGCGAATGTGACGTTCGCCCTCACCCTGACCAATACGATCCCAGGCACGGTGGTCAAAGATAGCAAGGGCGTCCCAGTCAAATCACCTGGAACGACACCTGCTTATTCAAATCAGTGGGCTATTGCGAATGATGCCGCAAAGACAGTGGTGGCTAACTACGAGTACGTCTCTAAGATGAAAGTTACGAAATTCGGTAACAAAGAGCTTTTAACGGAGCTCGTGGAACGAGGAATTCTACCCGAATATGGCGACAGAGCTCCTTACATCGCCGGCTGGTCCATCGTCACCGCCAATGCGTCCGGTTACGAAAATGAGTTTGGCGAAGGGTTTCAGCAGTTTCCAAGTAAATTCTACGCCGTGCACAAAGCGGAAGGAGACATTGTGGATCTGAGCAACCACATTGATTATAGCTTCGGTAGGGACTATGCTGAGAACGGCACCTACAAGAGCGTGGAGAAGTTTACCAATTACAACACTCCACAGCAGACCGTGACGCAATCCTTGACGAATGCCTTCAATTGGAAGGAAACCATCTACTACGAGATCGATTTCTTGGGTTTTGATAGCGGCGCAACAGTCACTGCTTTGTTGGATGGATTTGAGTTCGCTGGCGTCTCTTCCATTGGCGTTAAACAGACCTCCATCGGGGTGGGATTGGATAAGATGGCTGTGTATGTGGACACGGCCGGCAAGACCTCAGGCATTTCGGGTGCAGGCCCGCGCATCGAAGAGGACGGTGAACGCGCTGTCGTTGAGGGCAGCATCAGTTTCTCCGCTGGCAAAGTGGAGGCGGATGTCACGGTCTATCCAAATATCCAAACGGCTCCGACGCCAGATCCAGTTGACCCACTGGAATAGTTCTTGGCATCCAGTCTTGAACAACGCACGCCTTCGGTGAAGTTCACCGAAGGCGTTTTTTGTCGAAAGTGTCTCCAGTGATTGCAACAAACATGAAATCTTCTCTCGTTTGGCTTCTGGCCGCTGTGCTTGCAGTGGGCGTTTTGATGATGGTCGCCTTCCAGGCAGGCGGCAGTCCTGAGAAGCCAGGAATAACCGGGCCAGCGAAGCCTCCTGCGAACGCATTGCCCGCAGCCGATCAAGCGGCGAATAAGCCGGAACCCGTGACCGCACCCGTTTCGAAGCTCGTGCCAGACGATGCCCCTCGTGAAGTGCTTCTGGAGGCCATCAACGACGTGGCCACCACCTATGACCCGGTGGAACTGCCCAAGATCAAACCCTACCTGCTCCACCCAGATGCCGAAGTGCGTAAAGCCGCTTTGGACGGCATGGTGGTGTTAGGCGATGCGGCGGCATCGCCTCTGTTGCGGGATGCGGCCCGGCAAGTCACCTCCAACAAAGAAGCCATCGAGATGATGCAGGCCGCCGAATACTTGGAGCTTCCTTCGGCGACCGGACTGCTCAAGAGCGGTGCCGCCAAACCCCAGGCCGGTCCCCGCAAAGGGGGACAGCCACGCTGATTTAGCTGCTCCACTAAGCGGATTTAGATGATTCAGTCAGGCGCAGTATTTAAAATACGAATTTAATAGGTATGCTCATGTTTAAATCCATACGGCATGGAATGCGGCTAGTTTAAAATGCTGTTTGATCTCACTTGTGCTACCTTTATGAGTCACTGGTTGGCATACACGTCATTATGAAAAAGTTAATCTCCACCTCCTCTTGGATCGCTTTGTTGGCGATCACAGTTTCTGCCAACGGCCAAGGCCCACTACCTGAAATTCCCGGTACGGTCTCGTCCGTCACGATAAGCCTGACGTTTACCACAACGGTGGATGGCACGGTGAAAAAGGACGAGGATACCGGCAGACCGCTCACGGGGACTGAAGCTGGTCCGACGGACTACAATTATTGGACAGTCGTGAAGAATGGAAAAAGGGTTGAACAAGCCGAAGAGGTTGTGACCAAGATGTTAACTTCCAAGTATTCCAATAAAGAATTCCTCTTGGATTTGAAGGACGCAAACGTGATCACCGACATCAAGGGCTGGAGCGTCACGAAAGTTCAGGCGACGATCGAAGGGCCTGAAGTCACGGCAGTGGGTCGAATTGTTAACGTGGAGAATGGCCCCGTTCGATTCTATCTCACTCACAAGACGCTTCCTTCGATTCCAATTGATGAATACATCAGTATTCAGGGGTTAGAAGCCGAAACCGCGATAGCGCTGGCTTTGAATAGTAAGCGACTGGCCAAATACAATGCACAGGAAGTGCCCACGTCTGACGTCACGACTCACAATGTGAGCCTGAAAAGCATGGGTTTCGTGAGAATTTCCTTCAGCCAAACGGTGACGGTGGGTGAAGAGGAAGGCCGCTTTCTAGACGAGCTTCAAGTAACTGGAGCATCCATGGGAGGCGAAAAGCTGGGTTTCTATGGGCCGGAAAAACGTCAGGTTTTGGTCCCGGCAGCCGGCAAGCTTGGGCCCGTGGTCGGCTTTTACCAGTATTATGATCCAATCGAACGTGATGGTTTTGTTTCAAGGGTCGAAGGCTCTGTTTCGCTGGGTGCAGGCGTGGTGAAAAACGTGGGCGTTTTCCCTGATGTTACCGTGGATCCAGATCCAGAAAACGTGCAGTAATTTCGATTTCAGCTTTGGCTTCTGAAGAGAGGCAGCGGGTAACCGCTGCCTCTTTTTAGTTCTGATTGCGATAGCTGGAGGGCGTCTGGCCTGTGCGTTTACGAAAGTGCTGAGTGAAGGCACTTTGATCCGTGAAGCCGCAGCGGCAGGCGATTTCGGAAACGGAAAGGGCCGTGGTTTCCAGCAGGCGTGCAGCGGCGAGTACACGGGTCTTCAGGAGGAACTCCTGAGGCGAAAGGCCAAAAGTGGTCTGAAATCGGCGCTGCAGTTGCCGCAAGGACTGGCCGCAGGCACGGGCCACGTCTTCAATGAGCAGCGGCTTGCTGAAGTCCTGGCGGATCATTTCCACGGCCTGGGCCACGGTTTGGAAAACGGGCAGCCGCCGTTCGGCCTCATCGGGACGGCGTAGCAATCCCATGACTCCTTGAATCTCGCCCTGAGTATCCAGCACCGGCAGTTTGGTCACCAGGAACCAGTCCGGCATGCCCTGGCGGTCCCACCACAGTTCGATGCGCTCGATGCTGGTGGCCTTCCCAGTGAGGAGTTGGTCGTCGTCATCCACATAAGCCTGTGCCATGCTGCCAGGGTTGAGGTCAAAGTCCGTCATGCCCAGGATCTCGCCTTCCTCGTGCATGGAGTAACGAAGCCGGAGGCCCTCGCTGGCAAACATGAGGTGGCCTTCTCGATTCTTGGCAAAGAAATAGACGCCGGGGATGTGGTCAAACAAGCGATGGAAGAGCGAGGTGGGGGCTAGCGTAGCCACCCAGCGGTCGCGCTCCTGCTGCCAGCGACGGACCACGCCCTGCGGCCGCTGGTGCAGCGTGCGCGGTTTGAGGAGAGTCGCATTTCGCATCATCTTTGTCGTGACGATGATGCCAGGGTTTGTGTAAAGCTGCAATCCTCCAACCGCATGAAACCCATCGTCCAGATTTCCCTCGACCTGACCAACATTGACGAAGCCCTCGAAACGGCGGCCTTGGCCATGCGAGCTGGGGTGGACTGGCTGGAGGCCGGCACACCCCTGATTTTGGCCGAGGGACTGCACGGGGTGCGGGCCCTGAGAAAAGCCTTCCCCCACACTCCCATCGTGGCGGATTTAAAGACCATGGATGGCGGCTACCTGGAGGCCGAAATGATGGCCAAGGCGGGTGCCACCCACGTGGTGGTCATGGCCCGGGCGCATGCGGAGACGATCAAATGCGTGGTGAAAGCCGGCGCGGATTTCGGCTGCAAAGTCATGGGGGATAACATGGTGTGCCCGGACATGGTGGAAGGGGCCAAGTTCCTCGAAGACCTGGGCTGCGACTACGTCATCCATCACATCGGTTACGATGAGCGTCGCGGCATCGCCGCTGCGGGCCATCGCATGCCTAGCCCCATGGACCAACTGCGGGAGGTGGTGAATGCCGTCAAAATTCCCGTGCAAGCCGTCGGCGGGTTGAGCCTGGAGCAGGCCATCCAATGTCCGCAGTATGGGGCTCCGCTGGTGGTCCTGGGGGCACCCCTTACTATTGATGCGGACTCTTTTAAAACGGCGGATGGCAACTTAGAAAGCTCCCTGCGCCTAATCTGCGAGGCCGTGCATGCGCAGACGGTGGTGCGGTAAAAAACGCTTCAGCTCGCCAGCTTCGCCGCCAGCCGCACCGCTTCGACAAGGCTCTGGCCGTTGGCTTTGCTCTGCCAGGCGATGTCGCAGGCCGTTCCGTGATCCACACTGGTGCGCGGCACGGGCAGGCCCAGAGTGGTATTGACGGCCGAATCAAACGCCAGCGCTTTCAGGGGGATGAGTGCCTGGTCATGATACATGCAGATGTAGGCATCCACCGTTTTGCGCTTGGCAGGAATGAAGGCGGTGTCGGGCGGCAGTGGCCCTTCGATGGTCATCCCCTTGGCACGGGCAGCGGCGATGGCGGGCTCGATGAGGTTTTCCTCCTCGCGCTGGCCAAAGAGACCATGCTCCCCGGCGTGTGGATTCAGCCCACAGACGGCCAACTTCGGTTTCCGGCCCAGGTGGCGCTGCACGGCGTCGCAGGTGAGTTCGATCACCTCCAAAATTCGAGCGGATGTCAGCGCGGGAACCACGTTCTGATAACCGATGTGGACGGTGACGAGGCTGCAAATCATGACCTCAGAAAAGAAGGCCATGCAGGAGCGGACGGCGTCCATTTTCTCGGCAAACATCTCGGTGTGTCCCGGATACATGATGCCCGCTGCTCGGAGAGCTTCTTTATTGATCGGGGCCGTGGCCACCGCGGCGACTTGGCCCGCCAGCGCCGCCTGGATGCTCTTCTCAATGTAAAGGTAACTGGCGGCTCCCGTGCGGGCACTGACGGTACCGGGGGTGAAATCGGCAGCATCAAACCCGAAGAGATCCAGCACCGCAGGTTCCTCCAGCGAGGTCGCTTTTTCCGCCCACTCGATCTCGGACAGGATGCGTTTCGGCGCGGGCAATCCCGTCTGGCGGGCGCAGCGGGCCAGCAGCCGGGCATCCCCAAAGATGACCGGGGTGGCGACTTCGCGCACGGCTTCATTCGCCAGCAGTTGCAGGCAGATCTCAGGGCCGACCCCGGCAGGGTCGCCCATGGTGACAGCGATGATGGGTTTGGGCATGTGGACCCCAGCTATGGGGAGGTTCTGTGGCGTCGTCAATAGCTCAGCGTCGAATGGAATACCCAAAGCCGAGGCTTCCATTCACGATGTTTTCTCTGCTGACCCCGGGGACATGGACGCGCAGGTATTCCACTTTGGCCAACTCAGGAGCTACCGTGACGCGAAGATGCCCCGAGCTGCCTAGAATGGTTCCCTGATAACCATATTCCACCGCACTGCGTGTGCCACCACTCGGGTGTCCAGGCTGGGGAACTTCCTGGTAGATGATGCCATCCAATTCTTCTTTAGCGAAGAGATGGTCGTGACCATGAAAGACAATACGGACTTTGTTTTTCACCAGAAGCTGATGGATGGGCAAGGGCCAACCGGGACGATTTTTGGTGAAGCCTTCGCTCCTGTCAGCATTCAGGCCACCCCATTCCATGAATGGGGCCGTGGATGCTCCCCCTCGAACATCTCGACCCAAACCACCGACGAGATGATGAATGAACACAAACTTAAAAGGTGCTTGGCTTCTCTCCAGTGTTTGGGTGAGCCAATGGTATTGGTCTTCACCCAACGTCATGCTCCAGTTGTCCCCACCTTTCTTCTGCGTCGTTGACCAAAATGGATCCAGGACAACCAAAAGAGCGCTACCCCATTCCCAGGCATAATAATTTTGCAGCAGGCCTGCATCTTCAAACTCCATTGCATTGCCGCTATAAAACCCGCCGGGTTCCGGATTGGGAAAAAACTTTTTTCTCATGCCTAGAGACCACAAAGGCATGGAGTTTGGCTTTCCTGTAAGCCGTGTTCCTTGCTCACCATCGTGATTTCCCAGCGTTAGCAAAATGGGAATGCTGTGAGCCATTTGGCCGATGTAAAATCGCTGGGCTCGGTATTGCGATTCCGCTCGGGTGTAGAAGCTGCCGAACTTGTCCACCATCGTGGTATCACCCAGATCAATCATGAAATCCGGGCGGTCTGCCAGGATGTTTTTAAGGGTTTGTTGATACACACGGACATCCGTGCTCGTGTCTAAATGCGAGTCCGCCTGAATGGCAAAAGTGAATGGCGATGCTGGTGCTCGCTGCGTGTGAAAACTGCGAGGAACATCCTTGATCCAATCTTGATCACCTCGACGATAAACAAGCTGATAGAAGTAAGGCGTATCAGCCTTGAGTCCGCTTAACAGAACATTGACTGGCGTGCCTGCGGGCAGTTTCAAAAGAGTCGTTTTTTGAAGCAATGAATCCTGCTTCTCGCCATAAGTAATGAAGGCTTCCATGGCTTCCCATGAGAGGATACTAACAGTGACGGAATCTGCACTGGGTCTGCATAACCAAAGATTGAATAAATAAGAGGGCACGGTGGCGGGTTCCACCCCAGCGCCAGGACCGCCTTTTTTGGGCTTGTCCTCTTTCGAGGAGGGGCCAAAATCAGCCGCTGTTAATCCCAAAAGAACCAGTGAAGAAATCGAGAGGATCAAAGCTTTTTTCATCGACGGATTTTTAAATGAATGAGTGATAAAACCTTCCTAGAGGGTTGGTTTTCGCGGTCCCTTTTTGCGCCCGCCTTTTCCCACTTTTTGGTTAGACTGAGGTTCGGAGGTGGGGTCGAAGTGTGTATTCGGTGTAGGCAAGGCCGCTTTTACTTCGGAAAGGTAACGCTGGAGTTTAGTAGCCATCTCGTTGGCCAATTCTGGCATCGTTTGGGCGAGGTCGTTACGTTCGCCTAAATCCGCATCAAGATTAAAAAGGCGATTTTCACCCGTTTCATAAAAGTGCAGAAGTTTGAAACTGCCCGCTAAGATCGCGGAGTGAGGAGTGTCACCCTGATAATGGGGGAAATGGAAAACGAGGTCTTCTCGAAGCCGTTTGACCGGTTCGTTGGATCCATGCAGAAGGGCGGAAATGTCTCCGCCTTCGATGTTTTCTGGCAGTTTGCTGGTTACACCAGCCCAGCGGCAGAAGGTGGGTAATAAATCATATCCAACCACCCGTTGGTGGCACCAAGAATTCGGTTTGATACCGGGACCGCAGATGATAAGAGGCACACGGATACCCCCCTCCCAAACGCCCCCTTTACCCGCCATGAGTGGGCGTGGCCCGCCTCCGCCCCCGCCGTTATCCGACATGTAGATCACATAGGTTTTTTCGGTGAGGTGGAGCTTTTGCAGCGTCTCCAAAACACGACCCACGCCTGTATCCAAATCCGTCGTGATCGCAGCACGTCCCGCATCTCGGTGCATACGCCCGGGTGTTTGTTGATCGTAAAACTCACGCGTTGCTCGCAGCGCATTCTCAGGCCGATGAAGGGCATGATAAGACATCTGAATAAAAAACGGCCTTCCTGCTTCAACCTGCTTTTTCATAAACTGGGCTGCGCGGTCACCCATGCCAAAAATGTCCACAGGATTTGGGTCCACAAAACGATTCGCGTCCTCATTCCCGGTATCGCCATCGCTTTCATCATATCCATGTTCTTCGGGTCCACCCCCACCCAGATGCCACTTGCCATAATGGGCCGTGGCGTAGCCTGCTGAGCGCAATAACTCTGCCACCGTCTTTTCGCCAAGTTGAATATTCTTGCGGGATTCTGCTTCGATCAAACGATGACCGTTTTCTGGCGGTGCTGCTTTAGTCCAGCGTAGCTGTGCAGGACTCTTACCTGTCTGCAAACTTATTCGCGTCGGGGAGCATACGGGTGCGGGTGCGTAAGCAGCACTGAAGCGCATCCCTTGATGAGCGAAATTTTCGAGATTGGGTGTTCGATAAAAGTCACTTTTAGAGTTGGGAACGTTTGGGTGCATTTGAACGGAGAGTCCCGTCCAGTCTTGGTCATCCGATAGCATCAATAGTATGTTAGGCTGTTTAACAGCAGTCTGTGAGGCGGCTGTGTTAACAAGCGTGAGACCTGCAAAAAGACAGAGTAATAATTTCATAGCCGGAGATTCGTCTAACGCTGAGGAGCGCCGGTGACATCGAGATCTGGTTGGGTATTCCAGCGTGGTTGCCATCCCGGTTTATCTATGCAAGTGCGAAAGATGACGGTGTTGTCTAGTGCGAGGTTTTGAGTCCAGATAAACTTGGCTCCGTCAAAGTCATGATCGAAATAGGGCTGCTTTGGGTCCACTTGTTCGACGCTGTATTCTTTGGCGTTAGCCCACTGACTGTCATCGAAGTCCACCGCCCACCAATTGTCTGGAAGTGCCACTTGTTGCACTCTGGGGTTCTTGGTTTCTTGATTGAGAGGGCCCGTGAAGAAGTTCTGCGCTTTCCAGCTAGCATTCGTCACGGTGCCATCGGCGAACTTGAGAATGAATCCCCCGTCACCTATGTTTGTGCCATACTCCAATCCAGTTTTGGGATCGGCATTGTCTTTGGCAAGCACAGCCAGAGTCATGGGGTATTCAGGCAGAAAATTGACACTCACCACATTGTGAGGAGTGAATTGAATGGAATCCACGGCTACAAGCCGTCCATTAACATAAAGCATGAACCAATTATCAGCATAAACATTCAACTTCATTGTATCTGTGAGGTTGGGTTTGATGAGTCCCCCTGAATCAGCATTTTTACTTCCACCCTTTCGGTTAGGTCGTTCACGGCGGTCAGGGGGTGGAGGCGGTGGGGCTCCTGTGCGATCTTCCACGGCGGGGCTCTCCATGGCACTGCCTCGGCGGGCATAAACCACCCTCAAATCAGCCGTGGCGAGGATTTTACCCTGAATGGCAGCCAGCAGAACCTCACGGTTCACCTGGGAGTCAGGTTCGCGAATTTGTGGTGAGGCAGACAGGGCATAGACATGCAGCACATAAGTCTTCTCTCCGGGGCCCTTCGAGTGGGGAGGTTCGTAACCCACCTTGCCTCGAAAGCCGATTCCTAGTTTACCCACACCCTGTACATTTTTGGGTAGGCTCGTCACCGTGGCGGGGATGTCCCACATCGTCCAGTAGCCCTTCATTTCATTGCCTGGGGCTTCATGATCCATGATGAGCGCGTAACTACTGGTGCCGACGGGTGCACCTTTCCAGCTCAGCGGCAAAGTGGCACCGCTGCCATCTCCGGTGAAATCCATGGGCAGGCTGCCGCCCTCTTCCACAGCGGAGCTGGTGAGGACAAACCCCCCTGAAGAGGATGACGATGGTTTGACGCCTTGTGTCACTTCTTGAGAAGTTTGTAGCTCAGAGGCATCCAGTTGACCGTCCTTATTAAGATCTGTGGCCAGGAACGCTATTCGAGCATCTGCCATGGCCTGAGAAAGACTGCCTTGAGTCTTATCGAGGGAGAAGTTCAACTTAGCCTGCTGGGCATATTCCTGGGCTGATACCCATCCATCCCCGTTGGCGTCCATGGGGGAAGAGGGGGTTGGCAGAGCCGTGGTCGAGGGCTCTTCGCGCCTTGGTGCGGCCTCTTCCTTGGGGCTGCCTTTTCGCAAGCCGCCCTTTTTGTTTCTATGTTCTCCTCCTCTTTGGCCGCCACTGCCTGCACGTGCGGTGTACACTTCCTTCACCAGGCCATCGCTGCCGTTGTCATACTCGAATGGGTAGGTGCCATCGGCATTGAGGCTGTAAGAGACGGAGCGTTTTTCTCCAGCGACGGTGTAGCTGAGCCGATAGCTGTTGGGCCCAGTGCTTTCAAAATCCGTGATCTCCGCACCTCGCAGCGGTGGTGTATCTGGGCGTACGGGAGAGGCGCGTGGCTGCGGGTCCACCTGGCCTTCTGCCTCGGTCACCTCGCCATGAAAGCCGCCCATCACATACGGATACTTGGTGGAAGCGTGGTAGTGGTACCCTAGGCTGGTTGTTTCATGTCCCTGGCAGACATCCAGCTTGCCCACAGGAGAGCCATCGGGCTCCGTGAGGCCGTAAATCGGGTAGCCATCCAGTGCATAGGCGATGGGGAGCTCTTTGCCCACGATGGCCTGTAAATGCAATGGGGCGGCGTGGTAATGATAGTCATCGGCACGGCCGCAGTGGCCGCCCCATTGATCCAGTTCGCCGATTTCCTGAGATATTTCCCCACGATTGTTTTGAGGATTGAAAATGGGGATGCCATTCGCGGCTAGGGCGATGGCACCACGCAAGAAACGCCCCTTGATCAGGGCAGGTTCTTGGGCGGGTACCGGGTGCAATGGGATGCTCCAGGCGTTGCTGCCCATATAAGCTTGTGGCAGGGGCACCTGCTGCTGCCAGGCAGTGATGCCCACCATCATGCCGTGGTCTGGCAGGCCATTCGAACCGACATGCAAGAAGTCTGCATCCCAGCGAAGCTGGAGTTTGGAGAAGGCTTGAAAGGGGCGTGACTGAACGGGGGCATTTTGGGCTTGGGCCGCGGCGGCTGCGGCGAGATGCAGCGTGGATGCGGTGCTGGCGATTTGCGGGATCTGGATCTCACCTTGAGATGGTTTCTGTTTCTGCTCCCACTCGGTCAAGAGATGCGCACGAAGGGCCTCATCAAAGATGGGAGCCGCATCCGCTTTCCAAGAATGAGCCTGCGCAGGATGAAACGCGAGGAGACTGCCTAACAGCAAAAGATGACGGGAGCACATGCCCTATGATCGTTGGCTTGTGTTAAGCCTTTGTATCGAATTGCCGGGAGATTTGTGAAGAATTGGTAAAGGGCCGTTAATGGCCACCAGGAGGCGTGCGGCCTTCACCGAAGTATTTCTCACTTCGGTAGCGCAGCCACACGCGGAGCTCCTGGGGGATCTTGTCTTTTTCAGGCTCGGCGAGGGTTTCGTAGAGAGCCATGGCCTTCTCTCGTTCCCCGCGACAGGCGCGGTTGTTATGTGCCTCCCAGTAGCTGCGCGCCACGCGGATGCGCCGACACACCTCCTTGATCAAGGCCGCGCCCGTCAGGGGTTTGTCGGAGGGTTTTTTCTTGGCGGGCATGCAGGCACGCTAACTGGCTACGACCAGACCTCCAGAGTTAAATTTCTTCCGCTTTTGCCCCCATCCATTTCTCGGGAAGGCGCGGATCCTCATTGAAATTTCACGTCCACGTTTGGCAACAGAGCTTTGATTTTTGCCTGTGTTTCGGCGGGGTAACCTTGCGGACGGCGGATGAGTTTCAGTTCTTGGAGAAAGGCGAAGGCCTGCAACTGCGGCAGGCGATCATCCGGTAGATCCAGGCCGCCGATTTCCAACTGGTGAAGCTGCGTGAGTTGAGTGGCCAGTTTCAGTCCCGCATCATCCAGCTTATCACAGCGGGTTAGCGTCAGCCTTCTCAAGCTGGGGATGTTGCGCACGGCCGTGATGCCCTCGGGGCGGTCGAGTCCATCGCCTAACTGCAAGTATTCCAAGGGTAATGTCTCCAGGTTTTTGAGGCTGGCAGGGGTGGCATTCGGGGTGCCCATCTCCAGGCCTTTGAGCTTGGTGAGTTTTTTCAGATGCACCGCGCCGGCATCGGTGAACTTGGCATGGGCGAGGCTCAGGCTTTCCAAGTTGGGGAGGTGATCGCAGAGTTGTTTCAGGCCTTCATCGTTGATGCTGCTGCCGCGGTGGCTGACTTTGATCAGTTTGGTAAAACCTTCAAACTTGGCATAAGCGCGGCCAGTGATCTTGGTGCCGACGAAGGAGAAGGATTCCAGGTTTTTCAGTCCGGCTAGTTGTTCCATGCCAGCATCGGTCAGCGAGCCGTTGTTGGTGAAGCGCAGGCTCTTGAGAGTGGTCAGCTGGCCAATGGGTGTGATCCAGTCATCGCCCAACTTGGTGGCGATGATATTGAGAGATTCCAATGCACTGAGGTGGCCTAGATGAGCAAAGAAGGCAGCATCATAAGGATCTTCTTTTCGATGGTCATGAGGTCCGGCATTGGGGATGGCTAGATCCACCAGCTTCAAGGTCGTAAAAATGGGAGAGGGTGCTCCCATGGCTTTCTGAAGGCTTTCAGGGGTGGTATTGATTCTTTCAATCTTGCCCTTCGCTCCCTCCACGGTCCGGGCGATGGCCTCTGCGTGAGGATGTTCTGCCGCTGCGATTAAAATGGCTTTTGAGTGCTCCTGCAAAGCCTGTTTTAGAGCTGCATCGGAGGTCGTAGCGATGACTTCATCCATCTCGGTTTGAGATGAGAGCCGCGAAAGGTCTGGGCCTGCTGTGAATGCGCATGTGGCAAAGGCGAGCAGTGAAAAAAAGCTGAGAGATCGTTTCATGAAGAGGAGGGAAAGGTGGGCTCACTCAGCCAGTTGACCGTCGCGTTGGAAGGTCTGCCAGTCGGCAGCGTAGTCTGCATTGAGGAGCCAGGAGGCAGTGGATTTGTCGCCTGTGAAATCGGCGGTGGGAGCGATGGGCAGTGTTTGATAACCGCCTTTGGCAGGATCCCAATTTTGCCCGAGATAGCCATCTTGGGCTTTCAGCGCGGAGAGGGATACGGGTGGCTGCGCAGCCTCAGTAGGCACGCGGGTGGCGAAGCTGTGACGGAGAAAAGAAAAGACCAGCGGCCAGGTTTTTTCGCCTGGTCCGTGGCCCGTCTTGGGCTCTACGGCATAGTTCCAGAGAGCGTGGTGCTTTTGCCGCATGGCTTCCACGATTGCCAGGTTTTCAGCTTTGGAAGGGCGGGCGAGAAAGGGATCGTCTTCACCAAAGATGATGAGGCCCGGGACCTGAGCCGCCAGTGGTTGATAGACCTGATAAGTGGTGCCGGGCCGCATGGAAACCCAAGCCCAGACACGGGTGCCTTCGGTGGCGGGATAGATGGCTGAAAAGCCAGTGCCATTCGAATGACCGTAGAGAAACAAAGGAACCTGCGCCAATTCCTCATGTTGGGACTTGGTAGCGAATGCTTGCAGTCGTTCATCCAGCAGACGGCGTGGCCAGAAGCCGCGCTGCATCGGATTGCCGATGAATTTGAAAAGCCCGAGTTTGAGCACGCGCGCGATCCGGCGCATGTCCGCATGTTTGAACAGCGTCTCCCCGCTGCCATGACCGGAAATGACCACGAGGCCCTTCACCACATCGGCTTCTTCGGGGAGCCAGAGGTCAAACTTCACGTCCTCTTTTTTGCCTTCGCCTTTTTCTTTTACCACCTTGCTCCATTGCTCGTCATCCAGCTTCCAGTCCCAGTGCCGTTCAATGGCTTGACCTGCGGAAGGTGTACCCCACTTCACTTCATCCAGGATGCCATCCCAGGCCTGTTGGTTCTTCACGCCCGCATTTGCCCGCACCCAGCCGAGGCTGTGACATTCGGGGAGTTGCAGCGTCTCTGTCAGTTCCAGATCCGCTGCCCTTGTCAGTGGGGCAAAGGCAGCTAAAAACGCCGAACTGAGGACAAGGAGAGAGTTAGGCCGACGCATCATGGGCAATCAAGAACGGAGGTCGAACACGCTTCCTGCAAGTCCCCCGAATGTTCGGGGGGCAACGGGGTTGAGAAGGAGGTGGCGCAGCCTGCCAGCGCTGGCTATTCTGTGCTTAGGATGCTTTGCCCCACCCGTCAGACCCTGGGCCTTGCCTGGCTGTTCATGCTGGGGGCCAGTTCTGTGCAGGCAGGTTCCTCCTGGTCATGGTTGAGTCCTGAGTGGCGGCGCATCGAAATGGAGCGGCAGAGTTTGGAGGCCAAGCTGCTGACGCTGCCCCCCGCGCCACCTACCCAGGTCACGCAGCGTCTCGGCTGGCATAGCGATTACTCGACCTCACCGGATACGGTGGAGTGGATGGAGCTCAACCTCGGGCAGCCTGAAAGTCTGGATGCGGTGGTCCTGGTGGCCCCGCCCCCGGCTGCTGGGGCGGCGGTTTCAGGCTACGGATTTCCGCTGCGTTTTCGGGTGGAGCTTTTAGGCGTGGGAGAGGAGACGCAGCGCCGTGTACTGGCCGATCATACCCAGAATGATTTCCCCAATCCAGGTCTTCTGCCAGTGGTCATTCCCGCGCATGGACATCGGGCACAAAAGGTGCGCATCACCGCCACTCGGCTGTTTCGCGAAGATCAGCGTTACCTTTTCGCTCTCGGTGAGGTGATGCTCTTTCAAGGTCCGCAAAATCTGGCGGCGAGAATTGAAGCCGTGGGCCCTTCACACGCTTTTGCCAGCAGCAGTCAGGGCACCCGACCCGACTGGGGGCGTATCAATGTGGTGGATGGACACTCCGTGGTGGGACCACCTTTGGGCCTTCGCCCTAGCCCCTCGCTGGGCTTTCGCAGCAAGCCCGTGAGCGAGCGCAAGGCCACTTCCAATCCCTGGGTCGCAGTGGATCTCGGAGAGGTCATGCCGATCGAGGAAGTGCGGCTTTTTCCTGCGCAACCGCCCCAGTTTGCCCACAGTCACGGGTATGGTTTTCCCGTGCATTATGAGATCGAGCTTCGCGAAACGCCGGAGTCGGCAGCTCACGTTTTCCCTTCACCGCAGTCAGGTGGTTATGTGGCGTCACCAGGGGACAATCCGGTGGTCATTCCTACGGCGAAAGCACGAGCCCGCTGGGTGCGGCTGAAGGTTTTGGAGCCTCATGTCAGCAATGGTGGCGTCGTGCTAGCTCTGGCGGAAATGCAGGTATGGTCCGGTGGCCAAAACCAGGCGTTAGGAAAGAGCGTGGAGGCCTCGGATCAAACCGAGTCCGGCGGCTGGTCCAAGGCCGCCTTGGTGGATGGCTTTGCCAGTGGGGCGGATATTGTGGATACTCCAGGCTGGCTCGCGGGCCTTTCAGCACGGCGAGAGGCGATGCAGGGCCTCCAGGTTTTGGAGGCTCGGCAAGCCGCTGTGAAGCGAGAGTTGCAAGCGGTAGGATGGGGGCTTTTGGCTTTGTTAGTCGGAGTCATGTTACTCATTTTGTTAGGCGTTTATTTGCGCCAGCGACAGGCCAGGAAAAAAGAGTTGGAAGACCTGCGTCAACGCATCTCGCAGGATCTGCATGACGAGATCGGCAGCAGTCTCGGCAGCATCATGCTCATCACGGAGGATGCCCTGACGGCTGTGAGGGAAGGGGAGATGAAAGAGGATCTTCAAGAGATCCGCGAGACAGCCCGGCAGACCATGGACTCCATGCGGGACATTGTGCGCCTCGCGCAGACAGGGAGTTATGGCGGGGATGATCTGGTGGCTCATTTGCGTGAGATTGCTGACCGCATGCTGCGTGGTCTTTCCCACACCTTTTCAGCGGATGAAGTGAGCCCTCCGCCCATGGACCTGCGGCGTGATCTGGTGCTCATGTTTAAAGAGACCCTGCACAATCTTCAACGTCACGCCCAGGCCACGCAGGCAGAGATCACCCTGCGGCGTGGGCCAGGTGCTTTGGTGTTGAGAGTGCGTGACAATGGCTGCGGTTTCCAAACCGAAAATGTCAGCCGTGGCGGCATGGGCCTGACCAATCTCCAACGCCGTGCTGCTAAGCACGGTGGCTCTGCCATCATCACCTCTAGCCCTGGACAGGGCACCACCGTTAGCATCACTTTTCCTCGCCATGGCTGAAACACCCCCCATCCTTCAAGTCTGGCTTGTCGAAGATCACAAAGTCTATGGCGAGCGATTGATGCGTGCGCTCAATCGTCTGGATGACCTGAGCTGTACGCAGCGTTTCACGGCCTGTGAAGATGCCTTCGCCGCTTTGGTCGAGCATCCGGCCCCTGATGTCCTGCTGTTGGATGTGGAGCTACCTGGCGTGAGTGGTATTGAGGGCATCGCGCGGCTGCGTCAGCTTGCGCCAAAGGCAGCCATCGTCATCCTCACCGTCTTTGAGGACGATGAGAAAATCTTCCGCGCCATCTGCGCTGGGGCTGCGGGTTACTTGCTCAAGACGTCGGGCACTGAAGACATCGCCACGGCCATTCGTTCCGCTGCGGCCGGCGGTTCACCCATCAATCCACGCATCGCGCGCCGGGTTTTGGAAATGCTTTCCAAGGCCAACGAGCCCCCGCGTGACTATGGCCTCACGCCGCGTGAGCATGACATTTTGCAATTGCTCGTCCAAGGTCACACCATCAAGGAAGCCGCCGCGCAGCTCGGCATCGGCTATTACACAGCGGATGAATACATCCGCAGTGTCTATGAGAAGCTGCAAGTACGCAGTCGTGGCAGTGCCATCGCCAAAGCCATCCATGAGCGATTGGTTTAGTGATTTGAGGCATAATCTTTAGCTTCATGAGGAAAGCTTCAATTTAGCATCCTCCTCGGGCGGATTTTAATCGCTGTCAGAAGGATTTTAGGCTGGAATAACGTTTTCCCGGTCCAACCCAATGTCGCTGCCCTCCCCCAGGCATTTTCGTCTTTCCGGACGCCATTCACAACTCTGCTGCCGATCTCAGGTTAGGCAGGCTGCGGATGTCACGTCCGCCCTCCCTTGCTGAATCGCAAAGGCGTTCCTTGAGCCTCGTCGTAAGGGTTCTTCATCTCCAATCACCCGCTTTTTCCCAACCATGGTCAGTGCTCGATTTCGTTTCTCTTCCCGCGCCCTTTGTTTATTGGCAGCCACACTTTCTCTAATTCCTCAATGGAGCCTGCGGGCAGCCGATGGGACGTGGATCTTTACGACCGGTGGGACTTCGAACTGGAGCGAAGCCGCCAAATGGAGCGGCTCTATCGCGGACGGTGCGGGCTCCACAGCTTTCATGGCCAATGCCAACTTGGTCACAGCAGATCAGATCATCGTATTGGATACCTCCCGCATTCTGGGAGCCATCCGTCTGGGTGACAACAACAGTACGGACCGCCGTGCGTTGACGATCAGCTCGTCGGGCGGGACCACACTGACATTCGACAACACGCCGAACGGTGCCAATGCCAGCCTGGTACAAGTGAGTACCAGCGCTGGGGATACGATCTCTGCACCGGTGGTGCTGAATAGCTCTCTGGATGTGATGAATACCGCAACGGATCGCACCCTGACGATTTCGGGGGCGATCTCGGCAGGGACGACGGGGCTGAAAGTGATCACCAATAAAGGGGTCAGCTCGCCCGCTCTAACGACCAACCCCTTTGCCACCAACGTGGGCACGGGGCCTGTAACGATGAGTGGCATCATCAGCGACGGTCTGGGGCAAGTGGCCATTGTGCAAAACAGCCCTGGCAACAGCACGTTGGCTCTGAATGGTGCTAACACTTTCACGGGTGGCGTGACGCTGAATGAAGGCACCCTTACTCTAGGCAATGCCACCGCTCTCGGGGCGACCGCCGGCAAGTTCGTGATTAACAGTGGTTACTTGAACTCCAGCGTTGCAAACTTGACCTTAACCGCCAACAACGCCGTGGAGATCAACGGTAGTTTTTCCTTCTTCGGGTCTCAGAGCTTAAGCCTGGGCAATGGCGCGGTGACCTTCAGTGACAACATCAACATCAGTGCCAACAGCAACCAACTCACCCTGGGGGGTAACATCAGCGATGGCGGCAACAGCTACAGCCTTACCAAGACCGGCCAGGGGCGTGTTTACCTCACGGGGACCAATACCTACACGGGTGGCACCACGGTGAATGCGGGCTTCCTGATCGTGAACAAGAACGCTGCGCTGGGCGGCACAGGCCGCAATGTTGCGGTGAACTACGGGGCCACCCTCGCGGCGAACTACGCCATGGATCAAGCCTTTGTGGACCGTGTGAACACAGCTTCCGTCGGCACTTTGGCGCTTTGGACCAACAGCAGTGCTGCGCTTAACCTCTCCGCTTTCCCGAACATGCGTTTGGGCTCTGGAAACAATGCCACTTACTCCGGCACGCTTACCCCTCATGGTACAACCTTTCGCCTGGGTGGCGGCAGCTCCACGCTGACCGTCTCCAGTGCTCTGACCGGAGCAGGCAATTCTTTGGAAGTCGGCATTCAGGGCAGTAGTGTGGGCAATGTGACCCTCAGCGGGAATAACACCTACAGCGGTAACACCACCGTGCGCGGTCCTTCGGTCCTTCAGCTTAATGGTAACACGGGCCGCATCGCGGACACTTCAGATTTGGTCATGGCAGGCAACGGCACCTTTCGTTATGACAACATCGGCGCGACGGCTGCCATCAGTGAAACACTTGGCGGGCTGCGACTTGAGGTGGGGGACTCGACGGTCCTTTCTCAGCGCACCGTCGCCTTCGATAGTACGCTCACCTTCGCCAGCTTTAACCGTTCTAGCGGAGCCACTGTGAACTTCACCGTCGGTGGCACAGGCGCGACAACCACCCTGCAAAAGGTAGCCTTTGCCTCGGCACCCACCGCAGGAGCTTTCATGGATGCGGGCCTGTTTGTCAGTGGGGCAAACTACGCCGCCTACGACGTGGGCGGGTTTGTCCGTGCGCTGGATTATGCAACGGATAGCAACACCGCTGCTGTGGGCGCAGGGGCCACCCTGGCAACGGGTAGCGGCAAGCATGTGAACCTGACGGGAAGCCTTTCCGCCCAGACGACGGATAGCATCCAGACTTTGCGCATCGGCAATGCCTCCAATGTTAGCCTGGCGGCTGGGGCCACGCTGACGGTCTCTGCGGGAGGCATTTTAAAATCCGGGGCGTCCGCAGCCACGATTGATGGCGGTGTGGGCATCACAGTTGGTGGGGGTGGGGAGCTGGTCATCCGCACGGATGTCGGAGGAGATCAGTTGAACCTCCTGTCCAATATCCTTTCCACCACGGGCGCACTTACCAAATCGGGTGCGGGGGTAGTGGCCCTGGCAGGCACGAATGCCTACACTGGACAGACCACGGTGAATGCAGGCACGCTGCGCATCCTCGGTGCCCAGGCGCTGGGCAGTGGTGATGTGGCGCTCAACGGCGGCACCTTAGACCTGCGTGCGAACAGCACCTTACCCGACAATGGCGGTACCCCAGAGACCTTCACCTTTGGACAAAATGTCGTGGTGGGGGCAGATGCCACTATCGCGGTCAATACGCTGGCGGGAACCAGCACCCAGGCCAACAAAACCATTCGCATGGGGAACTTGAGCATCGGCGGCAATGTGCTGACGGTGACCAACAACAATGGCTACGGTCTGGAGTTCTCTGGCACCACGACGCTAAGCCCAGGGGCTACGGGGAACACCATCCTTAACTTGGGTACAGCTAAACCTTCGAATCTTGTCCAAGCACTGACCCTCAGCGGTAAAGTGACAGGAAGCTCGCAGCTCACCATTCGCGGCAGCGGCATGGTTCAGCTCACCAACAGCAGCAATGATTTTGTGGGGAACATTCTCATCACAGGTGGCGGCCTGGCCGTTTCCAGTGATGCGGCTTTGGGCAACGCCGCCAACCAAGTGTTGATGACAGACTCTAATGGTGCCACGACTTTCCGTGCGCTAGAAACCTTCGCGACCAATCGCAGCTTCACGTTAGGCAACAACGCGGCGACGAACAACGTCTTCCAGGTGGTGGCCGGTAAGACCTTCACTCTGAACAGCGCGTTTCTAGGCAACAACGGATTCGTGAAGTCAGACAATGGCACCTTTGAAATCAATGCCGCAAACACGGGCTGGGACGGCACCGTGATCGTCCAAGACGGCGTTCTCAAAATCTCCAATTCAGCGGCACTCGGTAGCACGGTGGGCAATACTTGGGTGAATAACCAGGAGTCTGCTCTGCATCTCAATGGCGGGGCGAGTGGCATCACCGTAGCGGAAAAATTGTATCTGTTCTCTTCCGGTCTTAACAGCACGGGAGCTTTGCTAAGTCTCGCAGGCAGTGGGGCGAATACGGTCTCGGGCGACATCGTGCTGAATGGCACGGCTGCGATCGGGGTAGAAGCAGACAGCATGCTGAATCTCACCAGTGTCAATGCCATCACGGCCAATGCGGATCTCACCGCCTCGGGCACCACCACCTCAAACACCTTTTCACTCACCCTCACCGGCGCTGGCAGTGGCACTCTCGCCAGCCCTATCTCTACGGGAGCCAGCACACTCACCAAGATGGGGACTGGCACTTGGACGCTCACAGGCACCAGCACCTACACCGGTTCCACGCTCGTCAACAACGGCACTCTGGTGCTGAGCGGCACAGCGGGAAAAGTAGCCGCAGGTGGAACCATGCAGATTAGCCCTGGCGCGACCCTGGTGCTGGATAACCGATCTGGCCATCTGGATAACCGCATGGGCACTCGAGGCGTCCACTTCGGGGGTAATCTTACCATCCTTGGCGATGCCAGTGCGCCGACTTTGGAAACCATCACCAGCAGCAACTTATCGGCAGGTAACACGGCGGCTGTGTTGACCTTGGATGCAGATCCTAGCCAGTCACTCACCTTCCAGGTGAGTGGCGGCAGCTTCATTCGCAACACTCAGGGCACGGTGCTTTTTCGCGGTGACAATTTGGGCAACACGCCAGGGGCGGGTGTAGCAACGATGAAGGCCTCCACCGTTCCTACCTTTGTGGGTCAAACCGGTGCCTCAGGCACGGCGAATCGCGGCATCTTGCCTTGGGCGTTAGTGGATCAATCCATCACCGGTTCTGGTACTGCCTTTGCCACCTACGATTCCGTGCGCGGGATCTTAGCGCTGAATGCCGTGGCTGGTGAGGAACTAGGGCATCTGCAGGCCGGGACCAACGCGGCACTGGAAGCGAGTCGATTCGGGCTAGGGGCCTACTCCATCAACTCGCTGAATCTACGTAGCTCGGGCGGCGTGGAACTGAATCCCATGCAGACGCTGAACATTGAAAGTGGTGGCCTTTTAGCCTTCGCTGGAAATGCGGGCATCCAGGGCGGCCTGCTTTCCACCAGCTCTAACCGTGAATTGATCGTTCACGGGCTCGGAGATTTGGAGATCGGTTCCGTCATCACTGGCACTACCGGTGGCCTGACCAAGACGGGGGCAGGGACCCTCAGTCTCACGGCTTCCAATCTCTACACGGGTGCTACCACCGTGAATCAAGGAACTCTGAAACTTGCTGGCGGTCATCATACCCTTCTAGCTGGCCAGCCTCTCAATGTGAATACAGGTGGGACGTTGGATCTCAATGGCACCACCCAGATGGTCGGTGCCCTGCGTAGCCTAGGAAGCACGGCAGGTGAAACCCCGATGATGGGCGGCGTCATCACCTCCACCAACACCTCCTCCACCCTCGTGATCAATGAGACGGCAAGCACCACCTTTGCCGGACAGATCACGGGTGAAGTGACCCTGATCCGTTCGAATGGAAACACGCTGAACCTCACCAATGAAAACAGTCATACGGGGCCCACGGTCTTGAATGGTGGGGTCACCAGTCTGCGGGATGGGGGCAAGATCACGCAGTCTTCCAACCTGGATCTCAGCTACGGCGCACTGCGTTTTGAAAACAATTTTCTGACTGATGATACCAACCGACTGGCCGATGACATCGACATCACTCTGCGCGGTGGCACTCTCAGCCTATACGGCCGTGGTGGTTCCATGACATCGGAAACGGTGGGCCTCGTGAGCCTTGCCCAGGGCAGCAACATCATCACTGCGGCGGCAGGTAGCAACAGTGGTAACCTGATGCCACAATCTGCGACGCTGACGCTTTCTGGCTTCACTCGGGATGCCGATGCCGCTGCGACGGTGAACTTTGGCCAGAGCTACTCTGGCACCAGCTCGGAACGTCTTGGCCTTGTGGCCAGCACCGCAGGTTCTGCAGAGAACATTGTGGTGACGGGTGGGCTTGCTACGACCAACAACATCGTGGGCCCATGGGCCATCGTGACGAACTATTTCAACACCAATGCGGCGGAGTTTGCCGGTTATGACACGGCGGGTGGAGTCGGAGCCCTAAACACGGTGGGCTTCGTCGGTTACGATGGCAGCGCTCTGCCTGCCGCCAACCAACCGACGCAAAACATTCGCCTTGCCGCCTCGGGAGCTGTGGCAGCAAACGGCCTCAACATCAACTCACTCAACTTCATCGGTACCACGGCCACTCCGGCTCCGGTGATCAGCTTTGCGAATGCCACGGACGTGCTGAATCTCACCAGTGGGGGCCTTTCTGCCAGCATGGAAAATGACGTCACCTTCCTGCCGCAGATCGGTGCCACGCCTAACCAGGGAAGGCTCACAGCGGGTGGGATCAATCCTGGCGACACCACCGATCTCTTCATTTTTTATCAGAACAAAGCTGCCGCGAACCTCTTCACCCTCAACTCGGCCATCATTGATAACCCGACTAATAACCAAGCCGTTCGGCTGGTAGTGTGGGGCGGTGTGTTTGGCCAATTCCCTGTGGTGCTCAATAGCAATCTGAATAGCTACACGGGTGGCACCGTGGTGAACAGCCAGATCCTTCAGATCGGCACGGCGGGTGCGGCGGGGAATCTGCCTGCGGGCGGGCTGACTGTGAATGGAGGCACTGTCACCCAAATCAACGGTACCATTGCCGCCCAAGATGTGACCTTGAATGGTCCTTCCGTTCTGACGCTCACAGGCAGCAACACGCTGAATAACCTGACCTTTAACAACACGGGTGGCAATACCAACCCTGCTATCAACGTCGGCAGCGGCACTTTGACGCTGGGGGGCAACATTGAGGTCACCTCCTCCAATGTAAGCAGCACGGCGACCATCTCTGGCGGCACGTTGAGTCTCGGCGGCAGCACCCGCACTGTGGACGTTGCGCCCATTCTTTATGCCGAGGCCACGCTTTCTCCTGAACAGGCAGCGCTGAACATGACCAGTGTCATCACCGGCACAGGAGTGGGCTTGATCAAGACAGGCAACGGCTTCTTGCAGCTCAGCGGAGCCAGCACCTTTTCTGGCGGGGTGGATCTCCAGACTGGCGGTTTGGTCATCGGGGGTAGCACGACGGGGACAGTCACCAGCGGCCCTCTAGGCACCGGCACTTTGACCCTGGGCCAAGGCACCACGCTGACGGCAGATGGCACGGCGCGCACGGTTGCGAATGCCGTGGCAGTCAGCGGTGATTTTACCCTGGGGGTGCGTGGGCCTACGGTGCCCGCAGCCCTGACGCTCTCTGGCGGGATCTCCTGGGGCAGCAGTGTGCGTACCGTGACAGTGAATAGCGCACCTAGCACCTTGCAGACCCTTTCTGGCACCGTGACGGGCAGCGGTGGCTTGGTGAAAACCGGCATCGGCACGCTGGCCCTCACAGGCAATAACACCGCCTCGCTGGACTGGCGCGCAGCGGGGGCTGTGACGGTGGAAAATGGCAGCCTGCGCATCAACAATGACAACTCCCTGGGCGCAACCCCAGCGGCAGCCACTCCGGGGAACATCGTGCTCAATGGCGGCTCTCTTTCCGTGGGTGCCAATGTCACGCTCAATGCCAATCGCGGCATTGCCTTGGGCGTGGCGGGCGGCTCTGGAACCGGGATTCTGGAGGTGGTGAATACGGCAGAAACCCTCAGTTACGCCGGGGTCATCGCCAACAACGGCACGGGGGCAGATAACCTGCTGAAAACCGGCACTGGAACCCTGTTGCTCACCGGGGTCAACACTTACACGGGTAACACCACCATCGGCGGCGGCACCCTCACTCTCGGGGCGACAGGCGCGCTGGACAATTCCGCCCGGATCAGCGTCCTCGCGAGCGCCACGTTCAACGTCAGTGCCGTGAGCGGTGGCTTCCAGTTAAAGGCGGGCCAGATTCTGGAAGGCGGTGGTACCGTGACGGGGGCCGTTTCCGCCCTCAGCGGGTCCATCATTGCCCCAGGGACGAGTGTGAATGATGCGGCGGAAAGGCTCAACTTTGGCACGGGGCTCAATCTCGCCAGCGGCTCCACCCTTCAGCTTCAGATCACCACCGCTAGCTTCACCAGCACCAATAACTTTGGCGGCAATGCCTACGGCACGGCGGGCTACAACAACTACATCATCGCGAACGCAGGCGGGCTGGGGAACCACGATCAGGTGAACGTCACTGGCACGCTGGATCAGGCGGCAGGAGCTAAGATCCAAGTTCAGTCGTTAAACTTCATCCCCCAAAACGGGCAGATCTTTAACCTGCTGGACTGGACCACTGCCTTTAACGGTTCGACCAATCTAGGCCCGAACACCCGCTTCGGTGACTTGGATGCGGGCTTGGATCTGGACCTGCCAGACATCTCCAGCTCAGGCCTCTTCTGGGATACCAGTCACTTCGCCACCCTGGGGGTCATCGTGGTGGTGCCAGAGCCTGGTCGCGCCACGCTGCTGCTGCTGGGCCTCATGGCCCTGTTCGGCACCCGCCGTCGTGGCCGCATCGTCTGAGTCCGGTCTGTCGCAAATCACACACACTTTGTCGTGGTGATGAACCACGGCATTGTCGTATCATGCCGATACCAACTCATGAAATCCGCCGCCGTCGTCAATTACGCACCTGAAAAAGGCTCCGTCGAAATCCGTGAAATCGAGCAGCCCGAGATCGGCGCAGAGGATGTGCTGCTGGAGGTAGCCAATGTGGGCGTCTGCGGCAGTGACCTGCACCAGTGGACGGCAGACCACTCCTGGCCGGTGAACTACCCAGTGGTGCTCGGCCACGAGTTCGGTGGCCACATCATTCAGGTAGGCAAAGATGTCGAAGGCTGGAAGGAAGGTGACCGCGTGGTGTCTGAAACCGCCGCCATCATTTCCAAGGACAATCCCATGACCCGTCGGGGTTTGTATAACCTGGACAATACCCGCAAAGGTTTTGGTTACGGGGTGAACGGGGCCATGACCAAATACGTGCGCGTGCCCAGCCGCATCCTTCATCATGTGCCGGATCACCTGCCTTTTGAGCAGGCCTGTCTCACGGAGCCCTGCTGCGTCGCTTACAATGCAGTGGTGAAGAATGCCCGCATCGAGCCGGGTGACCGCGTGGTCGTCCTCGGCCCAGGCACCATCGGCATTCTCTGTGCCGCCATGGCCCGTCTTTGCGGTGCGGAGGTGGCCATCGTCGGTCTGCCTCAGGATGCCCATCGCCTAGAACTCGCCCGCAAGCACTATGGCTGCCAGGTGATCATCGGCGATGCCAAACCCTGGGCGCTGGAGCGCGATGGCCTCGGCTGTGATGGCGTCATTGATGCCGCCGGGGCCAGTGTCACTCTCAAGATCGCCCTTGATATTGTTCGCCCCGCAGGCTGGATCAGCAAAGTCGGCTGGGGCCCGCAGCCTCTTGGTTTCAACATGGATCCTCTGGTGCAGAAAAACATCACTCTTCAGGGAAGCTTCAGCCACAACTGGCCTATCTGGGAGCGCGTCATTGCCCTCCTCGCCAGCGGTCAGTTTGATGTGAAGCCTATCATCGGCGGCGTCTGGCCCGTGACGGACTGGCATGAAGCCTTTGAGAAAATGCACAAAGGTGAAGTGGTGAAGAGCGTCCTGCGTCCCGTGTGACGGCAGGCCCGCATTTTAGGGCAGGGGTGAAAGCGGGGTGGTCAGCGGTTTCATCGCCACCACCAGATCACTGCAACCTCGGTAGATCGTCCGGTGACGCAGCACTTCAAAGCCTGCACTGCGCACCGCCTCCACAAACGTTTCATGGCTGTGCATCCAGCAGCGGCCATGTTTCTGGAGCTTGGCGATGTGTTTGTGCTCATCATAGATCGCTCGGTTTCGAGTCATGAGTTCCAGCGTCTTGCGCCACCCTTCAGATCGCAGGCTGGACTTTAAGATGAAGTTCCGCCATTCACCGGCATGGATAGGGCGCCCCACATCGCAGAGGTAAATCCGCCCTCCAGGCTGTAACCAAGAATGCATCTTACGCAGCAGCACCTGCGGCATCTTCAGGCGGAAAAGAGCATGCACACTCACAACCGCGGAAAGGCTCTCTGGCTTCACCGTCAGCCTCTCCAGATCCGCCTGTAAAAAGCGCAAGTTCGGTGCCGGTTCCTCGACTTGACTCGGATCGTGAGGGATCGCGGTCGCATGGGGCTCCACATGCAGGATTTGCGCGCCGGGAAACTGTCTCGCTGCGAATCGTGAAAAGTGCCTCACCCCTGCGCCTAAATCGGCCAGACGGTCCACACTTCCACAGGGCCAGGACTTCAGCTCTTTTTCATAATCGGCCAAGATTTCTCGATACGCTGGGTCATTCACCGTCCCTTCGAGGGGTAGCAAGCCGTGGCTATCCCTTTGCCGTGGCGCGCTTTCCGCTAAATTCGTTTTTCCTGACCACTCGCCTGGGTAGGAGTTGTCGAAAACGGGGCTGGCAGATTTCATGCCTATCTACTGCCACCGCGCTCAGGGATCACTATCCGTAGAAATACGTATTTTTACTCTGCCAATAAAGGTCCAGTCGGCTCTGGTGCACCGGGGATCTTTAAAACCCGCCGAACCGCAGCGAGCCGATTTTCCACCTGCAGTTTCTCCAAAATAGCCCGCACATGCTGCTGCACGGTCCTCACGCTGATGCCTAAAATGATAGCGATTTCACGGTCGCGTTTAGCTTCGATGATCCAGATCATGATTTCCGCCTCCCGGCGGCTCAGTCCTAGGCGGCGCAGATGTGTGTGATCTGGGGGAGTTTTCTCTTGGCTGGATTTGGCCAGCTTACGAAACAGCAGATCCACCTCAAAAGCCGTCGCAATTTGAGGCGCCAAGACGGCTGCTAAAGCGAGGTCTTCGGGACGATAGTCGCGGCGATCTCGATTGATCGTGAGACCGCCTAAAACAAGGGGAGACTGAATGGGAATGCCGATCTGGTGGCGGATGTAGAGCTGTTGGAAAATCTCATGGTAGAGATCCAGCCGGCGAAGTTGGCGCATGGTAATGAAGTCACTCAATCGCATGGGCTGCGTTTCCCCAGCCGCCAAGCGTTCAAACATGGGACTTTGTTGCTTCACCAATTCCTCCGTCCTCACCAGAATGTCACTCTGAGGGCACTCGTGAAAAGGCAGATTGGATTCCAGGGCATATTCACCTTCCCGGCCAAACAACTCCAACGCGTAACGTGACCCCTCAAAGATCGTGTCTAAGGCCGTGAAGACACGCTCATGGAACGGGGCTTGCCCGTGAGAGTGGATCATCCTTATGGCATCATACAAAGGGTGCATGGGGGGATAAAAGAAACCGTGGTGAAGATACCGTGAGAAGCAAACCTTAGGAATTAGTTTTGTAAGTAAAATAAAATCAGCATTTTGCATGATTCTATTAAAGGTGGTAGTGGCCCACGTCCTGATTTCGGCTGGCTGAACGCAATGACTCCTGGATCGCTGAAAACCCACGTTGCTTGTTCTCGGCGCAATTTGTAGAAGGAGCCTTCGTTCTACTCCATCCCATGAAGCGACTCCTGCCTCTCCTCCTCCTTGCCTCCACCACTTTAGCGGCCGATTACCCGCGCGTGATCTTCTCCGATGACTTTGCCGCCGAGGGTTTTGGCAAGGCCTGGGGCCACTACAAAAGCGCCAGCATCGTCAAAGACGGTGTGTTGGTCGGCATCACCGCACCCACCTCAGATCACTCCGCTGTGGATCACATCCGCATCGAAGGGGAAAAGGACCTGGAAGTTTCCGTGAAGTTCCGCTTCGTCAGTGACAAGGCCAAGAGCTTCAACGTCTGGTTCGATGACAAGAACTACAAAGGCTCCCACGCTGGCCACATCTGCCAGGCCACCATCAGCCCCACAGGTGTGAATCTCTCCGATGCTAAAACCGGCGGCTTCACTCTCGAAGGCGGCCTGTATGACCGTAAAAAGGCCAATCAGCTCACCGAAGATGAAAAGAAGATGCTCGTCACCAAGGCCAAGCGCCTGCCCGTGAAACTGAGTCTGGAAGAATGGCACACGCTGGTGGTGCAGACCCAGGGCGATGAACTCAAAGTGACGATTGATGGCAAAGAAGTCGGCAGCTTTAAGTCCGCAGGCATCAGCCACGAAACCAAGTCCCTCATCAGCCTCACCACCAATCCGGTGGATGTGGAGTATGACGACTTCGCCATCAAGGGCGTCGCCAAGTAAGCAGATCGGCATGCAGGGTTCTGAAACAGCCCTGCATGCAAAAGGCCTAAACATCGGCTGGCGCTCCGCTTGGGTTTTGCCAAGATCACCCCAGCCTATGATTCGCCTCCTTTTCCTCACTCTGAGCGCGGCTGCCATCACCCACGCCGCCGAACCCGCCGCTAGCTCCCGAGTGGCTGAAGTCACGGGAGTGCCGGGCCTCGTCGCCTTCTGGGACTTTGTGAAGCGAGAGCCTACCGGAGCTCATCGCTTCACCGCCCATGTCCCCGCCGGGGCCACCACGGACTACCCGCTGGATGCTGCGAACTACATCAAAGACTACTGGGGCGCAGGCCGTGAGGCCACCTATGCAGATTTCCCGCTGCTGGGCCGCGGCCCCTTCGGGCAGGCGATTCAGATGGTGAAGGAGACCGATCCGGATTTCCGGCCCTTCCTCTTCGTGCCGCGTTCGCGGCTGCACGATACTCCGCTGGACATCAAAGGCGCAGGCAAGTCCGTCACGGTCGTCGTCTGGGCCATCCGCGAAAGTGGCAATCACGCCCTCGCAGGCATCTGGCATGAAGGCACCGACTTGAAGGAAAAAAGCACGGCCACCATCGCCAAGGTAGAACGAGGGCAGCGCCAATACGCCCTCTTTGCAGGCCTGAATAAACAAGGCAGTGCCTGTGGCCACGTTTCGGAAAACGGTGCGAGTTCCTTCCTGAACAAATACGCTCTGCACAAGAGCAACTCCGGCGGCCTTTCACCCGAAGTTCCCGCCGATTCACCTCGTGAAGTGCTCGATGCCTCGTGGCAGTGCTTTGCCATGACCTTCGACCATGAAAAGGACGAACTCACCGGCTGGCTCAATGGCATCTCTGGAGACCGCTGGCTCGATAACCCAAAAAAGGACAAGCTCATCTCCTTTGCCCACAATGCCTACATGCAGAGTCATTACGCCAAGCTACCCGGCAAGCAGGAGGGGGAGGACGAAGCCTTCCCCAAAGACCAATACTACAACCCCCCGGAGGGTGAACCGCTGAGCGTGAAAGTACAGCGCGAATCTCCTGAAGAACGCATCGAATTGCGCGAGCATCGCTTCACCAAAATCGAGGTGACATTGCGCGGTGGAAAAGAAGTCGCCCGCGACCTTGTCTCCCTGCGCCTGAACCCCTGGTGGTATCCGCACGATCTCTACACGCCCAAGGACGCCGAAAGCGGCGGCCCCTTCACCATCGGCCGCGTCATCCACAGCAGCCGCAGCGTCGGCTTCACCGGCTGGATCGGCGGCGTGGCTGTCTTTGACCGCGCGCTGAGTGAAGAGGAATTGGGGAAGTTGGCAAAGGCGGGAGTGAGTAATCGACGCCAGAATTAGCTTTAGCGCCTGATTATTGAAACACCACAAAACATTGCACTTAATGCAATCTTTTGTATAGTTAAGGCCGTGCAGCCTCTCCGTCAACTTGATCAAGCTCTCCGCACGTTGGCGGATCGGGAGCATTGTGTGTTTGCGCCGTCGGATCTGGCGGCGGCGGTGCCGGGGTGTGGGCAGTTGGCGGTGCTGTTGTCGCGGGCGACGAAGGCGGGTCTGCTGAAGCGGGTCTGCCGGGGCGTCTATCTTTATCCAGTGCCGGACTATCCGGCGGGGCATTTGCTTTTTCATGCGGCGGCCCGGCTAAGGGCGGGAGAGTTCAATTACATCAGTCTGGAGACGGTACTGAGTGAGGCGGGTGTGATCTCACAGGTGCCAATGAACTGGATCAGCCTCATGACCTCTGGGCGCAGCCATGTGGTGGACTGCGGGGACTATGGGCACATTGAATTCGTGCATACGGCTCAGCGTCCTGACGATGTGAGCAGCGAGCTGACCTATGACCCGGAGAGGCATCTCTGGCGTGCCTCGGTGCGGCAGGCGCTGCGGGACATGAAGGCCACACGTCGCTGCATGGAACTCGTGGACGAGGAGGTGGCGCGTGAGCTTGTTTGACCAACTCGTGAACGAAGCCCTCCGCTCACGTGCGGAGCTGACGTCTCTGCGGCCCGTGGTGGAGAAGGAACTTCTGCATCACGACATCCTTCGCGAGATGAGCGGGGCGGGTTTGCTCGCTGGTCTCACGTTTATTGGCGGCACCTGCTTGAGAGCTTGTTACGGCTCCGCCAGGCTGAGTGAAGACCTCGATTTCACGGGCGGCAGCCGTTTCAAGAAGAGCGATCTTGCTGAATTGGCCCGCGTGCTGACCGAGCGGCTGCAAACCCGCTACGGACTGCCTGTGAGCGTTAGCGAACCGGTCAAAACCGGCGGCAAGGTGTCCACATGGAAGCTCACCATCGAGACACGTCCCGGCCAGAAGCATCTGCCAGCGCAGCGCATCCACCTCGACATCTGCGCCATCTCCAGTCATGACCCGCGCCCGATGATGCTGCGTAATCTCTACGGCATCGACCTCGGCACCTCGGGGCTCATTCTTCAAGCGCAGAGCCGTGAGGAAATCTTGGCTGACAAGATCATCGCGCTCGCTTTCCGCGAGAACCGCATCAAGAACCGCGATCTCTGGGACATCACCTGGCTCACCCAGCAAGGCATCGAAGTCCCCACTCAGCTCATCCCGATCAAAATCCGCGATCATCAGCGTGACGAAGCCGAGTTCGCGGCCCTGCTCCAGGGTCGTATTGCAGCCTTGAAAGGGCAGCCAGAGCTGCGCGAGAACTTCATGAAAGAAATGCGTCGCTTCCTCCCTGCCGCGACTGTACGCGACACTATCGAGAAAGAAATCTATTGGAGCTATCTGACGGATGTCGTGGGGGATCTGGGCAGGAAGGCCGTGGCGGCTTTGGAGTAGGCGACGGATGCGGTCACCTTTGTAAAATCTACGAAATTAGCAGTGAAGCTGTCCAAAAGTAGCGAGCAAGTGTCTGTTGCAGTACATCCATGAAATCTCTGCTTCTTGCCCTTACGGCATCCATCGCAATCTCCGCTCCAGCGGTGACGGAAACGGATCTCTGCATTTACGGTGGAACCAGTGCGGGGGTGATCGCAGCGGTGCAGGCGGTGAAGATGGGGAAACAGGTGGTGCTGGTGGAGGCTGGGCAGCACCTCGGTGGCATGAGTGTGGAGGGGCTAGGGGGGACAGACATTGACAACCAGCCCTTTCAGAATAGCCCGGCGGTGGGTGGATTGGCCTTGGAGTTTTACCGCCGAGTCAGTGCGCAGTATGGACGGCTGGACAAGTTCGAAGCCATGCTCACGGCGAAGGGGAAGGACACGAAGCTCTGGAGATTCGAGCCGCATGTGGCCGAGGCAGTGTGGGAGGCCTGGGTGAAGGAAGCGGGAGTTACCGTTCTGCGTGGGCATCGTTTAAAGGAAACGAAAGGCGTGATCAAAGACGGGGCTCGGATAACGGCCCTGCACTTCGAGAATGGTGCTGAAGTACGCGCGAAGGTCTTCCTAGATGCGACTTATGAGGGGGATCTGCTCGCCTTGGCAGGCATCAGCTTCGCCGTGGGGCGTGAGGGCAATGCCAAGTATGGGGAGACCCACAACGGCATCCGCACGGACACCACGCATAAGCAACATGACAAGCCTATTGATCCCTACAAAATCCCGGGCGATCCGAAGAGTGGCGTGATTGACGGTGTGCAGGATGTGCCGCTGGGCGAGCATGGCGCGGCGGATGAAAGCATCCAGGGTTACTGCTTCCGGCTGTGCCTAACCAAAGATCCGGCCAATCGGAGGGAGATCGAAAAGCCGTCGGGTTATAATCCCACGCATTATGAAATGCAGCGCCGCTATCTAGCCGCTGGCGGGGTGATCGATGCGCCGCATGCCGCCCTGCCTAATGGCAAGACGGACCCTGGCACTTGGCATTCATTGGCGGGGAATTTCACGGGGTGGAATCATCGTTACCCCATCGCCAGTTACGTGGAACGGGAGGCCATGTTGCGCACGAGTCGAGATCACATCCAAGGTCTGTATTGGTTCATGGCACATGACGAGTCCGTGCCTGTGAAGCAGCGTGAGGCCTGGGCTGTGTGGGGTCTGTGCAAGGATGAGTTCACGGACAATGGCGGCTGGCCGCGGGCCTTTTACGTGCGCAATGGGCGCCGCATGGTCAGTGATTTTGTTTTGACCGAGGCCCAGTTACGCAAGGCAGACCCTGCACCGGTGAATGACAGTGTGGGTATGATCTGGTGGCCACCCGACTTCCACAGCGCCCGCTGCATGGTGAAGGAGGGGCGCGTGTGGAATGAAGGTGCGGTTTTCAATGTGTCGAAAGAGCCCGACTGGATTCCCTGCGGTATTCCCTATCGCTGCCTGGTGCCCAAAGTGGCTGAATGCAGCAATCTCCTCTCACCCACCTGCCCGTCATCTAGCTATGTCGCCTATGGCGCGTATCGCATCGAGTTCACCTTCATGGCCGCTGCTCAATCGGCTGCCACGGCGGCGGTGTTGGCGCTGGAGGGTGGCCTACCCGTGCAGGCGGTGGATTACAAAACGCTGCGTGAACGGTTGCTCGCAGATGGGCAGGTGTTGGCAGCGCCTTCGCCGTAGTGCCCGTGAGCATGTCGGATTTCACACAGTCTTTGTCGTGGCGGAAAGAAGGCAGATTCGAGTAGCATTTAGTCATACAGATCTTTTCACCCACATCATGCGTCTCGAAAACAAAGTCATCCTCATCACCGGCAGTGCTACGGGCATTGGCAAAGCCATCGCGAAACGTTGTGTCAGTGAAGGAGCCCGCGTGATCATCCACGGACTCGAGGCAGATCTCTGTGCGGAAACCGTGGCGGAACTGGGAGTGGACAAAGCTGTGGCGCATGTGGAGGACCTCACGAATGAGGGCTGCCCGCAACGCTTGGTCGATCTCGCCTTGGCCACCTTTGGCCAGTTGGATGCTGTGGTGAACAATGCGGCCATGGTTTCCCAGGGAAACATCCACACCACGGATGCCGCCTTCTTCATGAAGATGATGTCGGTGAATGCCCTCGCTCCCTTTCTCCTCACGCAGGCCGCTCTGCCTGAGCTGACGAAGACGCGTGGCAGTGTCCTCAACATTGGCAGTGTCAATGCCTACAGCGGTGAGCCTAACCTGCTACCATACAGCATCTCCAAAGGCGCATTGATGACCCTCACTCGCAATCTGGGCGATACGCTCATGCGTGAAAATGGCGTGCGGGTAAACCAGATCAATCCCGGCTGGGTGCTCACGGAAAACGAGGCGAAACGCAAACGTGAACACGGCCTGCGCGAAGACTGGTACACGGATCTTCCCAAGGTCTATGCCCCTGCTGGGCGCATCCTTTGGCCGGAAGAAATCGCCGCTGCCGCGATCTTCTGGTTGGCGGAGGAAAGTGGCCCCATCAGTGGTCAAGTCATGGACCTGGAGCAGCATCCCTTCATCGGCCGAAATCCGCCCAAAGACAGCTCCACCATTCCCAGCAAATAATTCGTTAGGCATCCCTTCTCCAGTTATTCTCATGCCCAAGCTCGCCGCCTTTCCCAAAGCCTTCATGCAGCAGCTCTGCAAAGAAGGTACCATGTCCGTTTCCGAATGGATCACCCTGGCCTCCACGCTCGATATTCAAGGTCTGGAGTGGTACGCAGGCTTCCTGGAAATGTCCGACGAGAAGAACTGGCCTCGCTTTCGACGCGAGGTGGAGGATACGGGCAAGGTCATTCCCATGATGTGTTGCTCCCCCGACTTCACGCATCCCGATGCCGCTTTTCGGGAAAAGGAAATCGCCAAACAGAAGCGCTGGATTGACATGACCCAAGTCCTCGGTGGGAGCTACTGCCGCGTGCTCAGCGGCCAGCGCCGCCCAGAACTGAGCGTGGATGAGGGCGTGAAACTCGCGGCCGATTCCATCCATGCCTGCCTGCCTTATGCTCAGGAACGTGGCATCACCCTGATCATCGAAAATCATTACAAGGACGACTTCTGGGAATACCCAGAATTTGCGCAAAAGATGGATGTTTTCTGCCAGCTTGTGGCCGCCGTGGAGCATCCCTTTTTCGGGGTGAACTATGACCCTAGCAATACCTATCTGGCGGGTGAAGATCCCATCGAGCTTTTGAAGCGTGTTTCCCACCGTGTGGTCACCATGCATGCCAGCGACCGCTACCTCGCCGAGGGAACCATCGAAGATCTGCGCAAGGAAGAAGGTGGTGCCATGGGCTACGCCAAGCGTCTCCGCCATGGGGAAATCGGCAAGGGTCTCAATGACTACGATGCCATCTTCACCGAGCTCAAAAGCCAAGGCTTCGATGGATGGATCAGCATCGAAGATGGCGTGGACGGCATGGATCAGCTAGCCCGCAGCGTGGACTTCCTGAAACGGAAGATCGCCCAGCATTGGGGTTGAGCCTTTGTGTAGAGGCTCGATTTCCGTGCCTTGGAGATGAGTCGTGATTTGTCGTCTTTCACACACTCTTTGTCGTGGTCAAACCGGTCTTCGCTTCGTTAGACTCCGGGTATGAAAGGCTTCGCTCACGGTTTCCTGGCTCTCTTTCTTTTATCGGTGGCAGCTCCTTTGCAGGGGGATGACACGGCACGCCTTGCCGCATTGTTGCAGCAGGGCGGTGCGGTGACCATCCCGCCAGGAGACTATCATCTAGCAGGTGAGCAGCCGTTAGCCCTCAGATCACACCTCACCATCACCGCTTATGGGGCGCGCTTTCACCTGCCAAAAGTTTTGGGCGACAAAGCACGCGTGGTCATGTTTGCCGGGAAGGACATTCAGCACCTCACTTGGTTAGGCGGGGAATTCATCGGGCAGGTGTTTGACCCTGCGCAAAAGGACAACACCTGGGAACCCAGTGTGAATACCAAAGGCATCGAGATCACGACCTCGGAAAGCGGTGCCACGCATGACATCCTGTTCCGCGACGTAAAATCAAACGGCCTCGCCGGCGCGGTGATCGGTGTGCATGGCCTCAGTAAAAAGGGCGAGGAAGGGGCGGTCATCACTCCGGCTCAGCGAGTGGCGGTGGAAAGCTGCACGCTGCTGCGCAGTGGCAAATTCATGTGGGACTATGGCTACCTGTGGCAGATCCTCACCTGGCCCGAGGCCTATGAACCGTGGGAAGTGGAGCGAGCCCGAAAGTATTTTCGCATGGACAGACTGCGGCCTGTTATTTCTATCCAGCCTGGAGACGACCGAGTTTATTTGGCCAATCAGGCGGATCCCTGGCCCGTCAGTGCCAGTGCCGAGCCCAAGGAAGCCCTCACCTTCATGGGTGCACATTTTACAGCAAACTTGGTTAGGGGGCGGCAATACTTCATCGTCGAGTCCACCCCGGAGTTCATCAAAATCGCCGAGACTCCAGGCGGCCCTCCCATTCGTTTTGAGGGTGGCGCAGATGGGGAGCTGATCATGGCTCACAATATCTCTGCGACGTATTTGGCCGCCTACGCACCCACCGGTAGCGGGCCAGGGAAGGGGGCTTTTGACATCACCGGAACCCAGGACGTGCGGGTCACTGGCTGCCAGCTCAGTGCCCTCGGGGATACCATGCACATCCAGGCGTGCAGAAACATTGTCTTTACCAACAATCACATTCTCGGTTCGCGCATGGGGGCCTTCTTCCTGGCCGAATTTTGCCAGAATGCCACCATCACAGGGAACCTGATTGATGGCACCAACGGCTCTCGAGTGATGAGCGTGGAGAAGTCCTGCACGGATGTCACCATCGTGGCCAATACCTTCCGCAATGGCGGGCGTGGGAACTGGATCAACCAGCCGAAAAACTTCATCCTCCAGGGCAATGTGTTCGTGAACAACACCACGAAAAACGAGCCCGACCTGCGCCGGGGCCGCATCGCCTACCAGACGGGCAAGCCCGTGAGCTTCCCGGAGCTCTACTTCACTCTTTACGAAGAAGGTGCCTCTTACGGCCCAGTCATCGTGCGGGACAATGTCTTCTCCCTGGGAGACTCAGCGCCTCAGGAAGCCGTCACCTTTGCACCGAATGGCCATGACATCCAGATGACCGGCAACGTATTTCAGAATCGCCCAGTCACCATCGTCGTGGACCCTTCCTGCAAAAACGTGAACATGGGTGCGAACCAAGGGGCCGATCCCAAGACGGCCCCAGTGGATTTTAATCACGGAAGACGTTAGGCCGATTTGGTCGCGGCTTTGCGCAGGATGGCCTTGGTTTCGCGCTGTCGCTTGGGCACGAATGCGTGAGCCTGGGCCGCTTTGGCCTTTGGTGCGGGGGATCTTTGGCGATCGCCAGGGCCGTTGCAGTTATCCAGGTCAGCGAGCCAGTCGGCCAGCCCGATGTCCTGCCACATGAAGCCCTCGGTGATCTGCTAGCAAAGCGGCACACCAGAGACGGGATGCCATTGCCCAGGGCCATGATCTTTAGTCAGAAAAGTTAAAAAGGTCTTCCGGTAGTGACAAATGATCGCAGAAACTGTAGCAAATTGATTGGGCAATCTCAAAATCAAACAAGTTATTTAACTTAATGGATAATCCGATAAAATTTTTTATATTTAGAAAATGGATTTTTTTGGAATGACTTTCTTCAGGAATTTGTAGCCGAGTATGGTGGCAAATCCGTGAAGTATTTCCATCATCAAACGTCAGACTTAATGACGGCACGCTTTTGCCTCCCTTCGCTCATTAAGGTTGGAAGAAATTACGGTCAACACCAGCTTACTTACGCATACATAGGGGAAGAAATTGCCCCAGTCGGAGATTGCAACAATATGCATATTGAGTTGCTACTGACAGAGGGCGGGCGGCTGATAGGCTTCGCTGATTACAAGCTATTGTATTGGGGTTCTTTAAAGCCTGGGTCTTGGAAAGAGTCCCTCCAATTTCTATTGGAGGGAAATAAGCCAATCGAACTAGGTAATATAGAATATATGATCTGAAAATAAGAACATCATTGATTCAAGAGTGCAGACACAAAGTGAGATCACTAAATTAGCTCCACAGGACCAAGGCTCAAAATCAAATGGAAACTGGAGAACCAAACTTTTCCGTCATCTTTAATAAGAATACGGTTGATTCGTGAGGAACTGAAGAAATTGATTCTTAATATTTAAATTAACAATGCTTCTTGGAGAGTTGATGGAGTAATTAATTTTAATCAAAAATTATGAGATTATTACAAGTATGCACAGAAAGAAGATTTGAAGAACTATTTGATAACAGGTCGTTCAATCATGCTGAAAAAACTGAGGGATTTGAAAAAGAATTCGAATTAGCAACTGATCTGGTTGGAATAATCCTCGAAAAATACGTAGGGGCGGAATCATTTAAACTTCATCAATCATACAACAATACCTCCCGTTTTATAGATATTGCTTTTCTTACAGAGGGATACCTTAACGCATCTTTGATTCTAGATTTACAAAAATCCTTGAGCGGAATGGCTGAGGAATGGATGGTGTGTTTGTGGGAAAGTTGCTTTATATTTGTAACTCCCAAAGATATATTTGGTTTTGATCCTTCAAAAGCGGATCCCCTTTTTGAAAAGCTTAAAGAATGCACGGATGACGACCATGGTTAATTTAGCTGGTTGGGACGAGCAGGAGTTGATTAGACCAGCTAGAAGCATCGGATCTTGAGCGGGTCTTGGTAGCCTATAATTACAATGTAAAGACTTTTTAACTTCCAGAGTAATTCAGTAATGACTGAGAAATATCATATTTACATTCGTCGCAAGAGATCTGATGATGAGTCGGAAGGTCTAGACCCAGCGGCATATAATAAATTTAAGTCCCTATTAGGAGACATTATCGATATCGGAGGCGATCTCTTTGCGCCTTTACCACTAGCTGGAGATAACCCTTTAGTATTAAGGATTATTGATTCACTACAACAACTAGGTGTCGACTTGCGCAATAAGGCAATTGTTTCAGGTAATCCGGTATCTATTTATAAAAGTAGAGAATATTCTCCGCATGAACTCTTTAAATTTGAGTATTGCCAAGTTTTTCATCCAGATTTTCTTGGGAAAACCTCTGCCAATAGGGAGCATGACGAAGTTGGTGCACCATATTTAGAGGCTCCTGTCACTCCTATAGGACGAGAATGTGGAACGATATCTCACACTATTGGAGGTCGATTTTTGTTAGTGCGAGGAGGCGTAAAACGAGCACTTGAGCGATCAGGATTAAAAGGATTGTTGCTTGTTAAAGCAACGACGATAAGCAGTAAATCTTTACTTCCAAACGAAGAGGCTTGGATTGTCTGGAGTGACACCATTATGCCTAAATTTAATAATTTATGCATTTTCGATAGTTTCCAACTAAGCCGCTTTAATTCACAATTGCCTTATCAAAGTAATGCGGTTTACGAGGGTTTCCTTAAGCCTGGGGAACTCCATTATAGAAGAGCAGCTTTAGCCAAAGTCGAAAGCTTTGATGTGGCACTCACCCATGAAAGATTTGGTAACCGAGGCACCGTTGAAAACCAATTAATATATAGTAGGAATTTTATTCAATTTTTCAAAGATGAGTTAAATATCACCCTCGTCGGTAAGCCCGTGCATTTAGATGACTCAGGTCAAATTCCTTGGGAGGGTCCATATCCGGATATGCATGATAGCTTAAATATACGCCCTGCTTGGCTTGGAGAATTCGAAAGCAAATGAATCTTTTTCTTCGAAGTAAGCTATTAACATTGATAGTCGTGTCGCTACAATATAGCTTTTACAGCGATACTCGAATCGATTGTTGTTCCATCTCAGTGTTGCCAATGAAGCCTTGGCGCATCAACTGAAAGTATTTGGGGCCACGTTGTTCTGCCTACTGTTAAGCTACGATTTATTCTCCGGCTGCGCTGTTGGACTACCGCAACGGAGGAGCCCCCATTGTCGGGAAATGTACCAGCCTACTGGCCGTAATGCTTCCGCATCAGCGGCATCACCACGTCGGGATGATCTGTGGCAAAGGACTCCACGCCTAGCTCCAGCAGGCGTTCATAGATGCCGGGTGAGTTGGCCCCCCAGGGCAGGGACTGGAAAAGGATGCCGCGCTTTTTCAGCTCCGGGCCCACACTTTTCAAAAACGCTTCCGAAGGCTCGATCTCGGTCCAGCCCGTCGTCCCCTTCCTTTCCCGCACGTGGATCTGCACCTGCGTGATGTCCGGAAAGCCGGTCTTTTTCAGGCTTTCAATTCGCTCTCTCAGACTCTCCTCTGTGCCGCCCATCCAGTGCAGCGTGTGGGAGTCTGGTAGCAGCGTTTTCCATTCGTGGATCACCTCCAGTTTGGTCGATGCCAGGATCACCTGCGGGGCCACTTCATGCTGCTTGGCCAGCGTCGCCAGGGCAGGCAGACTCACCTGCTTGATGTCCAGATACAGCCGTCTTTCAGGCCGCCCCTTCATGATCGCAAAAATATCCGCCATGCTGGAAACGTGGCGCTTTTGGAAACCCTGCGGACTCTCCGCCCCCACTTCCAGTTTCGAAAGCTCGTCAAAGGTCACATCCTGCACTCCCTTTTTTTTCAGCGCTTCATCGGCCCCATGCACCACGCGGGCAAAGTCGGCATCGTGAAACGCCACGATCACGCCATCACTCGTCGTGCGAATGTCCGCCTCCGGGATCGTCCCCAAGCCCCAGCCCAGCTCAAACGCGGCGATGGTATTCTCCGCTGCCAACACCCCCGCACCTCGATGACTCTGCACAATGAAAGGAGGCACCGCCTCCGCCGCAGACGTCTGGGGGATAGAGGTCGTCAAGCTCGCAGCCGCGAGGAGAAAAGTGGCAAAAGTCTTCATGAAATGGAATCAAGGATAACGGAAAAAGCGGTCCCATTTGTCCAAGTCATTCAAGAAATCTGGATCAAAAAAGGCGCCAGTTTACCCATGCCAGCCTTTGCACCTCCACGCCGCCGCCGTCCTGCAACGATTCCTTCAGATTGAGATTCTGCTTCACTCCTCTAGTTAGGCCCGGTGCCCTGAGCAAAAGTCAGTTGTTGGACGAACCAGTAAAAGGCCTGCTTCCATTCGGGCGGGGTGTGTCCGTGGTCGGTTACGTGCCAGAGGTGGGGAATGTTTTGGATCTTGAGATATGCATGAAAGTCTTGGCTGATGTGGAGGAGACCGTCTTGATTGCCGCAGGATAGCCAGAGGAGTTTGAGTTGTTGGGCGGCTGCGGGGCTGAGAAGGTCTTCAGACTTTTTTGTGTTGGGAGCAGATGAGAAGCCTCCGACCCATGCAAAGGTCTCCAAATTCCCGAGACCGAAATTCAGTGCTTGCCCGCCGCCCATCGAAAGACCTGCGATGGCCCGGTGCTCTCGGTCTTGAAAGGTGCTGTAGCGAGATTCGATGGCCGGGATCACATCATCCAAAAGATCGCGCTCAAAGACGGCAAAGGCGGGTGCGTGCTGGAAGACATCGCCCGTGGGCCGGTCGTTCTTTTGCGCACGTCCATTCGGCATGAAGATGATCATGGGCACGGCTTTTTGATCGGCAATGAGATTGTCCAGAAGGACCTCAGGTGAGACGAATCGGGCCCACTCTGTTTCATCTCCGCCAATACCATGCAGCAGATAGAGCGTGGGGTATTTTTTCGCCGCTGAGTAGTTGGGAGGGGTGTAAACCTGCATCTTCCGGCGTGTGCCGACGGTTTTAGAATCGTATTCAATCATCTCCAGCTTGCCGTGGGGAATGTCTGCACGCTTCACGTCCCAACCGATGGGAGGTGCTGGAAAGGCTGGCTTGTCATCCGCCTTCAAAACGATGGGCTCCCACGCTTTGCGTGGCTGGGGTGGGGGGCTTTTCGCTGGGGGCGATGTGGGCTCTTGAGAGAGCAGCGGCAGGGCCGCCAGCAGGAGGAGGGAAAGGAGTCTCATGAGGGGTGAGAGGAGTGGGACTCTAAAGGAATACGAACAACGTCGTTCTTATTTAAACCACGACCCATCGCTGCGGATAGGCCTTCTTTTGTGTGATCTCAGCCATGATGCCGATAACCCGCCGATGATGCGCAGCCGGGCTAAACGAGTGGCTGCGCAAATCACGCACGGGTTTTCAAATCCTTCCTTGCAGCTTGGGTGAGCATTTGAATAGTGGCCTTTCATGGTTGCCCGCACCTACTCAGCCACGCTTCTTGGCGTCAATGCGATCGAGATCGAGATCGAATCTTACGATACAGGCGGCACACAGAAGATGTTCATCGTGGGTTTGCCGGATGCCTCGGTGAAAGAGAGTCGGGAGCGGGTGACGGCGGCCATTTCCTCTTGCGGTTTTGCCATGAATGATGGCGTGACCACGGTGAACCTAGCGCCGGCAGATTTGAAAAAAGAAGGGCCTGGGTTTGACCTGCCCATCGCCATTTCGCTCATCGCCCATCGGGTTAAAATCCCCATCGCCGTGCTCGCGGAAACGGCCATGATCGGTGAACTGGCGCTGAATGGTGAATTGCGCCCCGTACGCGGTCTGCTGGCGGTGGCTCTGGAGGCCCGGGCCAAGGGCCGCAAACGATTGCTGGTGCCCAAGCGCGCCGCCATCGAGGCCAGCGTGGTGGCCGGGATTGACATCATCGGAGTCAGCCACCTGCGCGAGGTCGTGGAGTATCTGAAGGGGGACATCGAACTCACGCCCGAGCCCTGCCGCGCCACGGAATTCTTCGCCGCCGCCGCGCACTACGACATTGATTTTGCCGACGTGAAGGGCCAGGGCGACGCGAAGCGTGCCATTGAGGTAGCCGTCGCGGGTGGGCATAATATCCTCATGGTGGGACCTCCGGGCACGGGTAAGTCCATGATCGCCAAGCGCGTGGGCACCATCATGCCCAGCATGACGGAGGAGGAGGCCATCGAGACCACAAAGATCCACAGTGTGGGCGGCCTTTTGAGTGAGCAGCAGGCCTTCGTCGCCACCCGGCCTTTTCGCTCTCCTCACCACACCATCAGCGATGCGGGACTGCTCGGCGGGGGAACGAATCCTGGGCCGGGCGAAGTCAGCCTTTCGCACAATGGGGTGCTGTTTCTGGATGAGTTGCCTGAGTTTCGCCGCAGCACTTTGGAGGTCATGCGGCAGCCTTTGGAAGATGGCAGGGTGACCATCTCCCGCGCTGCGGGAACGGTGACCTTTCCGGCTGCCTTCATGCTCGTCGCCGCCATGAACCCCTGCCAGTGTGGGTTCAAGCGGCGGTGATAATGAGCAGAAAGCGTCCTAGAATTGCCCGGTCGGAATGCGGAACCTTTCGTTTAAGTCTGAGGCCTTGAACATCCCGGCATAGCTGGTGCTGCTTACACGTTTGCCCAAGATGGCCAGCCATTCATTCAGAAGGGAATGGACGAACGTTGCGGACCTGGAATTTGCTGCCGTGAGAGCACCAGCCAAGGAATTCATCCCTGACGCCTTCAATGAAGTCGATGGAGCTGGCTGACTTGTCAGCGCTCACGGCAAGCAGCTTGGCAAACAGCTCTTCCAGCGTGGTCTTCTCCAGGTAAGTGTCCACCTTGCCAAGCTCGTCGATCCAGGCCTTCAGACGGCGCTCAGCTATCTTGCGATCCGTGGTTTTTAGAGAATGCTCCTTGCGTTTGCCCTCGACCTTCTTGAGGCCCAAATACATGCCCGAACGGCTGTGACGATAAAGCCCAGGAATACCGTGGACTTTGACATAATCTGGCACGGCAGTGGACGAAGAATGGGAGACGGGAGGCATGTGGCTCCCCTAGAAGTTGACAAAAAGGCCTTTAGGACGGCGGAAAAATGCAATTTTGTAATTCCCCTATGATCGAACGCCATGATAACGACCCAAGGATCTATGCAATCACTTAGGCGAGAAATTCTCAATTATGATAAGCAATCGACCGAAACAGAGCAGTATTCCAAAAAATGTCACCACTGTATGGAAATATTAAAGAAGCATCCGTATTAAGAGGCAAAGCGCCCTTTATTCAGATGCCCCACGAAATGCTTTACGACCAGATACTCGAGCGTCGTCCTATTCATCGACCGTGGTCGCTGGCAGAAGCATGTACCTCATGCTTTTTCGTCGAACTCAAACAGTGGGCTGAATCGCTCGATGTTTATACCTTTGATACCTTGGTCCATCAGCAACCGTTGCGGACGGGGACTCTGTTGTTGGGCCTCCATGCAGAGGTAACTCGCAGATATGGTCATGAGGGGCAACTTTGGGCGGTTCTGTCAAACCGTAAAATCGTCTGCTGGCAGCCTCAGACTTGGGGGCGATTGTACAATCCGGGTGGTAACTTGCAGTTTGGCCACAGGCAATTGCTGGAAAGAACAGCGTTATGGCTTGAGCTTCGTCATGCATTCGATGTTGAGGACGCCCACAAGTGGTATCGCCTCATTCACCTTCAGATTGGGTTCACTCACGAGGATGCGAAGTCGAGACTCAAGGACTGGCTTAGTGGGCAATGGCCGCCCGTTGCCGTGCAGACTTTGCTGGAGGAGCGTGATCCTGGGGCACTGGAGTTTCAGCGGATGTGGCATCGGCTGCGGCAGTATCGGTTGGGGAATGTATCGAAGGCAGGGATGAAGGAGCACCTGAAGTCATGCTGCTGGGTGCTGCCGGAGTGGACGGAGGATTTGCTGAAAGCAGCGCTGGCGGCGGATCTTATCCCGTTGGCGAATGACGAGGAGGAGAGTATTAGCCAGTTTTACACATCGCCGACGTTGAAATGGGATGGTTCGGGTTTGCCTTCGTTCAGTGTGGAGTTGTGCCACTTGAACGAGATTGAGACAAATAGTGACTTGGAAGTGCGAGTGCAGGGTAAAGTGCAGGCGAGGTTGCTGAAACAGGATGCGGGAGGCTTTGCTCCCGACACGCAGGGGGCGCTCATTCTAGGTGAGGGCGCGGCATTGCGTTCACGTTTGGATTTGCGTCTTGTTTCCGTGGATGAAAGCTTGGTTCGACAAGCGTCCATCGTACTTTGGGATGCTGATGCTGAGGTTTCTTTGTTCAGACCGAGTGATGGATGGATGGTCACCGAATCCCAGTTGCGGACGGGGCAGGCGTTTGACCTCATCGCCGCTCGTGACTTGAAGCTGACGCCAGCGCCTTCGTCGAGTACAGTCATCGGAGCCGGCTATCGGCTGCACCGCTATGAAAAGGGTTGGGCGGGACTGATCGAGGCGACGATGGATGACGTAGCGCTGTGGACGAGTGCGGGATTTGGGAAGCAGCCCGAGCAGCTAAATTTAGATACAGTGAGAGCACGCTGGATGCAGATATTGGACTTTGCAGGATCAACGAGTCATGCCTGGCCTTGGAAGGTTCCGCTCAGGATTGATGTCGTGGACAGGAGTTGGAGTTTTGCAGGACTGCGTTGGACTCGCGCTGATGGAAAAATGATGAATTATCTATCACCGCCGACGGAACTTTCACTTGTGGAAGGGGACATCGCTCGGACTCTGACTTTGCGGGTGAATGTGCGACATTCGACGTGCCGAACAGCTACCATCCCAGTCAAGTTGCCGCCGCCGATGCAGGGCTGCGTGCGGTGGAGCACAGAAGGTAAGCCAGTCATTCAGCGAGGCGACAAAACTCTGCTCATTAGCGATGCCAGCCGCTCGATGTGGAGCTTCCTGCTGCCTGAAAGGCGTGATGATCTCGGCAATGTTCTTTCGATGGAAGAGCGGCGTTGTTCGTTCATGGAAGGGGATGTTGTTCGTGGCAGTGTGCGCTCTCGGGCGATGATTTTGCCGAGGCTCGGAGGCTATGGGGCACCTGCGTGGATCAGTGAAGATCCCTACAATGGAGTTGAGCACACGATGGATGTGGGATCGCGTGTGATTGATGGCGGCGTGATCAGGCAGGTTCGTGTGGATGGCGAAACGAATAAAGTGACGGTTACTCAACTTAGCGAGTTTGATCTGACTGAACGGCATGTGTTGCTAGTCTGGATCGCTCTACCAGACAAACGGGGTGGCATCGTGCGGGTGAATCGTGAGCAGCTAACAGTTTCGGCTTCTGGCTGGGAGTTTCCATTTCCTCCGGGTGGATCACTTCTCGGGGTGGCGTTGCTCTATGAAGGCACTCGGCTAGGGAACTGGTTCAGCTCGACGAGGTGGTCTGATGCCTTGCTTCTCTCTCCGCCCGCCGAACCGGTGGAGATGGCGGCGCTTTTGAGAGTATGGAAGGCTCCTCTCCTACAAAGTGTGGGAAATGAAAATCATAGATCAAATGTGGTCGCTTGGCTGCACAAGCATTGGATGAAGGTTTTGCCTGTTTGGCTGGCTTCGGAAGGTTTTCTCACCGCACCGGGCATGGGGCAGACTCCAGTGCCAAAGCTTGATGATGAATGGAAACGGGTGGTTCACGCCTTGATGACGGATTTGCAGCCAAGCATTCGTCCTGAGCAGGTTCAGTGTTTTGTCGATGATTTGGCTGCGTCTTCGTCAAACCAGAAACCAGACGACCGGCTTGGCTTTTGCCTTTTGGCGCTAGCCGATATTTCACCACTTCTGGCTGCCAAGACACTCTCTGCCGCTCTCCAGAGTCCGTTCGTCTCCAACCTGAAAGCAGCGGGTAAAGATGTTTTTGCAAAGATGCGAGCATGGTTTCCCTGTCGTGAAGAGACAGCGATAGAGCTTGCTCTGCGGCATGGGAACCGAGACAGCGAGTGGCTGCGCAGGAGCATTCCCAGTCTGCAATCACTGGAATACGAGAACAAAACTCTACCCCTGTCCTACTGCCGTTTGTCCGGTTCTGAAGAGTTCCGAAAGTTTGCTTTTGGCGTGTGGCTGGAGCAGATCAGGCAACGATTTCATTTATGAGCCAGCTCAATACTCTCGACCTCCGTGACCGTCTCATCTCCCGTGTCAATGCTTTTGCGCTGGACGATCATTTCGTCTCTGATTCGGTGCTTCGAGGCGTTTTGGAGACCGTCTGGTCCGGCCCGCCGGAGCGTGGTGGACTGGGAAGCGATCTTTGGGTGGAAGGGGCGTTCCCATCTGAGCAAGCAGATGAGACGCTGGGACAAGTGGCAGATGGAGGTCTGCTAGCGAAGACTCTTGCGAGACAACTGGACCGCGTGAGTGAGTTTCCGTTGAACCGGGCACCTTATACCCATCAGTTGCGGAGTCTGGAGGCTGCACTAGAGAGCCGGGATGTGCCAGATGGGCAGCCAGCCCTCGTGGTAACGGCTGGCACGGGTGCGGGCAAGACGGAGAGTTTTCTTTTGCCGATGCTGGAGCGGCTTTGGACTCAAGCTCCGACTTACTGCCAGGGGGTGAGCGCCATAATACTCTACCCGATGAATGCGCTGGTGAATGACCAAGTAGGACGACTGGATAAATGGCTGGAGGGTCAGGATCGCGTGAGCTTTTTCCACTTCACCAGCGAGACGCCGGAGAACAAGCGCCGTGCGGATGAAAGAGGCACACCTGAAGCTACGCGAGCACGCTTCCGCACCCGGCAGCAAGCGCGTGGCTTTGAAGATAGAGAAGGAAAGAAGATCGAAGACGGCTCCGGGCCGCAGCCGCAAATCCTCGTCACAAACTACTCGATGCTGGAATACATGCTGTGTCGGCCACAGGATGCCGTGTTCTTCGGGCGAAATTTGCGGGTTCTAGTGCTGGACGAGGCGCACATTTACACGGGTAATCTGGCGGCGGAGATCACGCTGCTGCTGCGGCGAGTGCAGATGCGCTGCGGGCGCACCCCGGAGGAGGTGCTACACATCGCAACCAGTGCTACCATCGGCGGTGGTGCGGCAGCGCTGAGGCCATTTGCAGCGCACTTGTTCAGCAAAGATGAATCCTTGGTGCGATTGATCGAAGGCCGCCGTGTCCGGTCTGCGTTGGAGGTGGCTGATATTGGAGTTCCTCTGCCGCTGAGCCTCGCTGAGCAGCTTGCTGCAAATCCGCCGCCGGAAAGCGGCACCGTGCGAGTTACGCCTAATGGCGATAGCGAGTTTATTGCGACCGATGATGAGGAATGGCTGCGGTGGAGGGATGTGCTTTCTCTGCTGGCACCAGAACCGCGAGTTAGTAAAGCCATGAACCGCGCCGATAGGCTCGCGGCACCAATGCTGGCGGATGTTCTGCGCTTCTCGCCTGCGGTAGCGAGGCTGCAAACCCTACTGTGGGCGGACGAAACGATGCCACGTCTTCTTTTGCCGGAGTTGGCGGCTCAAATGTTCGGCCAGAACAGTGCGGCGAGCCAACAAGCCACTCGAATCCTGCTGCAAATGAGCGCCTGTGCTCGCAGCGAGCCTGGAGAGTGGCCGCTAGTGCCGAATCGGCTGCATTACCTCATGCGCGGCCCGGAAGGTATGATGCTGTCATTTCGCCGTGATGTGAATGCGGCTGCGTATCATCCGCTGAACGGCATTGGTCAGGTCTTCAGTGCGGGGGCTGATCCAGCAGCCTGCGGAGCCTTTGAAGATCATCCGCTGACACTGATTCGCTGCCAGATTTCTGGCTGGTGGGGGGTGGCAGCACGTCAGGTGAATGGCATGATGCTTCCGGTGCCCTCCTCCATCGTGCTGCACGGGCGGAATGAAGATGGGGAAGAACTCTTCGACCCGGAGAACCCCAATCAGCAGCAAGCTCTGCGTGTGAAACTTTTTTCACTGACCGAAATCGAGGGCGTTCAACCCCGTCATTTTAATCCGCAGACAGGCCGCTATTCCGGGAATGGGGCTGGAGTGCCACTGTGGGAGCTGCCCAACTGCCCAGTGAGAGGTCTTCCCCTTTGCCCGGTGAGCGGTGTTCCTCTCGACAAAAACAGCATAGGCTGGTTCGCCGCCCGTGCGAGACTCCAGCTGAGTCTGATCGCTGAAACTGCTCTCGCCGCGATGCCTGAGTTCCCTCATGCGAACAAGGCATGGAAACCTGCTCGTGGGCGGCGCTTGCTGGTCTTCTCAGATAGCCGAGCGGAGGCCGCTCGCCTCGGGCCGAGGCTCACCCGCCAGCATGAGCTGCAGCTTTTTCGTGCAGCCGTGATTCATGTGCTGGGTAATCTCACCCAAGCCGCTAGCGATGGAGATGTTTCTTATTATCAGCAAAAGATCGCGAGTATCGAAGCAGACCTTGCCATGGCTAAAAGCGCAGTAATACGGCAAGACCTATTGGCGGACCGCGCTAAGGCGCAGGAAAAGCTTCGAGAGGCTGAATCTGGTGGCAGCGTGCGGCAATGGGCGGATCGGTTGGGTGAGTCGCCGCTTATCGCTGAGATCATGGACTTGGACTCAGCAGAGGGGCACGAATCTAAGGATGACAATCGCCAGCAGCGATGGCAGCGGAACGCTGAGCAGGTGCAAGCCTCGCTGGTAAGCCTGTTGGGCAGAGAGTTGGCGCGACGCCCCACTTGGCCGCAGCCGGGTCTGGAGACGCTGGGGCTGGTTGAGGTGGTCTATCCAGGCATCGAGGCACTTACGCCACCGCCACAGATTTGCGGCATGGTGTCGATGGGGGTGGCGGAGGCACTGCGCCAGACCTGGGCAGGCTATCTGGCCTCTGTTCTGGATGCGCTGCGTAATCAGGGGTGCGTCACCCTTGGCCGAGACAGGGACGATGATGATTACAAATATGGAAGTGCGCTGCTTGGGAAATACTTCTCTGCTCGGGATAGCTTCAAAAGAGAGATGCTTTCGTTCATCGGCGTGCATTTCGAGGGTCAGCAGACTTCGCGCAGAAATGCCTTCACAAGGGATTACCTCGTAGCCTGTGGGATGTCACGGGAAGTAGCGGTTCAACGTGCGGGTGAAGTCATGGAGCACGTCTTTGATCAACTGCTAGATCATGCACGTAATGGCTCATTCAACTGGCTGGAGGTCAAACCGAGTTCTGAGACCAATGGAGGCGATCATGTGGTGCCATCCATGCGCATGCGGTTCCCGCTGCTGGGCTTGAGGGTGCCTTCGCGGCTCTACCGCTGCCAGATGACCGGTCAGGTATGGCCTCGCAGCATCGCAGGGCTTTACCCTGGAGCTGCCCGCACCTCGCTTAGTGGGATCAGCGCGGATGATTTGGATCAAGATGCGCGCCTCGGCCGGCGCAGGCGTGAGTTACGGGAGTGGGAGGGCTTCCGTCTTGGCCTGTGGGCAGAGGAGCACAGCGCCCAGCTCTCCCCGCAGGAAAACGCGAGGCTCCAAGACCTCTTCCGTGATGGGATGCGCAACATCCTCAGCAGCACGACCACGCTGGAGCTGGGGATCGACATCGGCGGCCTCAGCGCCGTCTTGCTGGGGAATCTGCCGCCTGGAAAGGCAAACTATCTCCAGCGTGCAGGCCGCGCAGGACGCCGCGCAGATGGCTCCAGTGCTGTGCTGGGCTTTGCACGTCCATCACCCTATGAGCGGGAGGTGTTTCTCGACTTCCGGCGGTATCTGAATCGTGATCTGCGCCGGCCCACGGTCTTTCTAGATCGCGCGGCCATCGTCCGCCGTCATGCCCACTCCTGGCTGCTGGGTGAGTTCTTCCGCAGCCAATACCTGCATGGAGAACATACTGGAGCCATGGATGCGTATGGCAAGATGGGGCGTTTCACAGGCGAACCGTTGCCGGATAAGTGGAACAGCGATGATAAGCCTGTTTTGCCGCCAAGGGATGCCACCAACCTTGCTGATGCTTTTTTGAGCTACCTCGACCAAATCGCCACTTCTGCGCCCGTCCAAATGCAGCAGGCTCTGGCACATCTGTGGCGCGGCTGCCCTGAGCTAGAGGCTTTGATTCAAGACACCATGACTTCATGGCCTGTGGTCATCCAGGAGTTCCGCAGTGAATTTGCCGCCGCCTATGAAAAATGGCGCGAAGATGTCCGCTCGCTGCTGGCTGCATGGGATGAGGTGCCAGCCATCCCCCCCGTTTACAGCTCTGCTGCGGCGAATCGTGCCCAGGCGAATGCGATCTACTACCAGCTAAGGACGCTTCACCAGATGACGGTGATCGAATCACTGGCAGACGCCCGCGTGCTGCCACGCTACGGCTTCCCCATCGGCCAGTGCAAACTTCATGTCCAAGTCTCGGAGCGTGATCCACACACGGGCCGCTATCAGCTCCGCGAAGAAGACCAGTTCCGCCTGCAACGAGACAGCATGATGGCGATGCGGGAGTATGTGCCAGGCTCGCAACTGCTCGCAGGTGGAAAGATCGTCACATCTCGCGGCCTGCTGAAGCATTGGACGGGCGCGATGTTGGCTAATGAATCCTGGGGACTCCGTGGGCGCTTCATTCGCACTCAGAACGGCTACTTTCACTACAGTTGCAGCAATGAGGCACCGCGCCAGCCGACCAACGTGAATCCACAATCGCCTCCCAGTTCTGGCGAGATGATCTTCCCAAAAACCGGCTTCTGCACCTCCACTTCTGAGCAGCCGCGTCATGGCAGCGACTTTGAGAAAGTCGGTTCCGTCGAGGTGTATACAATCGCCTTTGAGGATGCAGCGCGCTGTGATACACCGCAGCCGGGCTTTGGCGGCATTCCGGGCTGCACCGTCACCTACTGCCACGGTGGAGAGTTGTTGCTGCTGAATGGAGGTGAGTTTGGCAAAGGTTTCGCCATCTGTCAGAAGTGCGGTTATGCGGACAGTGAACTGCACTCCACAGGCCAAGGCCGGGTGAATCTGCCAAGTCACTTTGAAAGACACCACGCACTGCAATCCACAGCCCGCTGGGAGGAAAGGCGCTGCTGGGAAGATGACGAAGCGCCCGTGTGGCGTCGTCAGCATCTCGCCGCACGGCAGACGACGCATCTGTTGAAGCTGGATTTCTCCCGCTGTGGTCAACCATTGAGTGAAGAGCTGATCCGCACCCTCGGGCAAGCCTTGCGTCTCGCCGCAGCGATTGTTCTGGAGCAGGACGCCCGAGAAATCCGAGCCATCGAGCCATCTCTCGATCCGCAGGCAGGAGGCTACGCCTCCGTCGTGCTCTACGACACACTGGCGGGCGGCGCTGGTCATTTGGCACAACTCTCCCACCCGAGCTACCCCGAGCGTGCCCGCGAATGGATCGACCAAACCATCGCCCTGCTCACCGTGGAACCGACTTTTCCAGACAGCGTGCGCCAACGCGAAGCCATGCGCCGCGTCCTCACCTCCGATGCCACGGATGACATGGTACCCGTGGAAGCGCTAGCCTTTCTCCTCCAAGCCCGAAATGCTGCTGGCGATGTAGAACCAGTCGCGGTGGTGGATGATCCCATTCCAGAAGATGCGTGGACACTGGATCGCCTCCTCACAGAAGACCCACCACATCAGTTTGAACTCACCTATCGACTCAATGACATCGCTGGTGTCACCGACATGGCGCAGTGTGAAGTCTGCACTGCCAAGCCATCGCCTGGAGCACGAGTCATTCTTCGAAATGAAGGGCTAAACGGTGGAATCGCCGCCGGACGCTGGCTTGCCAGTGTGCTTAATGATGGAACCTGGAGAGTGCGCCTCGGCAAGACGGAAGGTGATTCTCCTGTGTTGCATTTGAGGCAGGCAGAATACGACTCGCTCATCCCACTTGCCATCATCCACCCAAACGCCTGACCCACATGGCACGCCTCGTCCCTCATCACGACACCTCCACAATCGAGCATGACTCCGAGCGCAGTGTAGCCGAGGCCCTTTGTGCGCAACTACCGCCTGAAGTCGTCGTCTTTCACAGCTACCCCTGGCTACGGCCCGAAAGGAACGAGCGCAGTGGCAAAGTGAATCTCCACGAAGGTGAGGCAGACTTTGTCATCCTGCATCCACGCTTCGGCATCATGGTCGTGGAGGTGAAGGGCGGACACGTCTATTACGACCAGCGAACGATGCGCTGGGAGCGACATGGAGCGCGCCATGAAATGAAAGACCCCTTCGTGCAGGCAGCCAAGAACATGCACGCCCTCGAAGCCACCGCCAAAGAGCGCTACTTCAAAAACGAACTGCCATTCGTGCGGGGCTACTGCGCTGTGTTTCCTGACTGTGAATGGACCGGCACTGCGCCACCTGGAGCCGTGAATGCCAATCTCTTCGCCGCCAGTGACCTGAGCAAACTCGGCACACGAATAGAAGCTCTCTACCGCGCTTTTGATCGCCGAAAAGACCACACGCCACTGCTCACCTCCGTGCTCGATGGCTTGATGAAGACGCTGACCTGCGAGTTCAAGCTCACACCCGCATTGTGGAGGGAGATCGAGCAGCAGGAGCGCATCCTGTTTCGTTTCACGGAGGATCAGTTGTTGCTGCTCAATTTCCTCAATCAGCACCGCCGGGCAGCCGTCCAAGGAGTTGCGGGTTCCGGCAAGACGCAGCTAGCACTCGCAAAGGCCCGGCAGTTTGCTGACAAGGGGAAGCGTGTGCTACTTCTCTGCTACAATCGAATGCTTGCAGATTGGTTGGCCGAGCAAGTCGCCGAGCAGAAGGACCGCATAACCGCCATCAACTATCATCGCATGGCTCTCGAATGGTGTGGGAGGGCAAAAGTCGCTTTTCCGGCCGGCGGTCAGGACGAAGCTTTCTGGAGCACTTCAGCAGCAAGGCTGTTTGAGAATGCCATTGAGCGCTTGGACAGCGACAGGTTCGATGCCGTTGTTGTCGATGAAGGTCAGGATTTCCATGAATCGTGGTGGGACAGTGTGGAGTGGCTCAATCGAGACCTTTCCGACGGCCCGCTTTATGTATTTTACGACCCAGCACAGCAGCTCCAGCACCAAACACCCCAGCGCCTTCCCCAACTCGGGACGCCGTATCATCTGCCAACCAACTGCCGAAACACCAAGCAAATCTCCGATTTCTGCGCAAAAGCTATAGGGCATGCGATAACCGTGAAACCTGGACAGCCCGAAGGCAGACCGCCGACCATCAGGATCGCTTCAAACGAGCAAGCGCAGAAAGCACAGGTGGCGGCATGTCTTGATGAATGGCTGTCTGGAAGTAGCGGCCTCTCGTGCAAGCAGATCGCCATCCTAAGCGCCCAGCCACTCTCAAGAAGCTCGCTGCGGCATAGCGCTTCAATCGGTCGCTGGCGTGTCACAGACGACCTCGAAGAATGGAGAGCAGGCAAGGCCGTCCTGCATACGACTCTGCGCAGATTCAAGGGCATGGAAGCCGATGCTGTTATTGTTCACGACATTCCCAAAGTCGAACCAACGCCTAATGAAAGCCAATTCTCGGCAAAGCATCTTTATGTCGCATGTTCCCGCGCCAAGCACCTCCTTTGCCTATTGAGCTACGAGGAATTCGTTGTTCATTGAACAACACGAGCTGGGATTGAAGCCTATTTCAATCTGCCTTTCGATGTGCAGTAGTGAAGATTACCATCATAACGTCATCGGAAAGTCGCTGTAAACCTGATTCTGGCACTCTTGTAGCCTCCGCTGATACCGTCTCGTTCACGCCGGCACAAATGACATTCTGAGAGGCGAGAAAGACACATCCACGACACCACTACCACTGCCGGGAGCAAGACGATCTTCAGAGACGCCTAAGGGAGAATGCGGTGAATCAAGTGCCTTCATTGCTGACCGCCGCATAACAACGCCAATCGTTGTGTATAGGCAGAGGCGTTTTCCAACCTTCTCGATCCATCTGGCTTGCTCATGCTTTTAAACGTGGAGTATCCAAAACCAATATATAACGGCAAACTTTGGGTCACCGGATTGACCTCAAAGGCTTCTAAATCAATAATTCGTGCTATGGCTCGTCGTGGCAGAGCGCTTCATTCCACACGAAGTGCTCCAACTTGCATCTGCTTCACCGCGCCCCAACATGACGCATCTTCCCCTGAAAGGGGGGAGTTCTCGGGGGGATGGGTGGGATTTGGATTCGTTTTACCAACGCTAACGCCTTTATTTTCAAGGCGTTAGAGGTATTATCTCAGCCCTTCAAGCCTTCCTGGCGGACGAAGTATTGAAGGGTTCTCTGACACTCATTGGAACCCCTTCTAAGGTATTTCAAATGAAATGATACTTTTGACGTCTATCAGGAGATTGAGCAAGATCATCACTCGATCGTATTCAAAATTGGATTAACCGTGAATCGCTTCTTCAATTGATGTCCAACCATAGGCAACCAAATTTTTTCGTGGTGTAAGTGACCGGCAATAATACCCGGGGCAATTCGGAGTTCGGCAGCGAGTTTGATTACCGCTTCAACTGGCATTTTTCCGCCATTCTCTCGTCTCACTTGCGTGACTCGACGTGTAGGAACTAAATGTTCGGCAGCGAATCCATCAGCATCTACTTCCAAAGGATCGGTACTTCGCTCCGAGTCTCCTGTGTCGATAGTCCATATCTTCTTTTGACGTCCCTGGAGCACATGCCTTGCTTCATGAAAGAAAGTAAACCAGAAGTGACCATCATCTTTATGACGACCTGATTGGAGGATGAGTGCGCAATCGTCTCGAATCCAGCGTGTCGCACCGCTTACATGACATCCAGAAAGTTCGGCAATGAACACGTAAGCCACTCCGCATTCATTGCATGCAGATTGAATTGCCGGAATCCATTCACTAGGTCGTTTCAGACTGACTAATCGTAGATCCTGAAGAGCCTGTTTCCACTTTGCTGCATCATATGGTGCGCAATCCTGCTTTCGCCCTTCGATCTCCCCTCTCCTAATCCATGTAGCCAATGCGGCCGAACTAGCAGTAAAGGCTGACGATTTGCGATAGGCCACCAAAGGTTCTTCCCAGATAGCTTTCCATTCGTCTTTCCCTGCTACACCGAAGAATCGAAGGAGAGCCTCCATTAAGGCTGGTTTCTCCTTCGTCCGCACAAGCCAGCCTCGCTCTTGCATTGCTTTGATAGGCAGTTCGCGCAACCATGCTTCATCCACTGCCAGCTTTTCAATCGAACGAGCTCGCGCCAATCTTTCTCGATAGTTTGCTTCTAGACTGCACCAAAACGATGCGGGTACTTCCAAAACTCGTTCGAGTTCGAGCGCCGTATCAGCAGTGATTGCTGCTTTACCCTGTATGATCTCGTTGATTGTCTTGATTGGACGGCCCATTCGGCGTGCCAAATCTGTCTGAGACATTCCAAGCCCTGCCAGCGTGTCGGCCAAGGTGTCACCAGGGGAGGTGGCGTAATCCGGTTGAAAAGAGAAGCTCATGTTTTAGTGAGTCGTGGCGCGGACTTGCTTGAAGTTATCTTCAGAATTGTAATTTCGGTAACGGTAGCCCAGTCGGGCTTATTATTTTCAATCTCATCTTGGACTGTTTGAATCACCAAACTGAGTCCATCGTGAACGCTCACGGCAACCTGTTTTGCCCCCGCCTTACCACTTTCGCGGGTTCGGACGTGAGATAGGAATCGAAGATCCCCAAGGCACTTAAGTGCGCGCAGCTCGGAAAGTCGTCGCATCAAGACCACCCCCTTCTCTGCCCCGTAGGCGTGGAGAAGGAGGTCTTTGGAAGCCAAGCAGCGGGCCAAGTCAGCGTCACCAACCTGAATTTGCATGACGCCTACTGAGAATACGTTTCAGATTCATAACCTGACAAGTAAAAAATAATGAGTCGTTCGCAACATCCATAATTTTAACCCTAAGGGTTAAAATTTTGTTGAATAAAATTCTCTGCTCCCCTACACTGGCCCTGACAGTAACCCAAAATCATATGCCAAAGAACCAACACGTAGTGCCATCAAAGGACGGCTGGGCGGTCAGGGGTGCCGGAAACGAGCGCCTCACTTCCCGCCACGAAACCCAGGCTCAAGCCATTCAGGCAGCTCGCCAAATCGCGATCAATCAAGGGAGCGAAATGCTGATCCATGGCCGGAATGGTCAGATCCGCGAACGGAACACTTACGGGCCAGATGAATGCCCTCCTCGCGGATAAATACTCAAATCAAAACCCCACCCCATTCATACATATGACATCACCACTCAAGAAACCATTGGCGCGTTGGAACGCGCTTGTTCAGGACCGGGTTGTTCCTTTGCCCCGTCGCATTGTGAGCGCACTCACCATTAAGGAGCAAGCAGGTGTCGCTTCAGACTTCCTCATTGTGCGGGATTATCAGTCTCCTTCTGATGTTGTCTTGGAGGACGGCGTCGAGGTCGACCTAGCTCAAGGCAACGTGTTTCGCATTGTGCCGCGTTGCGATGCGCCAGCTTGCACAGAAGCTCCGCAGGATCCGCCTAAACTGGCCTTTTTTATCGATGATGCTTTTGAGATCACCACCCAGGCAAAACAGACTGAGGATTCTCTCAGAAGGCTGTTTGCCCTGCTGCCAAAGGTCGAGCTTCTTCGTGATATGGAGTCCCCGACAGATATTGCCATTGGTTCAAATGAGACTGTACTGTTCACCGATGGCCCCGTCTTCGTGAGCTGCGTCGAAATCGAAAAACATTGCGGCCAGGAGTGCCCTCCTCCCGCGAGACGCTATATCATTCGCGTCGACGAAAAACGCATTGTTGTCGATGCTCCCAAAGTCACGGGCCGCGACATTCTCGTGCTCGCCGGTTTAAATCCAGATCTCACGATGCTGAATCAAAAGATTGGAAAGCGGTTTGAGCCAGTCGGCTTGGAAAAGGTCGTGGATCTTACCGCATGTGGTGTCGAACGCTTCACCACATTGCCTAACGAGCAGTCTGAAGGGCGGCCAAATTTCCGCCGTCAGTTCGCATTGCCGGAGGAGGATGTCGAGTTGTTGGAAGGATCAGAATTGGCTTGGGAAACCATCAATGACGCCAACGGGAAATGGGTCTTGATTCGCGACATTCCCCTTCCTGAGGGCTTACTGCAGGTGCCGACCTCAGTTGCGATCCAGGTTCCCTCCGGTTACCCATCAGCAGCTTTGGACATGGCCTACTTTTCTCCAGCTGTTCGCAGGCTGGACGGCGGGGCGATCCCATGCACTGAAGCAAGCATGCAAATCGAAGGCATCGCGTGGCAACGTTGGTCCCGTCACTACACATCCGCCTATCCATGGAAGCTGGGAGTTTACAACGTTTTTACCCACTACCTGCTCAGCCTGTCCTGGCTGGATCGGGAAGCTAGAAAGGTGAAAATTGCGTGATCCCTCGGAACACTCTCAGGCTCACAGGTGAACAGCACCAACAGTTAAAAAATCATCTGTTCCCTGGTGATGGCAAAGAAGCTGTGGCGCTGGTTCTTTGTGGACGCTTGCAAAACGCTGGAGGCCACACTCTTTGCGCCAACAAGATTCTTCTCGTCGCCCATGACCTTTGCCGGGAACGAACGCCTGTAAGCGTGACATGGCCAACTGAAGTTGGGCGTGCGTTTTACCAGCGGGCTGCCGAAAAGAACATGGCGGTCCTGAAGGTTCATAGCCACCCCGAAGGATATGACGAGTTCTCCGCACAGGATGACAGATCAGACGCGGCGCTCTTCTCTTCGCTCCACAACTGGACAGAGGATGGCCTGCCACACGCCAGCGCTGTCATGCTGCCCGATGGAACCATGTTTGGCAGATTCGCGGAGCAGGATGGTAGCTTCGTGCCCATCACCAAAATTGCCGTCGCTGGAGATGACATCCGAATTTTCACGGTCGGCGAGGATCTTATGGTGGATGATGCTCAGCTGCGCACCCTTCAGACATTCGGTGAGGGAACAACCCAGCTTCTCAGGCGGCTTAAAATCGGCGTGGTGGGCTGTTCTGGCACGGGGAGTTGGGTCATCGAACAATTAGCACGTTTGGGGGTTGGCGAGCTTGTCCTCATGGACCCGGACATCATCGAGCGAAAGAACCTCAACCGGATCATCAACAGCCGTGAGGCAGACGCCTTGGGGAAACGGTCCAAGGTCGATGCATTGACCGATGTGATTAAGCTTCATGGCACGGGCACGATGGTCACTGCCCTGAATACGTCATCTTTCACTGAGGACGCAGCACGGCAGTTGGCGTACTGCGACATACTGTTTGGATGCATGGACCTGGTGGAAGGTCGGGACCGGCTCAATCGCATCGCCACCTTTTATTCGATCCCGTATTTCGATCTTGGCGTCAGACTGGACGCTGATGGGAACGGCGGCATCTCGAATGTTTGCGGGGTCGTCAATTACCTCTTGCCCGGTGGTTCCAGCCTTTTATCGAGGGGCTGCTATTCGGCAGAGACGTTGAGAGTTCAATCTTTGCGCCGCACGAAGCCTGCACAGTATGAAAGCGAACTCAAGGAAGGCTACATCAAGGGTGCAAAGGTTGAGAGTCCAGCTGTGGTTTCGGTGAACGGCTTCTGCGCCACGATGGCGATCAACGAGCTCCTGGCCCGTCTTCATCCCTTTCGCAGCACGCCTAACGCTGAAGCTCGGCGACAGCAGTTTGATCTGAAGAATTCATTTTGGATCCAGCTGGATGACACTGGGCCGTGCCCGGCTTTAGCCAAGAATTGCGGTCGAGGGGATATGACCCCTTTTCTCAACTCCGTAACCGAAGAATAATGATGAAATGTCTGCTCCAGCGACTCTTCAGATGGCTCTGGCCAGCGAAAGCCGAGCCAGAAAACTCAAACCTGTTTCGGGTCCGGCGTGTGGATGACGAACCGAAGACAATTGAAGACCGGCTCGTCTATGTGGTGGGAGAGCCAGGCCATGAGTGGGAAGCCGTTTTGCGATGCCCTTGTGGCTGCGGCGATGTCATCAAACTGAATTTGCTGCGATTTGAAAAGCGGCCGACTTGGCATGTGGTGGCCAATCCAGGAAACAAGGCCACATTGATTCCATCAGTGTGGCGCAAAACTGGATGTCTTAGCCATTTCATCGTGAGTTGGGGCGAAATTCGGTGGTGTCCCTGAAATGGCCTGCACCCCGAAAGTTGACCCAGGAGTTATGAGAGTCTGAAGTGTGCGTAAGCACACCCACAGACATCATGAAACGCAAAAGACATACCTCGGAAGAAATCATCAAGAAGCTCCGTGAGGCCGCAGGCCTCATTGCCGGAGGCAAAACCGCAGAGGAAGCCGCCAGCCAGATCGGCGTCAGCGTGCCGACTTACCATCGCTGGAAAGAGCAGCATGGAGGGGCGGAGAAGAGCACGGTCAAGCGGCTCAAGGAGCTGGAAAAGGAAAATCTGAGGCTCAAAAAGCTGGTGACTGAACAAGCGCTTGATAACGCCATGCTCAAGGAGATCGCGGAGGGAAAATGGTAGGTCCGGCGCGCAAACGAGAGGCCGTGGTGCATCTGGAAGACAAGTTCCAGGTGTCCCAGCGCCGGGCCTGCAAGAGCCTTGCGCAGCCGCGATCCACCCAGCGCTACGTCTGCCGCCAGAGCGGCAAAGACACAGTCCTGGCAGGAGAACTGCGTCGATTTTCCACGAAACATCCGCGAGCAGGCTACCGCATGGCGCACAAGCATTTGCGGAGAGAGGGCGGCAAGGCCAACCTCAAGCGCGTGCAGAGGCTGTGGAGGCAGGAAGGCCTGCGGGTGCCGCGCAAGCAGCATAAGAAGCGCCGCTTGGGCAGCACAGAGGCAGGCGGCCAGCGCCAGCGTGCCACGCGGATCAACGAGGTATGGTGCTATGACTTCGTCTTTGACCAGACCGAGGACGGACGTCGGCTCAAGTGGCTACCCATTTGCGATGAGTTTACGCGTGAAAACGTGGCCCTGGAGGTGGAGCGCCGAATGGAGGCCGCCGACGTGGTGCGAGTGCTGGAAGCTGCCGTCGCCGCAAGAGGTTGTGCGCCGAAATACATCCGCAGTGACAACGGCCCCGAGTTCGTGGCTAAGGCGGTGAGGGAGTGGATCGAAGCGAAAGGCTTTGAGACGCTCTACATCAAACCAGGAAGCCCGTGGCAGAACGCGTATAGCGAAAGCTTCAACAGCCGGATGAGAGATGAGCTGCTCAACGTGGAAAGCTTTGGCTCGTTGCTGGAAGCAAAAGTGCTGGGCAAAGCTTGGCGAGAGACATACAATCATCAGCGGTTGCACTCCTCGTTAGGCTACCAGACCCCGGCGGAGTTCGCGCAGCTATGCCGTCAGGCTTCCTGCGCTCCGCTCCGTCAGCCAGAAGGCATAGCTGAACCCCGAAACGAAGACAAGGCCAACACATCAAACAGAGAACCAAACCAAGAAACTAAACTGCCAGCGCACCTAGGATTCTCATAAAAACTGGCTCAAACTTCGGGGGCAGGCCAGAAGCCCTTCGACAATCATTAGGACGACAGCTTGTCAGTGCTACGGATGTGTAAGCCCAGGGCACTGGTATTAAGTCTCCCGCTATAAACATAACAACTCCGCAACTCAAACCGGCAAGGCTGTCGAGTGATCAAATTAGTATAGCGAACCACTGCTGAATAAAAGGCAGTTGCCTTTATCCCATTTGGTCATTTCGTCATAGGTTAGAAATCCTGCAAAAAAAGAAGATTTTTCTTAAGGCATGCAAAAAAAGACCAGTGATATAATTCGTACTTGCCGTGTGAGATTATTTTTGGCTTAGATCACGCCGAAATCAAAAAAAGGAAAATTTATGACTCGATACTCTTTTAGGCACCTAAATGGTTTTTTGCGTCTTTTCAGGCTTTTGGAACAATGAGGCTGATAATTTTGAGACTTGAGTTTTTATGTCACAGGGCCTTCTATTCTTTTGTGCAGCATCCGAGGGGTGTGGTCTATTTGGCAGGATTTCTAACCGGCTAGCCCTTGCCGTTGCCAGGAGGGGCTTGTTGTGGGTTATCCCGATGATTGCGCTTCTTCCGTCTTGCACCACACTGCGAACGGGACACGACGTTGTGCCTGAGGGCTGGCTTGTTTACAACGGGTCGGATCAATCGCAGAGCACTGATGCCGGTGCCATGGCCTATGTTTTTCCTTCCTATCCAGCCCCGAGCGGCATCGGTGCAGCGCCTGTTTCTTTCTCGATAATTGATTTCCTCTCCGCAGACAATCGTATTCCAAACGAGGTGGTGTTCTCTCTGAGGCGCAAGAGATCTCAAGGGGCGGAAACCAAAGAGAAGATAGTTCTTCAGCGTTTGGGAAATGGTCAAGAAGATCTGAAAATCTTATTAGACGAACAGACCATGGAGAGAATAGGGAGTCTGGATTGGGGCGAGTTCCAAACCCTCCAGGAGCGCTTCAGCGACTGGCTTCTGAACCAAGCCCATACTGGGATGCATCAAAATTCCTACAAACGTTTTCAAGGCGGAAGAGCCAGATATCAGGACGAGATTCGGAGACTGTGGATAACTGTCTTGACCGGGGCCGAAGTTGCTTCTCACTTCCCTAAACAGGCTGGACAGACTTGGTGGGCACCAGACGAGAAACGGGCAATTAGCAATGGTGGAAAAACTAACCACGGACCAGCGATGGGTGCAATTCCTCTTGAGCCGGGGATGCGTTTGACCATCAAGTGGGGTGGCACTGCACTATACCACGCTAATAATGTTCCTATGGTAACTCGCCAGACGGTAACCGGTCATACCGTTGTGGATCTTCTAAATCGTGGGGGCAAAGTGACTCTCGGGCTGCCAGCGTATTTGCTGCGTGATGACAGCTCGCCACAAGGTTGGGGAATCAAACCCATTCCTGTTGCGAATCCGTCTGTGGAGGCGAAGTTAGCGCCGTTTGGAGAAAAGAAAGATGATCTTGCACACTTTGTCGCAGTATTCAATGAGTTCGATTTGGCACAACTAGGTGCCTTGGCTGACGCTCGTAACGCCGTCGCTCAGCACCTCACATTGCTTGTGCCATATCAATATACAAAATCTGATACATCGAGTAGTGTGCCAAATTCCGAGACGTCCGATGCGAGGCATCTTCAGAGCGCTTCTGTTGTTAGCACCTTGGCGCACCGATTCATCATTTGGGGGTCGAAGAACCGTTATCGAGGTCCGAGAGACGCCCCGGTTTTGGCCTTAACGGACGAGGGCGAATGGCCAACTTGGCCATACCGACCTTTGGTATTTGCGAATCAATCCTCGGTGTCTGTAGAGGTGCCGTTGTATGTGAACAAAGAACCTGTGCGATTCATGCCGCTCGGAGTGACACTGGCGGATGCAATTGAGGGACATCCGGATTGGTTTGGGAGAAAGATCGGAAGAGACAGGGGCCAAGGATTTGCGGCGCTCACGAGAACTTCATCGGAGTCCGGTGTTTATCGTTTCTACGAAAAAACAGCCCTCAGGCGAGTCTTAGCAATGCCGAATGACCAAATTCAATTTCAATTGAAAGAATAGAATGAAACTTCACAGGTGTTTTACCAGGAACGGGTACTTTGGATACACTAGTATCCAGCGTCCAGAGTTTGTGTTTGTTTTCGCTACTGCGCAAGGTGGTGGACAACCGGATGCGGAACTTGATGCAGAGCAGGTTTTCGACTTATGGGTGCAAGCTCCAGTCGTCGGCGGTGTCCGGCATCGAGCGCTGGCGTTTTTTGCAACGGCAATCAACGATACAATCAAAACTGGAGAGGGTTTTGCGGACTACATCCTCAAGAATACAGAAGGTAAATACTGGGATCGCCTCTCATATTGGCGTACAACGACTCCCAAAAACAATGATGACTACCTTTTTCCTTCGGGGAAAGATGAAGTAGTAAACGTACGCCAGTGGGTATTGCGACAACAAGGGGGCGGTAAGGTTCCGCAGACTCTTGATGACATGAATCTTGGTTGGAAGGACGATGGGGGAATTCCAATGCTGGTAATTGGACCCTCCCAAGGTGGACAGTGGGCTCTGTTCGCCCGCTCCAATGAAATTCTCGAGGCTTCCGAGGCTACGATCTCCTTCGGACCGCATAAGGAGGTTACTGTAGGCGGGTTGGAGTTCGGGCTCGGAGATAGCGAAGTGCATCAAATGCCTGTCGAATTTGCCTACTGTAAGGTCAGGCAGGCACCCCTTCAGAAGCTCGCGATCGAGCCAACACTTGTAGGGTCATTCGTCGCGAGATCCCCTTCCGTGCCCGCCGAAGGAATGACGCTGGCTATCGACCCTCGAGATGAAGGATTCTGGAATTCGTCTCCGAATACGAGGATCGAGGTCAAGCCGGACAGTCTAATTGTTACGAACCTGCTGACGGATAGGGGATCTAATCTGGTTGTGAGTCCGACAGCCACCGACGATCGTGCCTTCTTGCGGTTTCGGGATGATCTTCCCGTCGCTTTAAGGAAGGGCACGAATTGGATTCCAGGCGCAGTCTTCAATGGTAGATTTGTACCTGAAGGGCGGTTTGCGGTTCGGGGCGTCGACAGCTCTGGGTTTCGAGAGTCGAGTAGAGGTGAACCGATTAGGTTGCTTGTTGGCAGTAGTCCGACCGAGAGTATTCCGGTCAAGATCGGCGATAGTCTCATGTTTCGGCCTGGCGATGCCGCAGTTCTATGGGACGAAGGGGATCCCCTCCCCGAGCAGCAAAACGTCGACCCTCTTTTGAACGCAGGCCAACGAAACGGGCGAATACATGATGCTGATTCCTTGGTCACCACCTCTTGGATGACTGTCCTTTCTGATCCAGCTGAAGAACCCGGCGCATTCACAGCTGAGGCAGCCACTTCGCCACTTTTCGTCTCAAATAAAGATGCCGCTCATGGGTTCGACTCGTTTGGCGATCTATTGCAGAGAGGGCACGTTCCCTTGGGTAAGCTGCATCAGAAGGGCGAAGCCAATCCAAAGAACGCTACCTACATTCCAATATTCCCTTGGGCAGGCATCAGAGGCGGGGCGCTGGAAGCGCTCTCAGGAAGTAGCAGGTACGAAAACTCTCACTTGTCGCCGATTCGAAAAGAGCTGGTTAGATCCGGTGACCCCATCCGGCACCGCAGTTTCTTGGAGGAGCAGTTGGTCCGCGAAAAGAAGGTGCTTGGCGTCACTCCCCAGGGGTTAATCGCCGAAGTGCAGCAGAAAGGGCGCGGTGATTTTTCCGCTCTCTACTTTGGAAAAGGGGATCAAGATCCCGCCAACCTTGGGAAGGAATTCCACATTCGAATTGGGCTCTTCGATCTCGGTGAGGTTCCCGAACAGGACAAGGAGCCCTATCGCGTGATCTACGAAGACGTACAACGCGCGCTTCGAGCGAAGGACCTGTTCTTTGTCGTTAGAAAGCGTGACAAGGCCAAGAAGGTCTTCCGGCCGTCAACGGATGAAACAAAGATCGGGGAGTTTTCATTTCAACTCGAGAAAGAGCCTTCCGACCACGAGCCGATTCTGCTGATCAAATATTCCCGAGGCCGGTCATTGGCGGATCTGATTGAGGATATCGACAGTTGGCAATGCCGCGAGCACTTGGCACCGGTTGGAGGTTCCAGCTACGAGACGATCCAAAAGGAAATCAAGTGTCTCGCCGAATTGAAGTCAGAGACAGGTGGAAACAATTCCAGAATTTGCAGTGAGTCGCCAAGGGCGAGCGATCCGGCACGCAAAGCCTGGATTGAGCGGGTCTGGAATAATCGCGACTGGCAGGGCGCGGTATTGTTGGATGTCCGCGTCGGGAAAATGCCGGATTTATTCAAGGCGCTGGGTGCAGGTATCAAAAAAATCGAGAAGTTTCGATTCCATCACCTTGGATTCGATTTTTTGGCCGTAAAGAACCAGGATTTGAGCGCAACGCTGGATGGGCCGAACCGGCCTGGTTCAACATTTGCCCTGCTCAAATACGATGGAACAAAAGAGCAGGCTCCAGAAATAGGCTCTAACGATGAGGAACCCGAGGATCCAGAGAATCCACCTGGGGACAAACCCGACTATACTTTCAAAGTGGAGGACATCGAAGTGTTGATTGGTGGCAGCGAAATCAAGAGGTTTGCTGCAAGCGCGACCCTCGGTTTCAGCCGTTTTCTTTGGGATAAAACCACCGGTGACGCCGCGACAAAAGCCGTCGAGTTGATCGGAAGTTGGGAAGCTCGCGACGGAGCCGATCTCTTCAAGCTTGTCACGAAGAAAGGGCAGGAAAAGGAGATCAAATTCGAAGATTCGTGGTTCAAGTCGTTGGTAATCACCAATGGGGAGCTGAGCGTTTCCCCTCGCGAGGAGAATGGGCCGATAAAGTTTTTTATCGGATGTGACTCAAGACTCGAATTTGACACCAGTAAGCAAGAGTTCGCTGATTACATCGACGTGAGGACCATTGAACTCAAGCGTGCAGGAATCGCGTTCGAGTATAATCCGGACAGCCCGACAAGCAAGAAAACAGACTGTCGTTTCAGGGCCGATAATGCTAGCGCGGAGATTGACACGAGAGGCGCTCGGAATTCCTTCTTGGCGGCGTTTCCGCTGAAGCCTATAGGCTTTGATTTCGCGGTCGATAAACTACTCGACTTGGACGATCTCGGCTTCCTGAAGATCGGAGGGATGGGGAAGAACAATTTTCACTTCGGCTTCCGCTTAGAACTGGATCTTGGTTTCCTTGGAAATCTTTCCGGAAGCCCCGAGGGTCTGAAGCTACCTGTCATCCTTGGTTGGAAAAAAGGTGGCAGGGATTTTTGCTGCGGAATTCAGTTTCCTAATTATACGGGAGAGGACTTCAAAATAGGCCTACAGCAATTCGTAGCTCTGAAGGCAAAGAAAGCAGCCTTGAAGCCGTGCAGGTCCGGAGGGAAGACGGCGGGCTTTGCCATTGCACTTCAAGATGCGCAGTTGGTTACATTCGGAAAAGAATTCCCGAAAAAAGCGAAGATCGGTGCAGCGATCTTCGTTCCAACCAGTGGTGAGAGGAAGGTTGCATGGCTACTGGGCTTGAATCCAAGTGATCCAGATGGCTGGATCAAGTACATTGCGGCGGGTCACCGGTACAATCTTCCCCCATCAGAGAATACAGCCAAAGGGATCGTGGAAGCTGTGAAGGGAAAACTTAAACTGGAATCAGATTCTAGTACCGGTGAGCTGAAGAGTCCGTGCGATCTCTTCAAATATCAGGATGCAAAAGATGACGGGTGGTTGGTTGTAGGAGAATTTGATTTTGACGCAGTTAAGGCATGGTTTGCTCTCTCGGACAAAACTGGTCTCTATGCGCTTGATCTCGAGATCATCAAGGAGTTCAAGATTGGGGCTGCTTACCGGCGCGTCAATGACGAGGTCGGTGTATTTTCCGCCGAACTATCGCTGGCTGAGTTGATTCCGCCGTTGCAGATGGGGGTAGCTACCGTGCGGTTGTCCAGTATTCGCACAGAAGTATACACGGATGGAGGGTGGTTGCTGGATCTTGGATATCCGTGGAACAGGGACTTTCGGAGAAGCTTTCAGCTTGAGTTTGGGATTTTTTTAGGATCGGGAGGATTTTACTTTGGTTATACTACGGCAGCAGCAGCGGAAGTGCTAAAACTGGATAGCATTGATGGGGACTATGGTCCACCAGACCCTAACGATCCAGCCCTCAAAGTTCGGGCGCTCAGGGCGGGACTTGGTCTTAGAGTAGGAATCGGCCGAAGTTTGGACTTAGGAATTCTAAAAGGGGAGGCTTCGCTGACCATGTATGCATCGCTCCAGGGAGCAGCTGCATTCAAGCCTGGAACCAAGGACCTTTCACTATATGCTGTTGAAGGTTCAGTTGGATTGATGGTGCACATCTGGGCGGAACTGGACTTTTTCGTTCTTCAGGCGAGGGCTGAAATCAAGGCATATGTAGAGGTAGGGTTTAAGGTTCGAAGGGTGCTGGGCAGGTTGGTCAAAGATGGACCTCAGATTGGAAAGCACTTTTACCTCTCCATGCCCACCATCCTTATTGCGGAGGTTGGTATTTACATTCGCATTGAGGTCTGGGCGACAATCGGGTGCGTTAGGGTGAAGATCTATGATCTGGAGTTTAAGAAGACGTGGCGGATCGAGGAGCCCTTTGGGAAGCTCGAAGCAGAACCCGCCCGACGTGGACACCTTCTGGAGGCGGACCCATTTAATCTGGATTCCACTCGTCGTGAAGCGTGGACATGGAACCAACAGGGTGGTTTTGTGAATAATCCGTCATTTACGTCCGAGTCGATTTTGATTTATCTCATGATGATCCCGTGCGTTGCAAGCGCCGAAGATTTGGATTTGTCCGGGAAGGAACCTTACCATTCGTGCTTGGTCAGCCAGCTCATGCTCGAGGAGGGGGATGGATTCGCGAAGCTCGCCAGATACATGATATCTTGGGCACTTGATTTGCGAAGTGACGATGATTTGGTTCGGTACGATAAGGTGAGGAAGCGTAGGGCCGATCTTCGCGAGGCATCTTTCTGGGCAACTACGGGGAATCTCGTGTATCAAAGGGTAGCGGATTACTTTCAGCCGACGTTCAATGTAGAACCGGATCCCATTACTTGGCCCGACGAAAAGAAGGGACAGGGAATGGTGGTGACGCCAGTGTGGCCGGGAGTTTCGTGGAATTTTGAGGAAGGGCCAGTTCGTGATCCATTGATGATGAGCATGCATGAGGGAGGGGTTTCCGATGCCTCGATTCGGCAGGGAGGTGATCCAGCAAAGAATGCATTTGTCGATTTCCTTCGTCTTGTCACGGAGAGCTTCCTCGAAGAAGTCGACAGAGCCCTTCGCGTACACTTTAAGACAACTGAGTCGTCGTTCGCTCCTCCGATGTGGAGGGAGGTATGGGATTACCTTAATCACTCCGCAAAATAACAACTTTAATCTGAGCAAAAGCCATGCCCACTAATCCCTCAAACGACACACCCATCCGCAGAGTAGCCAAGGATCTCAATCGTCACGTCGCTGGAGGAGCGAGGCGGATGGACTCTTTTGGAAAGTCCCGTCCAATCTCCTTGTTGACCGGGCAGCAGGCAGCAGCCACGAAGGATCAGCTGAACCAGCCGGTTCAGATTTTTCACAAGGGAGTTCCTCATCCAGTTGCGTTCTGTGCCCATCTAAACGATATTGAGAAAACAGTCAAGGAGGTTACCAAAACCTTTGATGAAGAGGGTTACTACAAGCTAAAGAAAGATACAGCAGTTCCAACGTGGATCGCTCATCAGCGCAGCTTCAATTTCCCGAAACCGGCACTGCCTGAGGATTACCTCGCTTTGAACGGACGTACTTTTAAGATCCTTGTTCCTGCTGCCCTCCGTGAACTCAATGAAGTTTCGGAACGGTTCGGCAAAGACAAAACGTCAGTTACTCTCCAGACAATTCACCAAAATACAGACGATCCGCAAGTAATCGAATTAGTTGGCGTCGACAATGAAGTTTGGAACCCTGCCATCCTGCTCCGTTGTCCTCTCAAAGCGGCTTGGGATGATGTCATGCAGCTTCCTTTATTTGAGCTATCAGGCATCCCCCAGGCTGAGCGCTGGTTCCTCGATCAATTCCTGAAAAAAGTCAAGAGGGGCAGGCTTCACGGTTCTCCGGTTCCATACGAGCTTCATTTGCTGCTTGAGGTTCAACAGGCGGATGGCCAAATCCTCGGCAATCCGCAACCGATAGAGGAGTGGACGATTGCTCGCCGAAATCTCACCGGATTGGCGAGGCCACAGATCAGGAACTTTACGTTGAAAGAGAGAGATGATTTGTGGCACCCTTACGTATCGTCAGAACCCGACGATACGCTTCGCCTGATTCAGATGGCCAGTATCACCAATTCAGGTGGCTACTTTTTTCGGGCTGCCTCCGACGACTTTCCCGTGCCCCCGCGAGATGCCGCTCAGGTGAACCTGATCATCGCAATCACAGTTGACTACGGTCAGGGAGAGGGGCTCGGAGACCTCTTTCCATTCTGCAATTCCATTGTTCATGACGATCAATTTGCAGGTTCGCAAAAGCCTGTGTGCGTCGACAAGATTAAGTTCAACGGCGTACACCACGCGGAAGTTCAGCCATATGCGCCACCGGGCTGCGTCGCGATTGGTCTAAAGCGCGAAATGTTCTGGCCAGATCAAGACCCTGATCCAGAAAAAGCAACTCCTGTAATAGAAGCGCAGGGATTCGCGGAAAGCGTCCATCTCGTCGATCTTGAGATTTTCGACAAAAATGGGGTGATCACTCATTACCTGCCGAATCCACAAAGATCAGCCGAAGGATCGCCGCCCAAGGAGCCATGGCGTGAGATCCTCCACAAAGGAGATACCAGTGCCCCCTTGTTCCCAATGGGTAAACCGATTCGTAGCGAGACTTCCGAAAACGGGGTATACAAGAATCCAGAGGGAGGAGTGGCATTGGCATCATTGGATGCCTCTACCTCAGAATCAAATGTCCCTGAGGTCGCAGCCGTGGTTGGGCACTCCCACTTCTATCGCACAGTTGTTCGATACGCGCATCAGGACGTCTTTAGCCGATTTAGCGATCCAGATGAGAATATCCTGAAGGTTGCCCCCCATTTGAGGGATCTCCATGGTAATCGAATCGAACCCAAGTCAAATTCTGATCGAAATGGAAGAAACCGACCGCTTGAATTTGAGCTGTTCTATGTAGACCCGCTGATCCCCGCTTCCGAATGGCCCGGAGTCGATTTTGGAGTGTATTGTGACAGACAGGGAGTAGTGAATCTTCAAGTTTCGTATCATCCCCCTAGCTCCCCGCGTTACTATCCTGAAGACCTTCTCGAGCCGAAGAGGTTTGTTGCTCAATTGTCGTCTAGCGGTCCGGCTCTAGATTACATTAGCCGCAGACTTCAGTCGATTTCCCGTGATTTACAGTTGCGTGCGGCTGAAATGGATTCTGAAGAGGAATATTCGTTTGTATTCGTTGCAATGCTCAACGAGATCGTTGATGGCCCGTGCATCTATGACGAAGATCGTTTTACCGAGTTGCCAAGCCGGGGAGAGATTCAGGCACTCGTCAATTTGGCAGATCGGAGATCTGATCGTGATACGGCAAGGTTAAACAGGCTCCTGCTCGACGAAGCATTTTCAGCAGCTGGAAGTGGCATCCTCACTTCCCTCAAGGCGCGGAACGTTGAGAGGGAAGTGGCACACGCGAGAAAGCTTCAGCTTGTCCTCGATCAACTTCGGGGCTCGAAGAATCGGGATGATGTTAATGTTGTATTTGAAAACGAAGAGGCGGGTGAATTTGAACTTGCTCCAATCGGCTTAGATTTGCGCAATCAATTGATTTCGTGGCTATCCTTAATATTGAGCAACGATAATCCTGGGAACCTGTGTCTTGGATTCAGGTTGACGCACAGTCAAGAGCGCGTCTCCCGATTTGCGCCGGTTCTGAGGGTCGAGAGAACAAAGTATCTTCCCACGGACAACCATCTGCCATTTGAAGAACAGGATCTGAAAGTGAAGACACTATCGCAGATAAGAAGGTCAACAGCTGCGATTCCATTTGTGAAAGCTCCTGCAGCTGGAAATTGCAAGCTCGCAGTAGAACAGAACGAGTTTGAGAAAATCGCAAGCGAATTCGTCCTCGCCGGACATCAGACCGCGATGGCTCGAAATCGGTTTAACGAGCACGAAATCTGGTTCGTTCCCGATTCCATTTGTCCAAGTGCGGAGGTGATCGGTAATGGGGCTGCAAACAGTATGGATTTTGCTACCGCACGCCCACTCAGCAATCGATTAGGAACGGATGGTGTGGCTGTGCCTGATTTCCGTATGGGAGCTACCGGAACGACGGGAGAGGGGTGGCAGGGTTTTCCGTGGAAAAGAACGGAGAAGAAGCAGTTTTCTGGAATCGATTTTGACCATTGTGGTCGAGCATTCTTTGGCTTCGTCGAGTCGCTGCTCACCCCGCAGAACATTACGAATCCGGCACAGAGGAGCGAGTGGTCGGATTTATTGGCTGCCAAAGACGGCCTGGCAAACGCTTTGGCTGAGAATTTGGTTGTTTCCATGTTCGAGCAGAGCGCCATCCCGAACAAACCGGGGTTGGACAGGATGGCCAGTGACGCATTTAAAAATGATCTTCGCGGATTTTATCGCATCGATACATTCTTGAGCCTTCCCATCTCGAAGAAGGGCGGCAATCAAGCGCAGAATGAGTCTGGAATTGCGCGATTCTACGGACAGGCTCGGGATTCCGAAATCAAGTATAGAGGGCGCTCCACGGCGGCTACGGCTCCTCGTCTTTCGGATTTCGTCTTCAGTGTTCAGGACGATTGGAGTTCGGGAACAACGAGCAGAATGACGTTTTCGTATGACCTGCCTGTTGGTCAAGAGGATAAATGGGTCAACTGGGAACTCACAAAAGTGGTAGGAGTGATTTCCCACCTGCAGTTACTAGAGAATCAATCCGTGGACGATGGAGAGTTCCGGCAGGGGCGTTGGCTCGAACTTGTACCCGCGAACGGACGTTCGGGCATCAGGACGCTCGAATGGACGCCTGCCTCTTCGGTGCCAGCCATTTTGAGGAGGTATCCTAAAGAACCCGTGCTAAAAGAAGTGGCGACGATGAAAGAAGTTTTCCCTTCCCTCAAGCCTGCTGAGTTTGACAAATGCCAGCGGTGGGGATGGAAGATATCCTTTGCCGCTGATCCGGCTGACGATTCCTTTGCCGCTGATCCGGCTGACAATTTTGGTAATGACACGGTATTCCTTGATGTCCACTACAGAAACTCACCTCGCGAGTGGATCAGTGACAAGTCTGCTTTGCATCAGCCGGACGACCCGTATGAAAACCTCATCCAAGCTCTTATTGTCGGGGAGGCATTGGCAAAGAGTTACAGCGAAATCGCAATCGACCGTGATTCACAGGATCACTGGTGCAAAGCGGCAACGAAGATCACTGACTTTCTCAGATCATGGTTCGCCAGTGATCGGATTGAGCTGCTTGATCGACAACCCGCAGAGCTGGTAGACCGTTTCGAACTACGGCTGCGAAATGCCGGTCAGCCGGTCGAGAACATCTCCAACCCTGTGATCAAGAAAGTAATTTTCAACAAGGAAACCACTATGCCACCTCAGTTCTCTGTGGAGATGCTCCCTGATCAGAAGGAGGGTTATCCGGCCAGACTTCTTGGCAAAAACGGAGCTGTTAGGAGGCTTCGCCCTCGGTTGTTTTTGAAGCGAAACCATAGTATTCCCGAAGATCTCGGCTTGACGAACTTGAGAACCAATACCCAGCTAGTTTATGAGTGTGGTCCCGTTGATTGGCCAATCGATGCCGAGGTGTCAAACGTCTACGATACTCCGATTCATGTGTCGGGATCAGGAGATCTCCAAGATGCGTTGGCGGCTATGCTCGGAAAGCTGGTGGGTTCCAGTGATTTTGAAGGATTGGCAGTCCGGATTGATGCGAAGCACTGCTTTGATCTTAGTCCCGCTCTCGGACAGGAGAGTCAACTGATCAATCCATTAATTATCTTTCCGACAGATTACCAATATGGGTCCATTGGCGAAGTCTCCCGGAAGGTAGTCCAGAAATATTCTGATTGGCTGGCCGCCGATATCGGAGGCGAAGCAGGCCAGGATGTGTTGGTTGGTCTCAGAGATCGAAACCCAAAGCTCCGAGTGGGATTGCAGGTATCTGCTAACGAGCGAGTGGTGTTGCAGATTGACGACATCGAGTTTGATATGAATCAGTTCGTACTTTAGCGGTCGCTGTAGGGACACGGGTCGCCCCGTGCCCCTTACCGATCCTGGCGGGCGACACTACCGCACTGGGCTCTTACCTTGAGTCCTGGCGGGAAAGAGGCGTTCTTCCTGTGGATTCCCGGTGTCAGTGTCATCTGAATCCCTGCCCGTGCGGGTTCGAATGACACTGATAGTGAGCGTCGCCGATTCCATGCCCATCGGCGGCTAGGGGATCCCAATTCCCTAAAGATCAAAGAACGATTCACCACTCAAAGAAGACCACGAACTAGAACGAGACGGGCGAGATGGGCGTGATTCGCGGCTGGCTCTTGAGGGTCGAGATTGCCGAGGTGCTCGGGAGGGGCGGGACGCGCGGGAGGGACGAGACGGGCCGCCTGATGCATCTTGTGTAAAGAATGCAGGGCGTCCAGATCGATCCCAAACCCATCCGTTTTGAAGCCAGCCGAGATAGCGCCCCGAATACGAATAGACCGAGTCTTCACAGATCCAAGCAACTGGCTTGCCGTTAAACAGGTAAATGGACTGGTTGTCGTCGGAAACCCAAGCTACTGGCGAGCCTGATTCGTTGTAAAATGTTATGTAATCCATATCTAAACCGCTTCAAAGTTTAGGAGACGTTTGTTTCACTTGGAGAAGGATACTTCTACTTTTTCGAGCGTTTTCGGGCGGTGATTACCCACCAGTGCATCTTCATGATCCTGATGTTAATTTGCAGAATAGGTTTAACAGCCGCATTTCCTCAATTGAACCTGCAGATGTCATTGCGATTCGGGGATCGGCGACCACGACTGCGAGACACTGCGCACGTGAGATCGCGACGTTAATGCGATTCCGGTCCAGAATAAAACCCAGCCCACGAGACCCGTATTCGCCAAAGCTGGAGCATAGACACAAAATGCAAACTGGAGCCTCTTGGCCCTGAAACTTGTCCACGCTACCGATCCTTGCCAATGGAGGCAAGGCAGCTTGGAGAGATCTAACCTGCGCGTTGTACGGCGCAATAAAGAGGAAATCCGAAAGGACGAGAGGCCTTGTTTCTCCATTTTTCGTTGTGTGTGGGCGTCCGATTAGCTCTTCAAAGATTGCCTTGGATCGATGAACCTCCTCGTCGCTCTGCTGGATGTTGCCATCATGTTCCACTCCGCTGAAGACTATTCCAACCCCCTGACCGACCAAGGCTTCCTCGTTGCCGGACACGGATATGTTTTGAGTCGCACAATCGACATGGGACTGCAGCCGTCCCTCGTAAATGGTCTCTGATATGAAAGAGCAAACTTCTGGATGCATGCGACGCGATTCTCCCAGGAACAAGCCAATGTTGCCAGGTACCACCGCGTGAAAAACTGGTGCATCCGGCAGGCTCAATGATGTGTCCTTTAGAGCATATTGAAGCGATGACAGACCGGCGTCTCCGGGATGAGTGCCTTGAATCGGTTGCTCAAGTTGCATCTGATCACCCAGAAGAACCAAGTTCTTCGCGCATCGTGACATCGCGACTGCGTTTGCTAATGATACCTGCCCAGCTTCATCAATGAAAAGTACGTCAAGAGCTTCTTCCCATTCTGGACGGGTGAAGAGCCAAGCGGTTCCCGCGACAATGCCACCCGAATACGATGCTCTCGCGTCTTTTGAGATCTTAACATGAACCAGACGAGGATTGGCTCTGAATACAGCATCTTCGTTACTATCCCCAACCTTAATGCCTCTCAATTCCTGGCCAGTTGCTGTCAGCGCTTCCCCGCATGCCTTTAGCAAATTGATCACTGCCTTATGGCTATTTGAGGCGATGCCCACCTTCTTCCCCGCTGATACGAGAGCGGCTATGACCCGAGATGCCGTATAAGTCTTCCCAGTACCCGGAGGCCCTTGGATTACGAGGCATTCACCTTGCATCGACGTTGTGATTCTAATCGCGCATGCCAAGAGGTCTTCGTCAATCCGCTTGAGAGGGAGACCCGCAGGCCTTCCCGCCAATAAAGATGCAGCGGAAAGGGGAAGCGCACCAGTGAGATGATTACAGGCAACCTCTTCAATCGCATTTGCTATGGCTTCCTGAGAAACAAACTCATTTTGAAGGAGCGACCCTGAATTTGGAAAAGCCCCATCGAATTTCGAGTTTATGCTGCCAGTTCCAAGTTTGAGGCGAAGCACTCCGCTAACTAGGTTCAATTCCATCAAGTTGGGTTTCGCATCAAGGTTGTGCGAAAACATCACAGTCGAATTGTCACCTGCGGCAAGTTTGCACTCTTGGGACGCATCAAAACGATAATCCTGAATGAGGGACTTTTTGTCTGGCACTGCATCTCCGAAAGCGCTGACTCCTTGAATACAACCTGGGTCGTCACGCAATTCTTCCGGTGCGGCTTCGGCACGATCAAACATTCGCCACCAGATTGGCTTTTGCTCGCGTCTGTGAAAGTCAACAAGATCGGCGAGTGTTAGGGCAACCAAGCCTCCTAGCGATCTCAATTGTCGTATCGTTTCGAGTTTTGCCAAGATTTCAGGTGTGAGCGGCTGAGGAGCGATGGCCTCAACGGTTGGGAAAGGCATTGTGTTTGAGATGCCGTAATCGCTGATCGCCTGATGTAGCCACTGGGCCAGTCCCGCTGTGGACCGGCAGTCGTCCTCGTTGTAATCCCGAATTCCAGCGAGGATAGCACTTTGCTCCCACTTGCGTCCCTCGCCGCTCTCAATCCAACGAGCATATTGGACGATTGAATCCACAGCGGTCGTAACTCCCGTTGATCGTTTTTCTCGATAGAGGCTTTCCACCTTTTTGATGGAATAGCTGTCTTCTCCGATACGGATGCCTTGGCTTACGGTCTGGTACAGATCAACGAAGACATTATTGCGGAGCAAATTGTCCACTTCATCCTGGCGAGAATCGTGCCTGGTGCTGAGGCGGCGAATCGCGCTGACTTCATATGCTGCATAGTGATAAATGTGCATCTCTGGGTTTTGAAGCCACCTGGCATAAACCCAGTCTACGAACTGCTCGAACGCCTGCTTTTCTTCGGCGCGATCATGAGCCCACCAATCATGAAACTCCAAATCGGTTCCCTGCGAAACCTTGGTGGATGCTCCGAAGAGATATTCCAGTCCACCTGCCACCAAAGGGAAACCCTCCATGTCGAAGTATACATCTGCGAAATGAGGGGGAGGCAATTTTGCCAAGCCTACAGGTTCACCATTTTTACCCCTGCTAGCTAGAATCTCAAACCTTGGTTTCGCTGCCGGATTTATTTTTCTGTCGTCGAGTGTCTGCTTCTGGAGACGAGCCTGCGCTACTAACTTTTTCAGCGATTCGTCCGCGAGTTTCCGCACCGTTCGCCCACCGGCCCCTGCTAGATCAGTGAGTGTCCGTATTCCCTCCATGCTCAACTTTTTAATCTGGCCTACACTGATGCCAGCCACTCTCACGAGATGATCTCGCTCCGTGAAGAAGCTTTCCGCGTGAGAGGTCCATCGTCCATGATCTGCGCGAGGAAGCGGTTCAGGTCGTTGGGATATATTGGCCACAAAGTTTTCCTGCATTTTCAGGAAGCTGCTTTTGATCCGGCGGTAGTAATCGATGAAATCTTTAACGCGAAACTCAACGCGGTTGTCGTTTCCCAAAATCACGCCGAAGCTGTTTGGAACATCATCTCCCGTCGCAGCGGCAAGCATCTCGGAATAGCAGCAAAGCTGAACTATATAGTAGGGTTTGGGAGAGTGCGCCAGCTTAGTATCCCAGACCTGGAACTTCCCCGTCGAATCGAGAATGAGAAAGTCTGCGTAGCCAGCAAACTGATCTAAATCGAGTGCAGCCTGAAAGATAATCGGAGGTTTAGCAATTAGGGCCAAGGAAGTTTGAGCTTTTGCTTTTTCAAACTCGTCCGTTGGGATCTCGATAAGACCTGGCGTGGAATCCTTAAACCTACTGAGGACCCTATTTTCATGCTTATATCCGGTTTCAAAGATCAGTTTCTGATCCTCTGTTTCCTTGTCCGGAATGAAAGATGCTCGATCCTCCAGATAACACCGATCCATCCATGAAGAGAATGGCGACTCTAGATAACGGATCAAGTCAGTCGGTGAATAAATGATATCGGCTCCGATTTTTTTCATTAGAAATTGGGTTATATTCCAGATGATAAAAGATTGTCAGTCTCTACTTGTAAGCAAAAAACCTGTAACAATAACACCCGCTGCGATAATGAGATCTAACATAGCCCTAGTCCGACCGTAGTAGCTGATTCGGCACCATGCAATCCACCACCATTTGAGTTTGAAGTAGGCAGATTTTTGGATCTTAAACATATCCTGATCTATCGCTTCGTGATTTGAGTAGTTTGGCAGAAGTTCCTCATAATCATGTGTCACTTCGGCGATTCGTGCCCGCTTTTGCTCCTTATTTTCAATCTCCTTGGCCTGTCGCAGCCGGTCGTAAAGAATTGCTATCTTTAGAGAGCATTCGTGGAATGCCTTGGCTTGCAGCGGGTATTGGCGGCTCGAGATCAAGAGCGTCACTGCCATCAGAATGATGGAAAGCGCGGTCGTCCCAAAGCCAAGCAGTTCCGGTGAGATCTCCTTGAATACCGGATGCGGAATGTAGGGAATTAACCCAACGATTATAAGGTATGAAGAAAGGATTGTCGTCGCCCAAAGGCCACAGGAGTCAAGTTCTTCACACCGGCGCGCTGCCGCAAAACGAGCTCCTTTGGTGATCCAAAGTTTGTAGTTCAATTCATGTTCCCAGTTATTATCCGTGAGGTATGGCGGAAGGTCGTTCTTTTTCGAACGTTTCTTCCGAAGTCGCAAGCGGAGTTCACGTTCTGCTTCTCGTTGTAAAGCAATTTTCATGAGAGACCGGTGCCGACTAAAATGTTGTCGGATCACTCGACAGAGTCTGGGATCCTTGCGGCCCATTCGAAATCTGTAAAATTGGAGTTTTGCCCAGGAAATCATTGCAGTTTGAAGGTGTCGCGGCTTTCTCCCTGCACTTCTTAGATCAGGTCTGATCTAATGCTTTCAGATGAGCAACATCGCCGCCGTATTTACACGACTGTCTCGTTACGAGGTGTGACAGAGCCTGGCGCAGAAGTAGCAGCCATTGACTTGGTGATAATACATGCGTGCTTGGGACACTGCTGGGACACAGGAAGCGAAAAGCCCAAGATAAATTTGGTTGCCGGGCAGCGGCAAAAATGGGCAATCTTCTTTATGAACTTCGTGATCACCATTCGGTTGAGCGTTAACGTTTACGTAGTAGGGAGCCATTTTGTATTCGTTGAGGGCGGTTTATTCACTCGGGAGGAACACCATTCGGTTTAGGCGTTGCAAGCTGACAGAACGTATCGTAGATTGAGTGTATGTAAAAAAAGACGACACAAAGGAATTTGTGGGCTTTTCATCCGTTGGCAAGTACAAAATAACGAACGAATCGTAAAAAACGATGGGAAATGAAACTCGATTGGAGAATTGGGCGGCCCAAGAGCGGCTGCGAGCTGTGGAACGTGCCCTCTGGTGGCGAGGGTGGATAGGGCGTCCAGACTTGGTTGCCCTGTTTGGAATTTCGGCCGCACAAGCTTCGAGCGATCTGCAAAAATATGTGGAGCTCAACCCCGGGGCGATCGTATATCAGACCAGCCGTAAACGCTATGAAGCAACTCAGGGAATGGCCTGTGTGCTGCACACTCCCCGTTTAACAGACGGCATGGGCACTTTTCTCCAGCAGGGTGGAGTGGGTGTGATTACAGGGGGAAACACGTTGGATGGTCCACACGTTTCGATTGTTAGAGCCCCAAGGCGGGAGGTTTGTCCTCAAGTTGAGCGTAGGGTGTTCCTCGCAGTTGCTCAGGGGAAAAAGTTATGTGTGAAGTATCACAGTGTGAACAGTGGGCGTAGCGACTGGCGCTGGCTTGCTCCACACGCGTTTGGGCATGACGGTCTCCGCTGGCATGTCAGGGCGTGGTCCCTAGAAGGCGGTGATTACCGCGACTTCGTATTAGGTCGGATAAGTGACTCAAAGTGGCCAGAAGATTTGAATCCAAACGAATTGCTGCCAGGTGATGAAGACTGGAATACGGAGGAAGAACTCCGCTATCGTATCAACGACAGGCTCAGTGAGGCCCAACAAGCTGCGCTCCGGCTGGACTACGGCACCGGCGCACAGGGAATCCTCAAGATAACCTGCCGACGAGCAATGACCCAATACGTGGAGGCAATGCTAAGGGTACAAATGACCGGAGAACTTCCTGCGCACTTCATGAAGGATATGTGATCACCGGATTAGTTACGGGGGATATTTGCGACGAGCCTGCGGTAGAGAATTGCAATGGACATCATGCCAATATGGTTATTGCCAGTCCGCCTACACCTGCACAAAAGACCGATCTGTCAGAGCGTCGCTCTCTAATGGCACCGTTTGCACTACGCGTTCCTAAAGGTCGTTCACCTGCATTACTTCAGGTATGCCGACACTGGCTCCCACGAGGGCTACTTCGAGGTCTTGAGGATCCGACCCATCGCGGAGTTTTCCATCGTATCGGCACAGGTGTTCAAGCCGAATGCCCTCTGATACTAATGTGATCCGTGGCAGCCGCAGGTGCCGCTTGTTGGTGAGAGCGCTCCGCTTTTGACCTCCTCCTTGAGCTTATCGGCAACCAGGGCGTGCAGGGTGTTCTTCCCTCGTTGTAAGTCAGATGCAGAATGCTCATCAAATCACAAAGCGGTGGTAAAAAATGTAATAGGCAGTTGCTGGAAACTCATTGTTTGGGCTCCCCCCCCAAAATCGGAGGATCCGATTCGAGAGCCATGGGCTGGCAGTCATACATGCCCTCCGTTCAGTGTTATGGTCCTGCTGTATGATGTCAGCCTTGTAGCAGCTCTGATTATTTGCCCGCACACATGACCCCCAAAGCTTGACCAAATGCTTTTTGGAAACGTTAAAGCCCGCGCACGAGGGGGCGGGAAAGACGATGGCGAATTTGGCCTGAAGCCCAGTGGAAGTGGCCCTTGCATCGGCTTTGTTCGGCCTGCCTCGGTCTTCGTTATTTCAGCATAAGCACATTCCAAACAAATAGACACGATCCCCGATGGGAATGCCAAGAATTGTGCGCCGCGTTTGCTCGTGCTCTTAGTGTCGGATGACAACGAACAAAGGCACTGCAAAGAACCTTTGCCACTGTGGCTACACAACAAAAGGCGGGCGCTATCCTCCGGGCCACGACGCAAAGCACAAGAAGGCCCTCATTGAGGCCGCTCTCTGTGCCAGGAAACGAGCCGTCAACAAGCTCGAAAGCTAGGGGGGGGGAGGGGCGCAAAATACTGCTAGATGTGCTTGATCATGAGCGCAAAAGGACGTCCTCAATAGCATGCCAGATACACCCTCGCCCCAAGAAGAAACAGATAGGTTGTGCGTTGCTTTGCACAAGCGTCTAACACAACTTTTCTTTGACGTTTCTACCGAGTCAGATGGATCGTACAAACCAAACTACATGCGCAAACAAGTGGGTGATCTTGGCGGATACGATGCTGCATGCAATTTGGTAATGTGCACGGGTGGCACCAGTGGTTTCCATAAGCTCATAGGGCTTCAACTGCCGAAACTGACTGTCGAATACATCATCCTTACCGGACCTTGGCGTGATATTATGCCTGATGAAGTAGTCGAACGAGCGCGGAACAGATTGCAGGAAGTTGGGGTAGTTGTTCCGTGACCAGGAACCCATTGTAGGATCGTCGTTTTTTATTATACGAACGGACGTTCGCCCAGTAACGGCTGAATCTTGGTGCTCGAAGTGGACAGTGCCTGGGTTCCGATGGTCCTCTTCCCGAGGTGCCTCAAGCCAGGAGCACCGACGCGGGTATGAATTGCACCCACACCAAGCCCATTTGGGACCTAGCCGTGCTTCACAAGGCCAGAGTTTGTTCGGCCTGGTCTGATTTACATGGCACCGAAAATGGCTTCTGACTCCTGTGTTCGGGAGCCGACGAACACCGCTCTACTATATGACGAAGGCGTCGGGAGATCTCCCGACGCCTTTGCTGGTAAAGAGTGTTATGGGGGCCCAACCACTGGAAATTCGGCGAAGTTTCAGGGCTGCAAACAGCGCGGGCGCGCCCTGTCAATCAAGCCTGACGAACGACGTCACGAAGCGTTGTGTGAAGGTCATCTTTTCATGCTCTCATTGACGGCCTCCATCAGGCCGTCGTTTGCGGCCTGCCTCAATTGCAGTGCCATGAGCTCTGCTGGTTCTATGTGGGCGGAATACACATCGCCTTGGAATTGCGCAAGGATCCCCGTGGTGCCTCCTGTGTTGTAGAAGGCGGTCCCCTGATATTTGCCGTCACCAAGCATGGTATCGAGCTTCACTTTGATGCATTGAATCTTGGGATCGACGGAAGACCTTGAAAGGATCTCGTTGGCGATTTGAACGGTAGCCATGGAAATCATCTCCTGGCGCACACCTTCCGCTGCGTTAGCCGTAACCCCAGCCAGCACCAACTGGGCAGCAATCCCCAAAATCACAGGAAGAACCCAGCTTTTGTGCTGGTAGTCGTTACCGTAGTGTTCTTTCACAACGGCAACCTGTCCTCTGGCGGAAATGAGGATCCAGAGCACCAGAAAGAGAAGCACCAGAAAGAAGCCCCACCCTGAGGAGTCGGGGGCAAAAGTTCCCCAAACCATCGACCCAACCATCAAAAAGAGAGCTGCGATGAACCAGCGCAGGGAAGCCCTTGATCGCTGTTCATCCCCGAGAGTTTTCCAGTTGAGGTAATGAAACAGAGGACCGAAAGCGGGACCTAGCAGCAGGCACCAAGCCGCTGCTGAATTTGGATTCCATAGCTGGACTTTTATGGGCTCAGATGCGGGAGGAGCAAGGTTCGGAGGCGGCTGAGAAACCTTGGCTACGGGAGGTGGGAGGGACGGCACCATGAAGGCATTAGTGCAGAGGGGACAATCTAGCTGCTGACCGGCCCAGCCTGAATCGACTTCAAGATCTTTGTGGCAGGAGGGACATTGGAGAGTGAGGTTCATATTTGATGTAATCCGTTCAGGATGAACACTTTATATTAGGTTTAATTCTTGCGCAATATTGCTAGATGCCCCACCAGTGAAGCCTCTGGGATTATAATCCCAGTGATTGTTTTTGTGCAACGGTAATTTGCTTGGGTGCCACACCCCAGTCAGTTAGACCCCATAGAGCGCCGCGTTGTGCTACTTCTGCGCGAGGAGCGCATCAGGCAGGGGCTGTCGGCTAACCAGCTGGCCGCAAATGTGGGCATTGATCGGACCACGATCACTCACCTTGAAGCCGACACTGGGAGGCCAACGTTATGGGTCCTTCTCAAGCTCGCCGGGGGGCTTGACGTTCGTCTTGGGGATATAATAAATCAGGCGGACTGAGTTCACTTCTTTTTTTAAAGAGGAAACGGACTTGGCCTTTCGGTCCGCGCGGGGCACTTCGGAGGCCTTTAACATCCCTTTCACCCCTCCCAGCCTCATCAGTGTTCGGTGCGTGTTGGGCAGATGCCATCTTCCCTCACCCGGCCCGACGACCTTCTTCTCGTTGAGGTAGTCCCTCAGTTGTTTAGTGGTGCGAATCCCTTCGTTGATGGCCACGCAGATGACTGGGCGGTATCGCTCTGCTTTCTCAATGGCTTCCTGCCGGTAACGCTTCGCCAACACTCGGCCTGTTTCCCCTATCACTACTCCTCTGGTCTTCGCTGCCGCAAGAGCTTCCCGTGTCCGTTGTGAAATCCTCCGTGCTTCCTCCTCAGCGAATGCTGCCTGAACGTGCAGCATAAAGCGGTCCTTGGTGGGCATGTCCGACGCAACAAAGTGGACGCCTGACTCCATCAGACCTGAAATGAAATGGACGCTCCTCGCGAGCCTGTCGAGTTTTGCGATCATCATCGTCGCCCGGTGTTTCCGGCATAACTCCAGCGCTTTAAGAAGGGCAGGGCGGTTGCGGGCCTGTTTGCCAGACTCGGTCTCCGTAAACTCAGCGAGCACTTCGCCGGGGTGACCCTGCAGGTACCTGGAAACAGCCAAACGTTGTGCCTCTAAACCGAGGCCGCTCTCGCCCTGCTTTTGGGTCGAAACTCGGTAATAGGCGACGTACTTGATGGCATTGGGTTGGGTCATGGGAAGTTGAGCTTAGTTGAGGTCGTGACGGATGGTTTTGCCGTCAGGGGAAAGGCCGAGGAGCCCCAGCACGGTCCGAGCCTGTTTGATCTCTTCAGGAGAGGGCGAACGAGGAGGAATTAGGCCGGTGAATCTCCCCTGGACCGAGTCCAGGCCAGGCACGCTGACAGGTGTGAGTCGTCTGAACTTGCCGTGCTCCGTGCGCTCGATTTTCAGCAGCAAAGCGCGGGAGCCTAGACGGTGTTCCGTCATGATCATGACGGCTTCGATTCGTTCCGTCATCGGCCCTCCGGGTACTTTTGCGATTCGTGCCCAGGACTCAAGTATGGTCGTGACAACTGTAGCATCATTGGCGGTGGCCAGAAGCCGAGCGATTTGAGCGAGCCTATCTTTCGCAGCAGCATCAGCGAGCGCTTCGGAAGCATACTCAATGACGGTGTTTTCATTGCCGATAAGCACCGTTGGCGGAACTGCGCCGTGATCCTTCATCGCACGGACAGCAATTCCACGTGCAAGGGATTCCATCATGAGGGCTTCGTTGTCGGAGAGTTCGTTCATGCGAGTGAAGGAGCGTTGGCGGCCAGGCGGCGGATCGTCGCGATACCAAGCCCGACTTCGCGTGCGATCTGGCGTTTTGGGGTTCCAAGGGCGAGCAGTTGACGAGCCTTTTCCCGGCGTGTGTCCTCAGGGGAACCTTCCGGCTTTTTAGGAGTGGCTTGGGGGCGGACGGGCTTGGGGACTGCCTTGCCTTTGTGAAGGGGAAGGAGCTCGCTCAACGAAAAATGTTTTCCACCCAAGCTGCCGCTGATCTGCCTTAGCAGGCTTTCAAACGACAGGAAGAGCAACACAGGCGGTGTCGCTCCGACAAGTGCTGGCATAAAACCACCTGGAGCATGGGCCATGTTAAAGATTACCGACGCGGCGGTGGAAATCACCACCAGAGACATCGACCACCGGGTATCATAACCGACGATGGAACAGCGCAGTGTGGAGATCGAAAAAACGATGATCGAGCCATCAACGACGACCGGGAACAGCCAAGCCCTCTCACGGGCCAGGGCCCCTGATTCAGCGGCGAAGTGCCAAAGCGCTTCAAAGGACAACGTGAAGGAGGCCAACGCGAGCAGCGTGACGAGGGTCACGGTGAGACCCGATATTATCCGCACGGATTGGTTGGTTCGTAGGATCTCAGGAGAGACGGGGGAGTCGTGTTGCGGGGGCTCGGGCAGAGCATCTTTAAAGGCCATTCATGAAAAAAACATGCCGGAAAATTCTCGTCAATTCCCCCTGACAAACCACCGGTAGGGCTGTTATAGCGCACTGGTTTGGGTGCCAGTTCTCAGGCACCTCCAGCACCGTGGCGGCAAGCTATGCTAGGCGTAATCCGCCTAACATCATGTGCGATAGAGCGGGCGGGCACTATTCCACAATGATATCGACGACAACTGGCCTGTGATCACTTCCCGCCATGTTTAAGACCTGGGCCACGGGCCGCCCGAGGTCTCGCGTGAAGATGTGATCAAAGCAGGCATCTGGATACCGGCCCTCGCCTGCAATCGTGATACGATCCTTGTGAGGCATCCCCTCAAACGTCCAAAAGAACCCTGCTTGCTCAAACTTCCGAAGCGTGCTGTCTCCCACCAAGCTTACCTGGTCATAAGAAGTGTTGAAGTCACCGCAGACTAAAGCCGCCTCTCCTGGCTTAACTTGAGTTTTAACGTGCGCTAACAGCTGCTCGGCAGCGTCCTCCCGTTTGGCCGTGTTTTTGACGGGGTCGCCAAGGTTGCTCTTCAGGTGCAGCCCATAGACGTTGAGAGGCTTTCCAGAGACCTGAAGCCGTGCATAGACATACCCTCGGGGGGCGTTGGCCCAACCTCGTTTCCAGGCCTCCGCCCAAGCTGCATCCGCAGGGAACTTTGAGAGAATGGTGATTTGCTGTTCACCGGGTGTCCCACTGAACCCATCCTGGAAGCGGCTGGTAACGTGGACTTTGAAGCCGGGCAGCTCCTTGGCCAGCTGTTCAGCCGCAGCTTCATTGCGAACCTCTTGCAACACGATGACGTCGGCCCGCAGCTGTGGCAGCACCATGGACACCTCTTTGAAATGCTCGTCACGCTCAGCCTGGGTGGCAGCGGGTTTGCGGCCCGGAAACCACTCAAGGTTCCACGTCGCGACCCGCACCACTTCTGTGGATTGCGCGGAGGCACAGAGGAAGGTTAGCAGAATCAGCCGCCACATATTTTGCAGCCGATGCCTTCGTTGGGACCACAGGCGCGTCCACCTCTAAAGTAACGGCAACCTGAGTTGTGACGTTTGCCGGTTGAGCTGATCGTGTAAGCCATCCCGGATTCACTGGCAGGAAGCTGCGGCGTCAACGATTGCGTGCGAGACGGGACTGGAGAGGGCGTATTAGCGACGGCCTGCCGCCGCAGGTTGGCGTTTTCTTGCTGGAGCTGGGCCACCTGGGCTTCGAGTTCTTTGATGCGGCGCAGCATACTTTCCGGGTCGGGTTTATACTGCGCAAGGAGGCTTGCACGTGACTCCGGCGTCAGTTTATCCAGGGCGATCCGCAGAACGCCGAAGTCGCTCATCACAGTGGCCTCGGTGTCGGTTGTGGAAACGACCCGTCCCTTGAGGCGTGAACCGTCCTTTAACAGGAGTTCGCTCATGACTTCAGCAGCTTGGCCCACTGGCCAAAAGAGGCTGCCGAAGACAAGTATTAGGAGAGCACAGCGATTCATCATCTAACAATGCCAACTAGGCTCCCTTCTGTCCAACAGAATACAGGAGAGCCTAGCGCTTGATGGTTCGCGCAAGACTACCCATCTCCACAAACACAAGCTCACTTCAACAAATTGAGTAGTTACGAGCTTTCCGCTATAAACTTGAAACTTTCAGGATTGGTGGTTCGAAAGCATCGCCGAACCACAGGGGGCGCATTTGCACGAATACCTTTGACTTCAACCGCTTGCCATTATCGGGAACTCACCTACGATGGCACTGGGCGTGAATTGTGCTCCTACCCGGAGACCTTTGTCATGCAGCGCACCCCCACCCAATCAGCCAAAGATGCTTGTATCGGACACATTCAGTGAGTTCCTGGACAACCTGGTAATTCAAAATGCAGGAACAATCAGCCTGCGATACGGTGAACTGACTGCGGCACTGAATAAAAGATTTCGAGACACTGAATCTAAAACCGCGAACACCCTCCAGGTCGGTTCTTTCGGTCGCAAGACAGGCATCAACGGACTGTCGGACCTCGACATGCTCTATATCATGCCGCAAGGAAAATGGGCAACCTACGAAGATGGAGGACAGCTGAGACTGCTCCAGCACGCTAGAGACGCTATAAAAGCTCGCTATCCTTCAACAACCGTCAAAGTGGACCGGCTTGTGGTCACGGTTACCTACACCAATTTCCACGTGGAAGTTCAGCCAGTGTTCGAGCAGGCCGATGGTAGCTACAAATATCCAGACAGTAAGGATGACGGGAGCTGGAAAATTACGAAGCCAAGAGAGGAGATGGAGGAGATCTCCGCAAAGGATACTGCCAAGAACTCAAATCTGAAGAGACTGTGCAAGATGGCGCGTGCTTGGCGGAACAAGCATGGGCTTGAAATGGGTGGTCTTTTAGTGGACACGCTCGCCTACAATTTCTTGTCACAAACTTCCGAGTACGACACGAAGAGCTTTATGTATTACGACTGTCTCAGCCGTGACTTCTTTCTCTACCTGTGGAAGCTTCCTGAACAGGACCGCTATGCTGCGCCGGGCAGCCGACAATGGGTTCGAGTTAAGAAGAAATTTCAACGCAAGGCCAGAAAAGCATACGCACTTTCTGTTGAAGCCATCGAGGCGGAAAAGCAAAAGAACGCGAACGAGAAATGGCGCAAAGTATTTGGTCGGCCATTCCCGCTTCCGACGGAAGCTGTGGAGGAAGCCATTCCGAAATCTGCCTCCAATTGGCGAAATACAGAAGAATTTATTGAAGACAAATATCCAGTGGATATTCGCTACACCCTCAAGCTCGATTGCGAAGTCAAGCAGTCAGGATTCCGCACTAGCCTTCTGCGTAATATGCTTGCGGATAAAACCCCATTATTTGCCAATAAGAGCCTAGAATTTTGGGTGGATAGGATCACCGTTCCAGAACCTTACACCATCAAATGGAAAGTTTTAAACCGAGGAGATGTAGCAAAGCGCCGGGACTGCGTTCGCGGCCAGATCTGGCCAGATGGCGGACGCATGCGAAAGACTGAGACGACGAATTTTAGAGGAGACCACATTGTCGAGTGCTTTGCCATCAAGGACGATGTGGTAGTAGCAAAGGACAGAATCCACGTTCCAATCGAAACCACCAATGACTAAACCAGACCTACAGAAACAAATAGCCCAAGCTGGTTACAATGTCGGGTATGGCGCGAAGCTACATTTAGCTACATTTGATCTTGCAGCCAAAGTTCCAGGATTCATCAGCTTTTTAACCTTTGCTGTTGGTCTTTACTTCCTCCTTTTGGACTTCACAGCGAAGAAATATTTTTCGGCGACTTGTATTATTCTTGGTGTGATCGGCTGGAGGGTCAGCACTTGGGATAGCAGGAAGGATGAATATTCCAAAGTAGGGAGTAAATTAACCGGACTTTTCAATTCCCTGAAGGCGCTATATTATGAAGTCAAGGCGTCCGATTCGCCGGATGTGTCCTCTTTCTCCTCAAGACTTGAAGAGCTCCAGAATGAATACAACTCTACCTGCCTCAGTAATCAGATGCTGTTCAGCGACTGGTATGCACATTACAAATTCTTTTGGCAGCATCAAATCGACTGGATCGATGGTGAATTGCACTTCAAACTTTTCCGGGATAAACTTCCTTTAAGTTTTATGGCTGCGGTCGTCGTGCTAATACTCTGCGTGATTGGCATTTTCATTTGGCATTTTGCTACAGGCTCCTGTGGGCTCTGTTTGAACGGCTACCAGCTTGCAAACGAAGGGTCATGTAGAGCAGTTTAGAGGCCGCTACCCTCTCGTGCTTTATTAGGCGGCCAAATCGTAATCTTGGAAACATAAACGTCTTTTCGGTGTCAGCACTAGGGGCGCAGGTCGGCTGGCGACGTCCTCCCAGTCGGCTGCTGGCACTTTGAAGGCCGCTTTTGCAGCCTGCGGAGAATGGTTAGGCCGGATTAACATGACGTGAGATGACAGGTTTCGGCAGTAAAGTTCTGTCACGGAGCCTCTCATGCAAGCTTCAGGTAGAAGGCTTCATGCCTTTGACCGGCGCTAGTCGTGGGACGACATGGAAGAGCGCCGGTCCGGCAGGAATGGAAATGGGTGATGATTTCACGCTCATTGCATTTTCGGTCTGCGCGCAGTCATCACACAGCAAAAGGGCTCTTGTCAGGTCTATTGACAAGGGCGGCAGTTCTGTGACGGCAGACGCTCCCCAATTACCAGAGGGCGGTCAGGTTGTGATCGCTCAGCGCACGCAGTTTTAGGTCGCTGTTCAGCTCACAAGCTTTGCGTAGGGCCTCCTTGGCGGTCTCGACGGCCCCAGCGTTTAGGTAGGCCACAGCCAGGCCGTACCATGCTTCAGCATTGCTGGGAAAGGCACCCACCAAACAGCGGGCAAGTTTAGAAGCGGCGGCCCAGTCTTTCTGAGTCAAGAGCACCTTAAGGTGAGTTTGAAGCAGCTGGCAGTCTTTTAATCTCACCCATTCTGGGATTTCGAGCAGAAGCCTCAGAGCCTCCTTGGCGTCCCCTAGTTCCAGAAAACCTTCGATGGCATCAAGCCGTCTGAGAAGTTGTGGAGCTGTCATCGCAGCTCTCTCACGCTTTTTGAAGTCGTGCGCAAGCAGCGGGTGGAGTGGTGAGACACCCTTGCCCACGAAACGGCCCGTCGGGGGCCGCCGGCTGTGGGACCTTTAGGTGGAGCGGGTCCACGCAGGAGCAGACGACCCGGCCAAGGGTTTCAGCACTGTCATAGTTTGGTAGGCCTCGCAGTGTCTTCGCGGCGGCTGGCTGCTTTACACGCGAAAGGGTATGGTGAGCGTGCTGTCTTTTCACGGTGACATCCTGGCGCTGGCCCGTTTGCTGCCCCCCTTTCTTTGGGGGGAGTTGGGGCAGTTTCACTCACTCTTTTTCCACACTCTCTTTCGTCACTTTTTCTCGTTCTAACACTCTCCTTAAAAAGGTGCCTTTCTACCTCCCCCATGTCCCCCACCTTTCTCTCTCTCGAACCTCCCCCCGGAGGGGTTGTGTGTGTGGGGGGATAGCGCAAAACAGAAAAAGCGGCCGTGTCCCGCAAGAAGAACACGGCCGCCACGGATGTCGTTTAATCCTCTTCGATCTCCTGGAATATCCCCTGAAAAACGTGCTGTGAAGCCGTTTGCTTTTTGGCGGCATAGTTTTTCAGAGCCTCTGCTTTTGAAGGCCCTCCCTTCTTCGTTTTTGGCTCAAAGTAGATCCGCCAACGACGATTACCGTTAACTTTGGTACCACGCTCCACAATGTCTGGATAGTTATCGGCGAGGGCTTTGATCAAAAGGCCAGCCGAGTGGCGATTGCGGAATTCTCGCCGCCAACCCTGGTCGGCTGGCAGGGACTGAACAAGCACCTCAAAGTCCTTGGAATATCCTTCCCAGCACCACCTCTCCTTCTGAGGATCCTCTTCGCCTCCCAACACCGACATTTTGCCCGCAACGAGAGGCTGGTCCTCCTCCACATAATGTTCACGCAGGCAGCGCAGCAGTTCTCGGTTCGTGTCGGAATTTGAAAGTTCTTCCAGGAGGTCCGGATCCTGGAAAGCCTTCACCCCATACCGACCGTCGGTGATCGCCTCGGGAATCTGGAATTCGTGGAGCAGATAGTAGACGAAAGCTGGCAAGGCCAGCTTATATCGGTTCATCCAGGCGTCTCGCTCTTCGTCGTTGCGGATCGCTGATACTTCCTGGGAACTGTAAGCACAGAGCAGCGCGTATTTGTCCAGGAAATCAGGCTCAGGAGCTGGGAAAACCGCCAGCGAGTCTCGATTACCGAGCATCAGAACGCGCTGAAAGGTCGGAGCCGAGAATGCTTGCCTGTATTTCGGATGGAAACGCCGATTGGGAACCACCAGGAATTCTTTGATGTGCTTGGCAAGTTTGTGACGAGCATCGGCACGAACCGATTCGGCGCTGTCGTCCATCACCAGGAAGACGGAATGAGCGAGTTCGCCCTGAAAATCCGCAGCCCCGGACATGGCAGGGAAGGGATTTTGGATGGTCCCACCAAACAGCTCTGAAAACAGCGTCACAAAGAGGGTTTTGCCCGCCCCAGGAGGTCCGACAATTGCCAGCAACTGAGACGGCCGTAAGCGGGCTTTTTCAACGCCCACTTTCAAACAACGCAGCCCGTCTGAGACAGCAATTTTCAGCCACGATAAGACATAATCGTACTGCTCGGGACGCCTGCCCAAGAAATCCCAGAGATAGGACAGAAGCGGTGCGGGATCGCCTTTTTCTGGAAGGACCATCTTGAAATCCTTTGTAACGAGGAAACGAGTGCCATCCTTGAACTTGGTTAGACCGATGGGGTGCCCTGCCAGAGGCATCACCTGATCCACACCATTTTTGGTAATGATAGAGGCTCGCAGTGCCTCAATCGCGGCGTGTGCATCCTTCTTTGGGATCTCAACGCCCACTGCCCGCAGGGCGGCCTCAAATCCCTGCCAAGGAACAGCGCCAAAATTTCCTTCGCTCTGTGGAAAGTGAAATTTGTTATCACCCGAGGAGTAGAAGATCTGGACGTTGGCAGTGTTTTTTTCAGCGTAGGCTTTGAGGTCCTGGGGCGGAGCAAGACCTGCAGTTTCCAATTGTTTTTGAAGACTCACGATAAGAGATGGAGGTTCCATAGAATGGTTCAGTGTTCAGCGATCGGGTTGAAGTCAGGGGTGGGATTGAGGTAAAGGAGCCGTTGGCGTTGCGCTGGCTGGCCTGCCTCGCGACGCCAAATGCCAGGCACGCGGCTCAATCTCGACGGATTGCCCGTTGAGGGGTCGAATCCGAAATACAGCCGCAGGGTTTTATGGATCTCTTGGGCCTTGTGCGTGTACTCTTCAGCGTTGCTGGCAGAGAGTTTCACCCAGCCGTGGATGCTATTACCGCCTGATGCCACGATGACACAGATGGGAAGCGCAAGCGCAGCCAGCAAACTGACCTGGACGGCCAGAGGAAACGCATCATGCTCAATGAGAAGATGGTCAAACCTGGCAATGTCGCTGTCCTTGGTCACACCTTGCGCGCCGCTGCCTGGCCCGGTGCCTTTGACGGGGTTGATCCGCATGAAAGCACCCTGGTGCTCGCCAAGGATGGCTTCCAGAGACCCAGACTGGGCAATCTGAATCCAATCCTCGGCACGACGGCGAAGATCCGGTCCACTGGGAACAGTTTTAGAGGCTCCAAACTTCGGACGAGCAGCTTTTAATTCCACAATCTCATCGGCATGGAAAAGATTCTCAACCGTCAGGGCAAACTGCTCGGCGGGATCCTCAGGAATCGGTACCGGAGACCGCTGAATTAGGGTCTCCGCATGGAGCCTTTGGGAAGAATTGAGAAGCCTCTCGGCGTTCGCCAGGTATTGCTCAATTCGTGGGGATTTGGGTTTATAATCGGACATAAGTAATCTCGAAGTGAGGCAGGCGGCCAGCGACGACCGCCTGCCTGGTTAATGATTTCAGCCAAAAAGCAGCGTTTTGAGCTCGTCGTTGTTGAGGTTATCCAGCCAATTCTGGAACTTGATTTTCTCTGCATCAGAGCTGTCCGTAAGATGGAGCGCGTAGCGACGCTTCCCCAGACAGAAAATCCTTGGAAGTTTAAGGCCTTTATGTCCAAGGACGTCTCCGAGAGCAATGGCATTGCTAGACGGCAGCGGATGCCCGAGCTTCTTGAGGAGTTCGAACACCGACACTGCTGCCAGCAACTTCACACCACCAGCAGCTTCGATAATCTGGCCCGCATGAGTCTGAACCACCGATGAGATGTATGCACTTTTGGTGCTTATTTGGGCCCGTAGGTGCTTGATCTGACTGGGTGTCCCGATGATGCCTTCAGTATCGTTGGGAGTGAACGGCGGAGCAGTTGGCGCTGCAGGTTCTGACGAAGCCTGGGTTTCAGGCACCGATTCATGGTTATTAATGTTTACGTTCGTTGTCATGATGCGAGGTAGTTATGCAATGTGTTATACTGTTTGTTATCTCGTGTTGGTTCTGTCACGAGGTCAGTATCGATGTCGCTTCATTCACAAGCCTCATGTCCGATGTTCATTTTGAGGAGCACCTCAATATCGGACGCATCATGGTCACCATTCCAGCAGGCCTTTAAGGGCTGAGTCTAACAAGATGCAATACATTCGAAATCACCAAATGATCCGTGATGTTGTATCTCAAACGCCAAATTGGGCAGCCAAATGGCCGCTTGGTGAAGGTTCGAAAAATAAAGATATAACCCAATTAATATTATCTAAGACGGGTGCGTAAGGGTGGCGATTTGACAAGCAAAATATTTCAATTATTAGATTGACATGGCTCAAACACCACACACGAAACCTGCCCCATTAAGTCTGCCATTTGTGACCGTGACTTCGCTTTACAAGTTAGTCGCAGAAGGTCTGAGCCCGACATATCGGATCCAACGACATCTGCTGGCGGACGATACGTTTTCTGTTCCGTTCAATTCAGACAAAGCTGCAGCGTTGGTGAAGAACCCCAATAAACTGGTAGATGATCACTCAGATTCATCGGTGCCAAAATCGGTCTTTGCAAATGCCATCAACCGCATGGAGGAGCGCTTTTCGGCACAGTCGCAACTCATTGACAAGAATCTCGAATTTATCACAAAGCTGCTTGGAGCCTTCGATCAGAAACCTAAGGTGGCTTCAGTAATCTGGGAAGTTTCCCCGGCCATCAGGGACATTACCTCGAAGCCTTATGGAATTGGCCTTTTGAAAGCCATGGGAATGGTCTCCGGCTTGGCGCTTGTTCTGTTAGCTCAGGAGAAAGGCATTTTTGTGGAGGCAAAAGAAACCTATGAATCACGCGGTAAGCCTGGGCAGAAATATATCGTGGCGCTTGACCGACTTTTGGAGCGTGCAGAACGATCTTCCAAAGATCGTCTGATCTCAATCATCTGCAAAAAAGTCAGGCGCGCTTCCGATGTGGAAATTCGCCATGCACTCACCCAATTTATCGAGATGGGGGTTGGGGGCGAGACAGCGAGATGCAGACGTTATTTGGAGAAATTCGTTCCGGCCCTCCTCTGGCCTCTGAATCCTAAAGAAGGGTTTGTGTGGGGTGAGGGGTGTGTGAAGGAGGAGGGCTGCGTGGTTATTGCTGACAGACTCTTTGAACCCGAGGCAGCAGAATCACTTTTCGGTAAGAACAAATCCAGCAAGCTGTGGTGCGATGCGGGGATCACTTTTGCAAAGCTGCTTCGGAAGGAACTTGTTGGTATGGAACGGTGTGTTCCAAGTCCTGCGGTGTAAATTTAATGGATGATACGGATTGATTGAGGCGGTCCGATATAAGGCTAGTCGATGTACTAGACATCGGAATTCAGTTCTTCTGAGAAAGCTGGAGGATTGTCCCATGACCAGGGACAATCCTCCAATCTCCACCGCTCTTGTTCGCGAACTCCTGCTCTCAGTTGAGCGTGAGGAAGCGATTTTGGAACGTCTTCTTTCCGCCGCCAAACAAGGTGCGGCCGAAACCGTGATGCATACCGCACACGAACTTATGGCTCTCAGAGCAGCCGATACACCGCGTAATTGTGCGGCCTGAACGCTTGGTTTTTTTTGACGCATGGCGCTCGCTTTTCCAGTTCCGTCTGACTGCTCTTCGACCGGCATCCCGGTCGCTGAAATTCTACGGGTCAGCACCGAAGAGCAGGCTGCGGACACCCGTGCAGGTCTTGACCGTCAAAGGGCCGTCAACCAAAGGACCATCGAGGTCAAAGGACTCTACCGAGCCCTCACAATCGAGCTGCGTGTTTCGGGAACTGTGGCCGTGCATCACCCGGAAATGCGCCGGGTGCTGGCGATGATTTCAGAGGGCACAATCCGTGGCATCGTATGCTCAGATCTCGACCGGCTCTTTAGGCCCGATCAGCCGCAAGGATTTGCTATTTTGCAGGTCTTCCAGGACATGGATGCGAAGATCTACACGGGGGATTCCGATTACGATCTGCGGACCTCGAGCGGTCTGCTTCAGTCCTCGATCCGGGGGGCCATTGCAGGTTTTGAATTGTCTCTTATCCGTGAGCGTCTGCAGGGGGCCAAGGAGGCAAAAAGACGTCAGGGTAAATGCCCGACCAATGCATACACCTTACCGCTCGGGATTGGCTATGACAGATCCACGGACACCTGGACCTACACACCTGAAATCGCGAAGGTGAAGCTTCTCTTTGATCTGTTCCAGCAGGGGACCCGGAACTATTCGGAACTTGGGCGGCGCATAGGGCTGAGCAACGCTGGGGTCAAGTTTCTCCTGAAGAACCGCCTCTACACGGGCTGGCGCGTCATTGATCAGAAACGTGGGCCAAAGCGCACCAGTGTGACAGGCAAACTTTACCGGGTCAAAGTTGCACGTGCTCCTGAAGATGTGATTCGCAACAAGGTGTTGGACGGCATCATTTCCGAAGAAGCCTTTGAGGAGGTGCAGCGTGAAATCGCCCTCACCAAGTTCAACTTCATTGAGGCGAATCGCTCGTCTCCTATGGTCCATCTGGCGACCGGAGTACTCGCGTGTGGCTGTTGCGGCCAGCCAATGTTTCTGACAAGCCGAAGCCGCACACGGGCGACCTACATTGTCTGCAAGGCCAACCACTACCTGCATAAGAAGGACTTGGGAGGCTGCCGACAGCCCAACCTTCGTGAGGATGAAACGGAAGCAGCCCTTATCAAGCTCGTCGGAGAAGTCCTCGCGACGCCTGAGCGGTTGGTCCAGATCCTGGAGGCGAGCGCCCGGAAAACCCGTGAGCTGATCACGCCATTCTCAAGCGCGGTCGCGCCATCAACGCAAATTGAAGAGCTTAAGCGCCGGGATGCACGCCTCGTGGACGCCTTTGCCCAAGGGGTGCTCTCGGTGGATGAGCTCCGCAGCAAACGTGAGGCCATCCGGAGGGAGCGTGATGCTTTTGAGCAAACGCTGAAACCCAAACCAAGCCCCGACCACGCCTCGTTATTGCTACAGGCCCGGTTGGTCGTGAAGGCGGCCCTTCGCTTTTCCACGATTGGTAACCGCTATCAGCAGAAGGCCATCCTTAATGAGCTGTTTTCAGAAATCCATGTGCGGCATCATGAGATCATCAGTTTCAAGTTCAGGCCTTCTGTGATGGGAGGAAGTGACAGCGCTGACCAGGTTCTTTTGGCGCAGCCTGTAGGTATTGGCAAACCCCCGATGATCGTCCCCGAAGGACACCGCCATTGCATCAAGTGTCTTCAGGTGAAGTCGAAATCGCAATTCTACCGGAAACTGAATCGCTGCAATTCTTGTCGGAAGGCCGCCGACCGCGAGAATTACCAACGAAGAAGAACAACGACGTCTGCCCAGAAACCACTTTATGAATAATCGTCCCTTGATCAGGCAAAACAACATCGCTCAATTTGCTGAAAGCTTGAAGCGAGACAGAGACTATGAGGGCTTGCAGTTGGTGTTGGAAGAGCTCGCGCATAGGCGTAGCACAAAGGCCAAAAGCCTCGAGAAGAAGATCAAAGCGTTTCTTGGCGACGAGCAAACTGAGAAGCCTGTGAGGTTCGCTAAAAAGCTGGATCATCAAATAAGGGAACGAAATTATATATCCAACTCACCCATCTTGTACGCCATGAAAAAGTAAGCGCATACACAACGCCCCAACAAGTCTACCCACTGAACTTGCAAATTATGCGCCAAACGAAACCCCATTGAGTAAGGGGTGCGGGTTTTACGGATGTTTCTTTGTCAATTGAGCCCAAATGAGATCTATGGAGGTAGATACATCATTGTTTTCAGTGTCAATGTGCAACGCTTCGTCGGCAGAAGGTTCTTCAAAGTAGCCGTCGGCACCAGTCAAATTTACCAAATGTCCTTCACGTTGTTTACGGTATAATCCTTTAACATCTCTCGACTGGCATGCATCATATGAACACTTAGCCCAGACCCATAGTGCAGGCGCGTCTTTTAAAATGATCCGCGCAACTTTTCGATATGAGTCAGTGGGGGTAATCAAGGCTGTTACCGTGTAGATGCCAGATTTTGCTGAAAGTGCCGCGACTTCAGCAGCTCTTCGAATGTTTTCTTCGCGTCCTGCGGGACTGAATCCAAGTCCCCTACAAAGGCCTTCTCGTAATTCATCTCCGTCAAGTCTCAGGCATGCTTGCTCTGCTTGAATGAAACGTTGTTGTAGCCCTTTGGCTAAAGTGGATTTGCCTGCACTGGGTAAACCAAAGATCCAAACAACATTAAAATTGAAAGTTAACATATGTGGGCTTGATGAGTGCACACGGAACGGAAATACTGGCACTGCCGTATCAAAGGATTAAGTTATTTAGACTATATAACTATTCTCGAAGTCCATGTTAACGGCTCCTGAATGATGAAATATGAGAGACGATACAATCTTGCTTCACCGATGGCGGGGCCGTCTTAACGTTGTCAAATTCGGATCCAGGGTCCAGCCGGGACGCGTGCAGTATGGAATATTAATTGATGCTATTGGCGGTTGGATTGACGATTAGGCACTTTCTTCTTTGCTGCGCCTGACTTGCGTTTTGGTTGTGATGGGAAGTTTTTCATGATTTTTTGGAGGCTTTTCGACCTCAGTGTGAAAATTTCCTTGGTCAATTCTAAGACGCGTTGGTCGCGACGGATCATAAGGTTGAACAACTTGTCGGACATGAGGTGTTTCCACCGATTCTGAACGTCCATTTGATCTGCCTTGCCATTATACTCTTCGCTATCGAATGAGCTGCCAAATCCGTAGCCTAAAACAGTCTCAGGCTTGTTTTTCTGATGCGGAGCTTTTAGAAAAGAACAGACGGTTGATCTGTATTTTTCACTGGAAAACCATTCATCATAATTAATTAGAACCACATTTTGACGTGGGTTTTTCAATAGGTCTAAATACTCCTGAGCGAATTTTATCCAAGCAAGGTCCATTGCCGGGACGCCTTTCAAATTTCTGTTGAGCAGCTCAATGCACCACAGGTTTTTTGGATCATTCCGCCACTGTTTTATACGGCTGGCGAACAGGTTGAATGGGTTTCGTATGATGACCACATCGATTACTTCGCCGCTTGTCCCTGTTGTGTCAGGTGTCAAAAACTCTTCAATTGCCTGCGAGTATGTGACGTCTTCATAACTATGCACCAAGAGGTCCTTGCTTTCATCAAGCTTGCATATGTCTTGAGTTGCCCTTTTCGTAATCGCGTCGCTGCGCCGCGTGTTTTCGATGATCCCTTGATGGTTCACATCATTGATAAAACACACTTTTCCCGGGTAGAGGCTGCATAGCCAGTCGATAATTGCATGACATCCTGATCGACGCATTCCAACAACTCGAAGCTCAATTTTGTTTGCTGCCGGATTAATGATGCGTTTTCTCGGGATTGGCCTTTGGATCTGCTTTTCTTTAAGCGTTACCAGGTCATCCGTCTGAGCGCTGTTTTGACTTCCCCTGGGCTGCCCGGTCAAATAGAGCTCAATCGAGCGAATGACGTCAGAGCTTGAGATCATATCCATGCACTTGGGGAGAGTGCCCGAGAGGTTTGTGCAAAGAGACTGATCTTTTTCATCGCCGTCGCCAAGGGGCAACGTTCTCGCCCGCCAGCATCCGCCCATTGCGCAGCAGGAGAGCATCCCAATGGTATGCAGAAATTGATGTCCTGGGTACGCCTCCCACTGATTTGGCTCTCGTCCTCCTGCCACTACAACGCAGGGGCGAAAAGCGCCTGGATTACGACGGAATTCAACCGCCGCAGCCAAATGCATCAGGGAGGTCACAGGGCTGATGATTCCGTCTGAATGATAGACTAACCGGACCAACTGACGAAGGTCGGTCTTTCCGCGCAAATCAATGACCCGCTTTAAGGTGGTGTGGCTGTGGTTTTTATCCCCCACTTGGACAAAGGTCAGGCGGCCACGGAAATGATCCACAACTTCTTGCCACCTTTGGTGGTCCCACCATTTGATAGTGAAATCATTTTTCCCTCCGGCTACAACAATCCAAAAAGGGATGTCGGTACCCGTCATTTCGTGTATTTGCGACATCCAGCTTTTTTCTTGAGGTGATAAATGGATATCACCTTTAAAATCTGTTACAGGAATGGGAACACCCAAGGCTTCACTTAAAAACCGGGTAAACCCATGGATAAAGTGATACGCCCCTGTATTGCTCATATTTATCATGGGATAATGGCAAGGTATCACTTCCACATCCGGGTCATCATCTTTCAGTGGTGTAATGTATGGGTTATTGAGCCAGAGATCTCCGCATGGAGTTCTCACATCGGTGATGAATTTTCCGGGGTGTGCCCGGTGCAAGTCTCGGACCGCTGCCGTGAGCATAACAATGTCACCGGGCGATAAGAAATTCTTAAGAATGAGCTTTCGTTGCATCAGGGTATGGATGGCACTTAGCAGTGAAATTGATGGGTTGGACAGGAATTTGTCACAAAATAAAATAAATTTTTCCCAACGCCAGAATTTTCTTGCTTAGATAAAAAAGTTGCTGACCTATGATAGATAAATCCTGTGTCCAGGTTATATATCATCGATATTCATTATGAGCACCTACGTGACGTTTGCGGCAGAAATAGAAAATTCTGGTACGGTTGTTGAAGTCGATCCAGCGGATTACGGTCTGCCGGAAGATGCCACCGTCCTGGAGTTTGGTTTCCCGGAGGCTTCCCTAAACGTAACGTCAGAGCAATGGCTTGCGGCATTGGAGGCAAACAGCGCCTCTATGGATCTTTTAACATCCAAAAACCTGAATGTGCCAACCACCACTGGGACAGGATTTTTGGTGGCTGTAGAAGTTGGTCCGACTTTGCTCGAAGATTCGACTGACACACCTGTGCCTTATTTCACCACTGGTGACAACGGTTCGATTGTTTTCTCTTTTTCGAGCAGTTCGTCCTCATCGAGCAGTTCGTCCTCATCGAGCAGTTCGTCCTCATCGAGCAGTTCGTCCTCATCGAGCAGTTCGTCCTCATCGAGTAGCCCGTCCTCATCGAGCAGTTCGTCCTCATCGAGTAGCCCGTCCTCATCAAGCAGTTCGTCCTCATCAAGCAGTTCGTCCTCATCAAGCAGTTCGTCCTCATCAAGCAGTTCGTCCTCATCAAGCAGTTCGTCCTCATCGAGCAGTTCAGGGTCGTCCAGTTCGGGGTCGTCCAGTTCGGGATCGTCCAGTTCAGGGTCGTCCAGTTCGGGGTCGTCCAGTTCAGGATCGTCCAGTTCGGGGTCGTCCAGTTCGGGATCGTCCAGTTCGGGGTCGTCCAGTTCGGGGTCGTCCAGTTCAGGATCGTCCAGTTCAGGATCGTCCAGTTCGGGGTCGTCCAGTTCAGGATCGTCCAGTTCGGGGTCGTCCAGTTCGGGGTCGTCCAGTTCGGGGTCGTCCAGTTCAGGATCGTCCAGTTCAGGATCATCCGGATCATCTAGCTCAGGCTCTCCTAATCCCAATTTACCGCCGGAACCCCCCGACGAAGCTCCGGCCGCAGGCAACGGGAATCAAAACGGTGGAAATGCACAAAACGGTCAAGGGACAACAGCTTCGGATCCAACCGATTCGAATACAATGGGACCGCCAACATCTACGAGTGGATGTCCAGTTCGGTATTCATCTGGACAGTTACAGTTCAAAGAAACTGATTTATCCTTTAACTCTTTTGGCGTCCAATGGGGGCACGATCGGGAGTATGCCAATATTCTCAGCAATAACAGTTTAGGTATCAATGGATGCAGTTGGCTGATTCCTCAGTTCAGAGCTCTCACTTTCTCTGCTTCGTATGGAAATAATCATCCCGCAAAAATTTGCATTGTCGATAGCGCTAATAACAGTCTTTGGTTTACATTGACGACTGACGGAGTTTATCGATCTCAGTACAGGACCGAAGATATCTTGTATCATGATGGTGCTAAATCGGAATTTGTTTGGATTGATCGTCAAGGCAATCGCACTGCCTTCTACGACAATTCTACCGTTTACTCGAGCGCACTTTCTGGGCAGCAACGTGCATTGATTAATAAGGCAGGTTGGCGAAGTGAATTTTCGCATGACAGCAGCGGGAAGGTTGTCGCGATGAGACAACTGCATGCCGATCAGGCAGTGAGCTATAGGTATGACTACTTTAGTCAAGGTAACTCGTTGGGATATTTGAGCGTGGTTACATTGGTGATTAACGGAAATCCCGTTCAGCGTGCAGTGTACCAGTACTACAACGATACGGACACCGGTGGAAATCGCGGAGACTTGAAGCACGTCGCAGTCGAACAATTCAATGCTGGTCGTGAGCTCTGGGAAGTGATTGAGCGTAAATATTACCGATACTACAAAGCAGCTTCGTCCGATGGGTTTGTTCATGGTCTCAAATATGCCATCCGTGGGCAGGCCTATGACCAAATGGCTGCAGATGGGTACAATCCCGCAGGTGCCTCAGATTCGACGTTATCCAAGTATGCCGACTATCATTTCAAGTACGATACTGCAAAGCGGCTTAAGATCGAATCTCTCCAGGGCGGTCGTAAGACCATCTCCTTTACCTATGAAATAAACCCGGCAGAACCTGGTACTCAGGATGTCAATACCTGGAATACAAAAACCACAGAGTTTTTACCTGATGGAACCAGTCGACGAGTTTATACTAATAAAGCGGGTTTAGTGATGCTGAAAATTTTGGCTCAAGGGGTTTCAAACAAGTGGTATGAGTATGCGAAATACAATCACAAGTTCGACGTGGAACTTTTGGCATCGTCAGAAGCCGTGGATTCTGTCACGGAACCGAATTCGGGTGGGCCATTGGTTGTCACGTTGAAAACAAACCAAGGCCTGATCCGTGAACAGACCTTTTACTCGACAACAAATGCTTCTCTGGGAGCAGTGGCAGGATTGTTGGAAAAAATGGTCGTCAAGAACGGTACCGCTGGTTCTCCGAGCATTCTAAGGTCCGTTCAGTATGCCATTAAAGAGGCATTCGGACATAAAATCTATCCGGTTAGTGCCGAGGTTATCTATCCAGTCACAGGAAGCACCGCGACTGCTAACCGTACAACATATACTTATACCTGGTACACCGGAACAGCCGGAGAGGCAACATTTGCCATCAAGCAAAAAACCACAACTTATCCGGTCGTTCCCATAGAACAAAATGGGACCGGGGTAGCTGCGTCCGCTCAGGAAAGTTACGATACATTTGGGTTTGCCACCTGGCTTAAAGATCCCCGAGGCGTGATCTCGTATCGCTCATTCACGCTGTTCAACAGCTCGGTCATCCAGGAAATCCAGGACGTTAATACCTCTCTGGTTGCTAACGCGCCTTCAGGTTGGGTTACCAAATCTGGTTTTGGCGCGCACTTGACAAGCGATTATGTAAGAGACGTATTTGGAAGACCTTTGAGAGCTTTGCAGCCGGTCATCGAAATTGATCCTGCTACCATTGGAATGAATGGCGAGGCCGCTCTCTGGGTCCGGCCAGTAAGTTATTCATTATATCGCGACGTTACCAGACAACTGTGGCAAGCGAAAGGTTGGTGCAGCAATGAGGGGGCGGCGGCTTCCTGGCACATCACCGGACCTGTGACATTGTTTCAGTTGGACGCGAGTGAGCGTTCGTTGCGGGAGGTAGACGCGACGCCTGACTGTTTCTGTGGTCCGTTGGGGCCAGATACATTCGGCAAATCTGGTGAATGGCCGTCGCAGAACCAATGGACAAAATGGAAGGAAGATATCCGTGATCCGTGGGGCAGAATCCAGGAAACCCGTGTTTACCATGTGATTCCTTCCACAGGAGAAGGGCTCGAGGGCGCAAATTATAACGCGCAGCGTTTCCAATATGATGTGATGGGTCGCCTCCGGCGCACAATATCTCCTGGCGGAACTGTCAGCCGAAGCGTCCTCGATGCACGCGGTCTGCTCACTGCAACCTGGGTGGGTACCAATGACTCTGGCGCAACTGATAATGATCCATCTGGAGGTGGCGATCCGGCAAACAACATGAGACCCGTCTGGTTGGGGCAGTATGACGGAGGAAGCTCGGGTGGAAACGGAAACCTAACCCAGGTGACAGAACCCGTGAATAATACCTCTGGAGATAATCGGGTCCTCAGCACTACGTATAATTATCGCAATTTCGCGACCATTGTAAAGGTTAACGACGGATCATCCAACGTCTTTTCCACGACTGCCTATGACAATTTGGGCCGTGCGACTACGCAGTCTCGTTATCATACCAGTATTGCCCAAAGTAATCGCACTCACGAGGTAACGATGTCTTACGACTCGAATGGGCGGATGTATGAGCAAAAGCGCTTTTATGTGAACTCAAATGGCAGCCTCGGAAGCTCCCTGCATGCTCGGACATGGTACGATCCGAACGGAAATGTAATCAAGCAATCCCAGCCGGGCGCAAAGGTGGTAAAGAAAACCGTGTTCGATTCGATGAACCGGTCTATCGCAGTCTACACCGTAGCGGAAGCTGGCTCTACAGAGAATGTGAATACCAACAGCGTTGATCTTGATGTTGTGATTAAGGAAGATTGGACTGTCTATAATCCAGCAGGCCAGGAAGTTGAGACTTCTAGCCGTGCTCGGTTTGACGATACCGACGGATTTGGCCCATTGAAAGGACCTCACGGAGAACAGCCCAAATCACGGGACACTTTCATAGCTACGTATCGAGATCCGATCGGGCGTCTGCGTTATTCAGTCAACTGCGGAACGAATGGGGGGGCTCCCTTTGTTCGTTCCCCCGTGCATCATTTACCCTCTGATATCATCCTTGTTTCGGAGCAACAATATGCTGTTGACGGAGGGTTATCAGTCTCCATTGCACCCAACGGCACGGCTACGGTCACATTTCGGGACGCGGCTGGTCGTCAGTCGGGGCTCATTGCAAATTCGTCTACCGTGTCTGCGAAATCTGTCGGCGAAATAGACGTAGCAGGTGCCGAATGTCGCATCAGTCGCTTTGAGTATGCGCCTGATGGTGGCCTAGCTCGCCTGATCGTCTGCAATCAGGCGACAGGTGATCAAATAACAACATGGGACTACGGGACCACGCTCGTTTCGAGTGAAGTGGCACGTAGTGATTTGGCGGTCAGTAAGACCTATTCAAACGGGCAGACGGAACGGATGACTTACAATCGTCAGGGAGAATTGGCAGGTTACAAAGATCCGAACGGCAATGTTCATGCTTATCGCCGCGACAAGCTGGGACGTTTGATAGATGATGGAATCACAACTCTGGCACCGGGGGTTGATGGGTTAGTACGGCGTATAAGCACCACATACGATAGTCGAGGACGGGTCGAATATCTAACAAGTGGTAGCGAGCCCGGTCCGGGAGCTGGTAGCGTTGTTAATCAGGTCCGTCTTACGTATAACGGTATAGATTGCCTGCTTGCAGATGCGCAAAGTCATAGCGGCGTTGTTGACAACAATACCCCCAGAGTTGAATACCAATGTACAGGCACACAAGACAATATACTGCGACGCACAGGCATAATCTATCCTAATGGTCGAGCCATTGCGTATGAATATGGTGAAAGCGGCAGCATTGATGACGTTCTTAATCGGGTGCGCTCCGTTCATGACGATATGGAGACTTTGACGGAATACCAGTTCGTGGGTGTCAGTATGCCCGTAGTCAGCACTATTCACGGAGCAAATATTCAAAGGCGATGGAAGAAAGAAGCAGGAATGCCTGATGGTGACAGCGGAGATCCCTACACAGGTTATGACCGATTTGGTCGTCTGGAGCAGACACTATGGCAAAAGATAAATGATCCATCCGATGTCCTGGTGAATGTCCAGTGGGGATATGATCGTGCCTCATTTAAGACTTGGCGAAAAGATCTGCTGGCCCCAGCCGCTAGATTTCAGGATCAGGTTTTTAGCTATGACGGATTGGATCAGGTGACTCAACGTCAACAGGGAGTGCTAAATATCAACCGTACGGCTATTGGAGGCACGCCAGCTTGGCAGGAAAACTTTGCCTATGACGCCAGCGGAAACTGGCAGCAATACCAACGTCAAGTCGACGGTGTCGTGGACATCAACCAAGGGAGGATCAGCAACCGGGGTAACCAGATCACCCAGATCTATCCTGACAGTGCTGAAACTCGCCACACAGACTATGATGCTAACGGCAACATGATAGAGACACCTTCCGGAGAAAACCTGAAAGGAGCTGCCCGAAAAATGGTATGGGATGCCTGGAATCGGTTGTGCTTAATTCAGAATGAGGGAGGGACCCTCTTGGCTGAGTATCGATATGATGGACAACATAGACGAACGACCAGCACGGTCTCTGGGACCACCAAGCACTTTTATTATAACAGTCAGTGGCGGTGCATCGAGGAGCGCAGTAACGGTGGCACAAATCCCGAGCAGCAATATGTATGGAATCCGTCTGATCGTTGGGAATTGATCCTCAGAGATAGATCTCCAACAACCAACGGCATTCTTAGCGAACGGCTCTATGGACTTCGCGACGATATGGATATCATCGCCCTGTGTAATGTAGACGGAAATGTTGTAGAGAGATTTGGATTCAGTGCATTCGGTAAAACGACCTATTACAATTCCAACTTTGCTCCCCAAGCAGCTTCTTCTAGCCAATGGAATTTGTTATTCCACACGGAATTTATTGATCTTGCGACGGGGTGGGCAAACTACGGCTTCAGATACTATTCTGCGGAATTGGGACGATGGCTCTCCCATGATAGATTGGGAGAATTCGCGTCTGTGAATTTTAATCTTTATCAATTTGTTGGTAACAATCCGTCGAACTATGTTGATGTTTATGGTAATTTTGCCTTTTTGATACCAGCACTAATAGGAGGAGTTGTCGGAGCCGTTGTCAGTGCAGGGTTAACCCTTGCAACCGGCGGCTCAGCTGGTGATGCTGTTGCCAGTGCCTTGGCTGGTTTTGTTGGAGGCGCGGTCGGGGGGGCAACTGGTAATATTGCCTTGGGGGCCGCTATAACAGGGGGAATTTCGGCATCGTTATCAGCTGCGGCACAAGGCGGTGGTGCGGCAAGTGTGATTACGAGCGGTCTTATTGGCGGTGCCCTGGGTTATGGAGGAGGCCTGATTGCCGGTGGACTTGGTATAACGGGATCTGCAGCGGTAGTTGGAGCTGCTGATGCCGCGATCGGATTTGTGAGTTCAGGGTTGGCCAGCGCTGTGGGCTCTTTGTTTGGTCTGGCAGAAAATATTTATAGCGATACATGCCCATGAAAAAAAGATTATCGACTGATTGGAAAAAGGAAGCGTGGTTCGGTATTTTATTTAGCGCTTACATTATTATTGTTGGTTGGTACTCAGCTAAGCTAGGCGAAGCCATTGTGCCTCAATCCGTTATAGTATGGATAAAGGCTCGATGTCAGCCAACCTCTATAGAGCCCACTATCAGAAACCTGAGATTCCTCACGGGTCTAGGATTCATTGCCTTGTTGTTAGGATTTCACGGTTATCTAAAGAAAAGGTTTCGGTTAAGGCGAGAAACCCATCAATCTGAGCAGAGTTAAACAAAAAAGACTCGATACAGTTGACTTTGGGGATGCTTCATAACGCGCTTTCAGAGTCTCCGAAAATGCCGTATCCAATGAGAGAAATATTCCAAAGTATGCCGCTTCTCAGTATCCCATGAAGTTATGAGGACGTTTTTGAAGCAGCTCAATTTCTGTAGCTGCTTGAGGTAAAAACCTCTTAACTAGTGGAGGAATTGTGACAAAATCTTCTGGTGAATCGGCGCTAGGACCCAGTATCGGAAATGTCTTGGGAGCAGCGACAGCCAACCTAGGAGGATTTGTAGATATAGTGACGAATAGCGTGGCGGGCCTTTTTAACAAAAACAACAATTCAACTTGCCCTTAATTCAATGATACAAACCTTTTTATACCTTTATGGCTTGTCTGCTTCTTTGGTTCATTGCCGGAGCACTTCTGGGCTATTTATTGAAATCGCTAGATATCTTGAATGAGCGCCAGATCGCGGTTCTCTGCGTCATGTGGCCGATTGGGGGAATCGTCCCGATATTCATCATCACTTGAAATAAAATAAATGGCAGCTAGCTGCACACCACTTAGGAGAGGGGGTTATACGCATCGTTGCTGATAAGACATTTCAAAGCCATGCCTCTATCATCAGCAAGTGTGGCTGATTTGCTTCCCATTGCGGCATAGACAATAGTATTAAATATATAATATGTTATCATCAGATGTTTTTTTAAAGGTGTTGCAACCTATGGAATCCAGCTCAGAGTTGTTGCGACTGGGCAGGAATGAAGATGGCGGTTATGTTGTAACTGAGCGCATGCTGGAAGAGGCTACAGCTCTGTTTACCTATGGTGTTGGGTGGGACATTTCTTTCGAGGAACATTTCGTGCGCCAAACAGGCAAAAAAGCATTTCTTTTCGATCATACCATTCGTCAATTGCCTGCCTCGGTAAAAAGCACCGAGAATATTGAATTATTTTCGGAAGGGATCGCGCCCGCATCCAAGCCGTCCTTTGGCACTTTCGCCGAACATTTACAAAAGCTTGGCTACAGCCATAGTCCTGTCATACTCAAGATGGATATAGAAGGTGCTGAGTATGAAGTCTTGGAAAATCTAAAGCCAACAAATTTAATTAACGTGGTCGGTCTAACGGTCGAATTTCATTGGCTTGGTCAAGAGGCTTACCGCCTTAGATTATTAAATATCGTGCGAAAACTTTCTTTCCAGTATTTTATCGCGCATGTTCACGGTAATAATTATTCTGAGTTATTTGAGATAGGGAATGTTTCCTTTCCACGGTGTATCGAGATTACCTTCGCACGAAGGCCATGCGTTGGTGTGTCTACCCGTCGATATCCAGTCACTGGTTTAGATTACCCCAATGCGCCTGGAAAGCTTGATTATCAACTTCCATTTGGTGGTAATGACTAAGGGCGTCTGGTCTGCACCCCGAATGTTGATCTAAGGGCACGGAACCGATAGACCTTTGTTCTGACAGTGGTGGGATTTGACGGTTTCTGCTCGGAATCACCGCCGCTCAAATCCCTGTCAATGTGGGTTCTATGGTGACACGCGCCGTGATTGCCGCTGCAGTTCCGTCATGGTGCAAAAGTATCGCCAGCGCATCAGTGGTCCGCTCTTGGACCGCATTGATCTGCATGTGGAGGTGCCCATCGTGGACTTCAAGGCCCTGACGAATGCGCAGCCAGGGGAGTCTTCAGAAAGCATCCGCAACCGGGTGGAAAAAGCCCGCGCCATCCAGGCAGCCCGGTTTAAAGGGCTGTCTGGTGTGCATACCAATACCGGCATGACACCGCGCCTCATCAAGAAGCACTGCGAGCTGGATGCAGAGTGTAGCGGCCTCATGGAACATGCCATGGGGCAGATGAACTTCAGCGCCCGTGCGCACGATCGCATCTTAAAAGTCGCCCGCACTTTGGCCGACTTGAAAGAGGCCGAAAGGATCGATGCCGATAGCATCCTGGAAGCGGTGAACTACCGCACCCTGGATCGCAATCTATGGTCCTGATGCGTCTTTAAGAGGCGGCGCGTTTTGAGATGAAGACCGCCAGTGAGCGGGAGGGACAGGCCAATTGGGGCGTCTTGCGGGCGCGCTTGTCCAGCTTCAACTCTGTGGTGGCGAGACGGAGCTGCCACGGGGCACCATCGGCTTGAGGCAGGGTGACATTCACGTCTTCAAAGTGAGCGTTCATGAGGACAAAGACAGAGTCACTGGTGCGTGGCTGGTGATTTCGCCCGATCTCGCGCAGGGTGCTGCCTGGGAGCCACATGCCAAAGCAGCGTGTGAAGCCGGCGTCCCAGTCCGCCTCATTCATTTCACGGCCTTCAGGGTTCCACCAGATGACATCCTTTGGCTGGCCTTCTTCCAGAGCCTGACCCATGAGGAAATTCTTGCGGGCTAGCACGGGTTGTTCCTGCCGCAGGGCGATGAGTTGACGGGTAAACTCCACCATCTCTGTCGCCGTCGCGTCCAGGTCCCAGGACAGCCAGGAGATGTCGTTGTCCTGACAGTAAGCGTTGTTGTTCCCTTGCTGGGTATGCCAGCGTTCATCGCCTGCCAGCATCATTGGCACCCCTTGGGAGAGGAAGAGGGTGGCCAGCAGGTTCTTGGCCTGGCGCAGCCGCAGCGCCTGGATCTGGGGATCCTCGGTTTCCCCCTCGTGGCCACAGTTCCAGCTTTCGTTGTCGTTGGCGCCGTCGCGGCTGTCTTCTAGATTCGCCTCGTTGTGCTTGTCGTTATAGGTCACCAGATCGCGCAGGCAAAAGCCATCGTGCGCAGTGATAAAATTGACGCTGGCATGCGGGCCACGGCCACTGTGGTTATACAGATCCGCGCTGCCACTGAGGCGTTTGGAAAGTTCATTGGCACGGTCGTTGCCCTTCCAGCAGCGGCGCACTTCATCGCGGTAGCGGCCATTCCATTCGGCCCAGCCGGTGGGGAAGTTACCCACTTGATAACCGCCCATGCCGATGTCCCAGGGCTCGGCGATGAGCTTAACTGTTGAAAGGACAGGATCTTGGCCGATGGCGTCAAAGAAAGAGCTGAGTTTATTCCAGCCATAGAGCTCACGCGCCAGGGCACTGGCTAGGTCAAAGCGGAACCCGTCCACGTGCATCTCTGTGACCCAGTAGCGCAGGCTATCCATCAGCAATCGTAGGCCGGAGGGGTTCTCCATGGTGAGCGTATTGCCACAGCCCGTGAAGTCCTCATAATAACGAGGATGCTCCTGAGACAGACGGTAGTAGGAGGCATTGTCCACGCCACGGAAGGAGAGGGTGGGCCCGCGCTCACTACTTTCCGCCGTGTGATTGTAAACCACGTCGAGAATCACCTCGATGCCGGCTTCATGCAGGCGCTTGACCATGCCTTTGAATTCATGCATGGCCGCGTGCGGGTCTGGAGTGGAGGCGTACGTCGGCTCAAAGGCGAAGTAAGAAAGGGTGTTGTATCCCCAATAGTTCGTTAGGCCGCGTTCTTGCAAAAATGAATCATCCAGGTGGTGATGCACTGGCAGCAACTCCACTGCTGTGACACCCAGTTTTTTCAGGTAATCCATGGCTTCATCCGATGCCAAACCCGCATAGGTGCCGCGCAGATTTTCAGGTAAAGAGGTGAGCTTTTGAGTGAAGCCTTTGACATGCAGCTCATAGATGATCGTGCGATGCCAGGGGGTCTCTGGTGGAGTGTCACCATCCCAGTCGAAATGCGGATCCACCACCATACCGAGAGGGGCATGGGCTGACGAGTCTTGGTCATTGAAAGAAAGATCCAGGGCCTCATCTTCCAAATTGTAACCGAACAGACTGGCATCCCACTCCTTCAAGGGGCGACCGATCGCCTTTGCATACGGGTCTAAAAGGAGTTTGTGGGGATTGAAACGATGACCCTGATCGGGTGCATAAGGGCCATAAACTCGGTAGCCATACAACTGGCCAGGCTGGATCCCGGGGATGAATCCATGCCAAACTTGGTTCGTGCATTCGGGAAGCTCAATCCGTGTTTCTTGCCCGCCCTCGGCTTGATCGAAAAGGCAAAGCTCCACCTTTTCTGCATGGGCGGAAAAAAGGGCAAAGTTCACACCCCCTGATTTGAGGGTGGCCCCGAGGGGGTAGGGAGTTCCAGGGCCGAGCGCAGATTGGGAATTCATCGCCGTTGCATCGGGTAGGATTTCTCGAGTGGATGTCAGCCACTTGAATTTAGGCCTTTTTTTTGGGCCTTCTAAAGCCTACGCTGCATTTTCGCGTTTAGGGCAAGACCGCTTGGCAGATCAGATACGATAGAGTTTCGAAAAAACTCCCCCTCACCTCGCATGGCTTTCCTTCACGATCTAAAAACGCAGACGTCCGTCGTGCATGCGGCCTTGGAAAAGCAACTGGACATCGTCCGCTATTTTGAATCCAAAACCAGCTATGTGAAACTGCTGGAGCGCTTTTTTTCTCTTTATGAACCTCTGGAAGAAAACCTCGCCCAGGCCCTGGATTGGCGGTCAGAAGGGTGGGACTTTGAATCCCGGAGAAAGACGCCCTGGTTAACCGAGGATTTACTGGCGCTAGGGCTCACGGCTCAGGACATTTCGGCTTTGCCACGTTGTACCGCCTTGCCAGATCTCACCCCACCAGGGGCAGCGGTCGGCTGTCTGTATGTGCTTGAGGGCTCGACGTTGGGTGGGCAGGTGATTACCCGTCTGTTGAAGCAGCATTTGGAAGTTACTCCCGAGACGGGCGGACGTTTTTTTTCAGGTTATGCGGAGGCCACCGTCCCACAGTGGCGGGATTTTGGTGCCTGGGCCGAGGATTGGGCACTGCGCCATCCCGAACAGAAGGCTGCGGCGGCTGAGGCGGCCTCGCAGACATTTGATTCTTTCACTCGTTGGTTCCAATAAGTCACGCCTATGTCCGACCCTGTTGATCTGACCAATTGTGACCGCGAGCCCATCCACATTCCGGGTTCGGTCCAGCCCCATGCCCTGATCCTGGTATTGGCAGAGCCCAGTTTATCCATTTTACAGGCCAGTGCGAATGCGCCTGAGCGGCTCGGCTTGCCACTGGAAGAGTTGTTGCAGAAGACCCTAATCGAGTTGCTGAGAGACTCGGACTCAGCTTACCTGGAAAAACACGTTTTATCGAAACAACTCGAAGCTTCTCCGCATTACCTGCCTCCGCTGAAAGTGGGCCCTGCGGGTCAGACTTTTGAGGCTCTGCTTCACCGTCATCAAGGCCTGCTGATTTTGGAGTTGGAACAGTGGCCAGACCAGACTTCCATGGTGCATGAGGCGGTGTATGTCTCGCTCAAGCACACGCTGAATCAGCTTCAGGGCACGACTTCCGTGGTGGAGTTTTGCCAGCGTGCGGCAGAGCACGTGCAGGAGTTCACCGGCTTTGATCGCATCATGGTGTATCGCTTTGCGGACGATGCCTCAGGGCATGTCATCGCGGAGTCTAAGCGGGCGGATTTGGAGTCCTACCTTGGGTTGCATTACCCAGCTTCAGACATCCCGAAACAGGCCCGCACCTTGTTTGTGAAATCTCAGCTCCGTCTGAACCCGGACGTCAAATACGAGCCTGTGGCCCTGGTGCCTGCCCTCCGGCCAGATACTGGCCTGCCACTGGACATGAGCTACTGCGTTAGCCGCTCCATGTCCCCTATCCATGCAGAGTATCTGCAAAACATGGGGGTGGGGGCCTCCATGTCTATCTCCATCGTCATTGGGGAAGAGCTTTGGGGGCTTTTCGCCTGTCACCATTACTCTCCTCGCTACGTCTCGCACACCACGCGCATGGCCTGTGAGTTTTTAGCCCACATGCTGTCCCTCCAGGTCAGCAACAAGGAAAGTGACGAGCAGCATGAGTATAAACTGCGCCTGCACCAGGAGCACCGCTTGCTGGCAGATGCCATGGCTCTGCACGCAGAATTCCACCCGGTATTGATCCAAAGTAAAGGCACCACCTTCGCCGGCATCGAGGCGGGCGGTGCGGCTCTTTTGCTCAATGACATGGTCTATCTGCGCGGTGAAACGCCAGATGAAGACAGCGTGCGAGCCCTGTCTTTGCAATTGGCAGAAAGCATCGAGCCTTCCGTCTGGGCCACCGATCACCTTTCCAAATTGTTCCCAGACTGGGCTAAGTGCGCGGAGCTGGCCAGTGGTGTTTTAGCCGCCCGTTTATCCCGTCAGACGCCGGCGTACGTCCTTTGGTTTCGACCCGAAGAAAAGCAAACCATGAGCTGGGCTGGTGACCCGACGAAACCGATGGAAACCGGGCCTCATGGGGACCGATTGACGCCGCGGAAATCCTTTGAGCTTTGGCAGGAAGAAGTGAGGGGGAGATCCCGGCCCTGGCTTGCCTGTGAAATTGATGCCGCTCGCATGCTGCGGCAGACGATCTTGGAAACGGAGGTTCGCAGAGCTGAACAACTGGTTAGGCTGAATGCGGAGCTGGATGAGAGAAATCGCCAACTCGACTCTTTCGCCTACGTGGCTTCTCACGATCTCAAGGAGCCCCTGCGTGGCATCAGCAATTACTCGAACTTTCTCCTCGAAGACTTTGCGGATCAGTTGGATGATCAGGGCGTCAACTACCTCCGTACCATGATGAGGTTGACGGAGCGCATGGAGACTTTATTGGACTCGCTGCTCTATTATTCGCGTCTCTCACGGGGAGAAATCAACAGTCGGCGTGTGGACCTGAATGTGGCCATCGAAGACGCGAAGGAGATGCTCATCGCCCGCATCCAGGAGAGCGGCGCTCACATCAACATCCCACGCCCCTTGCCTGAGGTTTATGGAGACGCGGATCGCCTGGGTGAGGTCTTTTCCAATTTGATCAGCAACGCCATCAAATACACCGACAAGACTCCAGCACAGATTGAGATCGGCTGGCAGGCCGGGGAGCTCGATAGTCCCACGGTCTTTTACGTTCGTGACAATGGCATCGGCATCGCGGCGGAGCACCAGCAGCTGATCTTCCAAATTTTCAAACGACTGCACGGCCGCGAGGACTATGGTGGTGGCGTGGGCGCAGGCCTCACGATCGTACGCAAAATCATCGAACGTCATGGCGGACGAATCTGGGTAGATTCTCTGCCTGGGCATGGAACGACTTTTTTCTTCACCTTGGAAACCGACCCCAATTTACCATGAGCGAATCTGTGACACCTTCCTTCCTCATCGTTGAGGATAGTGATGAGGATTACGCTGCCCTGGAACGCATCGTCCGCCGGGCCCGGCCGGATGTGTCTGTGAAATTGCAACGCTGCGTGAGTGCAGAGCAGGTCTTCACCATCCTAAATGCCCCGAGGTTACCGCAAAAACCGCTCCCAGAGCTTCCCGCCCTCATCATTCTGGATCTGAATCTTCCCGGTCTTAATGGTAAAGAAGTGCTGCGTGCGGTGCGCCAGCATCGCCGCCTCAAACTGATCCCGGTAGTGATTTTCTCGACATCTAGCAACCCACAAGACATCGAGTGGTGTTACGAAAATGGGGCCAATTCGTATCTCGTGAAGCAGACGGATTACACCGCCTTTAAACGCGCGGTCGAGCTGCTGGTGGACTACTGGGTGGAGGCCGTTCGCTTGCCACGTCCTTCCAGTGGCGGTATCGTTTTGGAGAAGCCTGACGACAGCGGGTTACCCGCCTGATCAAGACCCTCGGCCCAGACAACCATGCTCGCCTCCTCCCCGTTACATGTTTTGATCGTGGATGATTCGTTGACGGATGCCGTCATCTTTCGCCGCTATCTCACTCGCGGTGTTCAAGCTCCCTGCGAAATTGGCGAAGTGGCGACGGCCGCCCAGGCCTTGGAATACCTTCAAACACGGCGGCCTGACTGCGTCCTGTTGGATTTTAACCTGCCGGACAGTGACGGTGTAAGCCTGGTCAAAAAAATCGTCTCGATCCATGGCGAAAATGCTTTTGGCATCGTCATGCTGACTTCCAATCATGAGGTGGAACTGGCCGTGGATGCGCTGCGCAGTGGGGCCCATGATTTCCTGCCCAAGGGGGCCACCAACGCCATCGTGCTCAGGCGCGCTGTGGACAACGCCACCGAAAAAGCCGCCATCCAGCGTGAGTTAGAAACTCAACGCCATGAATTGGCGCGCAAAAATGAAGAACTGCAGACGCATGTGCGGCAGCTCGAAAAGGAGATTTCAGACCGCCTCCATGCAGAAACACGCCTCCGCCAGAGCGAAAATCAACTGCGGGTGGTGACCGACCACGCCGCTGTGCTTTTAGTACTCTGCGACCGCGACTATCGCTACAAATTCGTCAATCGTCATTACGCGAGTCGCTTCGGCATGGAGCCCGAGCAAGTCATTGGAAAGCACATCCAGGAGGTCCTGGGTAAAGAGGCCTTTGCTGCGATCCTTCCCCATCTCCAGCGGGTGCTAAAAGGAGAGCGGGAGGAGTTTGAAATCCAAGTTCCCTTTGCGACCCTAGGCCTGCGCTGGATGAGCGTGGTCTATGTGCCGGAGCGTGGGCCGGATGGGCAAATCCACGGTTTGATTGGCGTGATGTCAGACACCACCGCACGCAAGACGGCGCAGATGGAACTGGAACACGCACGTGACGAAGCCCTAGCGGCTTCACGCGCTAAGGATGATTTTTTAGCCGCCCTTTCGCATGAGCTGCGCACGCCGCTTAATCCCATCCTGCTGCTTTCCAGTGATGCTGCTGAGGACGCTGCCCTGCCGGAACATGTGCGGGGTATCTTTGAGACCATCCGTAAGAATGTGGATCTCGAAGCACGATTGATTGATGATCTGCTTAACATCACCCGCATCAGTCGCGGCAAGATGGCGCTGGATAGACTGCCGGTGGATATTCATGCCGTGCTGGAGGATGCGATGATGAACGTCGCTGCGGAGATCCATGCCAAACACCTTTCTCTGCGGCAGCAATTTCAGGCCACTGCCCACACGGTGATGGGGGATGCCGTGCGCCTCCAGCAGGTGTTCTGGAACGTCCTCAAAAATGCCGTCAAGTTCACGCCTGAAGGTGGCAGCATCACGGTGCGCACGCGGACCTTGCTAGAGGCGGATGTGGTGGAAATCCATGTGACGGATACAGGCATCGGCATGACTTCTGCGGAACTCGCTCGTGTGTTTGATGCTTTTGCTCAAGGAGATCATGCTGGAGAAGGGGGCTCCCACCGTTTTGGTGGTTTGGGCCTAGGCTTAGCGATCAGCCAGATGCTGGTGCAGAGCCATGCGGGTGAGATTTTGGCCTGCAGTGAGGGTCCTGGTGAGGGGGCCGTTTTTGTCATTCGCTTGCCTCTAGTGCCGGATATTTGCCTAACTCTCCAACCCACGGCTCCAGAGGTGACTCTAGAACCGCAGAGCACGAAGGCGGTCAAAGTTCTGCTGGTTGAAGACCATGAGCCCACCCGCAATGCACTGGCTCATTTGCTGAAGCGGCGCGACTACCTGGTCAGTGCCGCAGCCACATTGGAAGAGGCGCGCTCGCTTGCAGCGCAGCAGTCTTTTGATCTACTCATCTCAGATATTGGTCTTCCGGATGGAAATGGTTACGATTTAATGCAGGAGCTCGCAGGTTTGCACAGTATGAAAGGCATCGCCCTGACGGGCTATGGCATGGACAGAGACATTGATCGCAGCACTGAAGCCGGGTTTGTCGCCCATCTCACCAAACCCATCCAGGTTCAGGCTTTGGAATTGGCGATTCGTGCGGCTTTATTGCCTTCTGCCCGATAGACACGCGCAGATTGCCAAACCTGCGCGAAATAGAAGTGAACCATCAGACGAACTGAGCCCATGCTGACCGCCTACCTCCTATTTGCCGAGAGAAATGCCACCGCCACGGAGGCTGCCCAGGCAGGTATCAGTCGTGCGTTTCCTGGCGCAGAGGTGATCACTGCCTCGGGCGTGGATGAAGCGGTCATTCTCTCTGTGAAAGGGGCTCAGACTCTCTTGATTCTCGTCGAGCCTGCTCTGGGGGAATTGGAACTGGCGCTCAAATTATCTTCGGAAGAAGGGCTGGCGCGTTGGCCTGTGGTTTGTCTCGGCGGTTCCGTTCATAGCCAGGATCTCACCGTCATTCCGGCGGAAGACTGGCACCCACCTCTGCTGGCTCAGGTTTTTTCGGCAGCCTTGCAGCGGCATGAGTTGATCCGTGAAAATGCACGCTTGCGCGGAGACCTGCTCACTTTTGCCCGCCGTATCAGTCATGATCTTCGCACACCTCTGAGTGGCATCTTTACCACAGCGGAGTTGCTCAAAGAGATCCTCAGTGATCAGTCTGAAGAAGATGCAGCCCTGACCACGCCGCTGTTTGACTCCACGCAGGCCGTCTTGAGGCTGATTGAGCGCACAAGTCAGGTCGCCAGGGCCACGGTCGAGCCACGGCCCAAAGAAACGGCCGACATGGGGCAGGTGGCCTGGGCCGGGCGGCAGGCCGTGGAGCGGCAGGCCATGAAGGCGGGTGTGAGGCTTCAGGAAGCGGAGACGTGGCCACACATCCAGGGTGTCACAGCTTGGCTGGAAATCATCTGGGCGAATTTGCTCCAGCAGGCCGTGCAGCGCAGCATCTCTGGCATGACGGTCGAAATGCAGTGGAAGGAACTCCCCGCGGAGTATGAATTCAGCGTGCAGGATCAGGGACCTGAATTGAAGGAGGAGCAGCGGCTGGGCCTCTTCTGGCCGTTTGAAAAACTCCATCAAGGTCACAGTGCTAAAAATCTGGAACTCCCCATCGCACGGCGCTTGGTCGAACTCCAGGGTGGGCGCTGCGGCTGTGAACCGGTGGCAGGGGGCGGCATGCGCTTCTTCTTCACTTTGCCAAAGGAATCTGCAGTCCTGGTCGCTGCGGCATGAAGACGGAATCTGCCCAGCCTCCCTTTCAGCCAAATCCCACCTCCTGGGTTCAAGGGGGCGGTGAGATGGGGCGACGCATCCGGGAGTTTGACTGGTCACAGCATCCCCTTGGGCCTTTGGAGACTTGGCCCCAGAGTCTTCGCACCACCATCAGCCTCATGCTGAACTCCCGCTTTGCCATGTGGGTAGGCTGGGGAGAGGATTTCTGGTTCTTTTGCAATGACGCGTATCTGCCAACGTTAGGCCTGAAGAAAAATTGGTTAGGCGCTCCTGCATCTGCAGTATGGAAAGAGATTTGGGAGGCGGTGGCTTCACGCGCTACCTCGGTCGTCAGCACAGGGATGGCCACTTGGGATGAAGGGCTGCAGCTTTTTCTCGAACGCAGTGGCTTCACGGAAGAGACCTACCACACCTTTTCCTACAGTCCCATCCCAGGGGAGGGGAGTGCCATCGGCGGCATGCTCTGTGTCGTCACAGAAGAGACGGAGCGCATCATCAGTGAACGCCGCCTTTCCCTCCTGCGTGACCTAGCCACTCGACTGACTGGCGTGACCAGTGAGGCAGAGCTGTGCGCGGCCTTTCAGCACTGCATCGAGCAGCAGCCGCAAGATCTTCCCTTTGCTCTTATCTACCTTGCCGAGGCCGACGGCGTGGAAACACGCCTTTCCTGCTGTCAGGGCTTGGCCTCCAGCCATGTGGCTGCCCCTGAACGCCTCACCTTGGGGGCGAGTGAAAACGTCTGGCCGCTGAGCCCTACCTTCATGTGTCTGGAGGATCTAGGCTCCCGTTTTACAGACCTGCCCCTCACGGCTTGGGATAAGCCTTCCACCACAGCCGCCCTCATTCCCATTCATGAGCAAGGCACAGACCAGCCAGCCGGGCACCTGGTGGTGGGCCTGAACCCCTACCGCCCTCTGGACGCTCCCTATCAGGGCTTTCTCGAACTCCTGGCCGGTCAAATTTCCGCTGCTTTGGGCAATGTACGAGCCTATGAAAGGCAGCGCCAGCGGGCTGAGGAACTGGCCGCCATGGATCATGCCAAAACGGTCTTTTTCAGCAATGTCAGTCATGAGTTCCGCACGCCTCTGACGCTCATGCTCGGGCCTCTGGAAGATCTCCTTGCCCAGGCAGAGCCGCCTAGCTCGCCAGGCTATCGAGAACTCATTTCTGTGGCTCATCGCAATGGTCTGCGCCTGCTTAAGCTGGTCAATACCTTGCTGGACTTCTCTCGTCTTGAAGCTGGGCGCATGGAGGCCGCCTTTGAGCCCGTAGATCTCGCCGCACTCACCCTGGACTTGGCAGAAAGTTTCTCCCCTGCCATGAAACGGGCAGGCCTGGACTATCACCTCGAGTGTCCGCCTCTGCGCGAGCCTCTTTACGTGGACCGGGACTTGTGGGAAAAGATCGTCCTCAATCTCCTCTCCAACGCCTTTAAATTCACTCTTCAGGGTAGCATCCGCCTCTCCCTCACAGATCAGGCGGAAGGTGTGGAACTGAAAGTGGCGGATACCGGCAGTGGCATCCCTGTTGCAGCCCAGGCCAGTCTCTTTGAGCGGTTCTTCCGCGTGCAGGGGGCTGAAGGGCGCAGCCATGAAGGCACTGGCATCGGTCTTGCCCTCGTGGGGGAACTGGTAAAGTTGCACGGCGGCACCGTGAAGGTAGAAAGCCAGCCCGGCCTAGGCAGTGTCTTCACCGTCAGCCTGCCTCGCGGGAAAGCCCACCTGCCAGCAGCTCACCTGCGCAAGAGCCTCACCGCCCATGCCAAGCATGTGGATACTTCCTTCCTCACGGAAGCTGCGCGCTGGCTTCCCGCAGAAACAGACGCCTCATCAGAAGTACCTGCATCTCACTCTGCCGACCAGTCGCGACCACGCATTTTGTTAGCGGATGATAATCCGGACATGCGGGATTATGTGCGCCACCTCCTTTCCGCCCGCTTTGAGGTGCAGACGGTGGGCGATGGCCGCGCCGCGCTGGAACTCATCCAGACGCACCCTCCGGACCTTGTCTTGACGGATGTCATGATGCCGCACTTAGATGGCTTTGGCCTGCTGCAGGCACTGCGGGAAAATGCCGCTACGCGCATGATCCCCGTCATCCTTCTCTCTGCCAGAGCCGGCGAAGAGGCGCGTGTGGAGGGACTGGATGCTGGGGCGGATGATTACCTCATCAAACCCTTCGATGGGCGCGAGCTTTTATCCCGTGTCAGCACTCACCTCACCCTCGCTCAGTCGCGCCAGCAGGCTGCCCGCCAGGCCACCCAGGCGGAGGCACGCCTCCAGCATCTTTTGACCCTTTTGCCTGCTGGTGTTTACACCTGCAATGGTCAGGGACTCATCACTTTCTTCAATCAGCGGGCCGCCGAGTTATGGCGTCACACCCCACTGTTGCAGTCTCCAGAGACACGCTACTGCGGTTTCCATCGGCTTCTCAATGAAGACGGCACTGCCATCCCGCCAGAGCAAAGCCCCATGGCGGATGCCGTCCTGCATGGGAAAAGTTTTCGCAACCTAGAAGCCGAGGTTGAGAGGGCCGATGGCAGCCGCTTCATCGCCAGCGTCAGCATTGACCCTTTATGGGATGAAGAAGGCCGCATCATCGGTGCCATCAATATCTTCCAAGACATCACTGCATCCCACGCCACGGCTAGGGCGCTCAAGCAAGAGTTGGAAGAACGCCAACGTGCCATCCAGCACGCCACTTTTCTCAGCGCCCTCAGTCAGCAGCTCAGCCTACTCAATGAGCCTCAAGACATCTTACACACCGCCTCAGAGGAGGTCGGTCATCACCTTCAGTTAGATCGCTGTGGTTTCATCGAGGCTAACGACAGTCTAAATGTGCTCACCATCACAGAAGACTGGGCTGGCCCAGGTATGCCGCTGTTAGAAGGCCGCTTTCAGCCGCAGGATTTTATCCCTCCGCAGCTCTGGCAGGCCATTCAGCAGGGCCTCCTTCCCGTGGAGGATGTCCATCACCATCCGCATACCCAGGCCATCACAGAGCGGTTTGAAAAAATCGGCCTCCGCTCCTTCGCTATTGTCCCCTTTTCTCAGGCTGGCCAGGTGCGCACCTGGCTTTCCATCGGTGCCGCGCAGCCACGGAGCTGGCGGGAAGATGAGCTGAGACTGCTGGAAAACGTCATTACCCGCGTGCGGCCTCTGGTGGAGCAGGCGCGTGCTGCGAAGGATCTCCAGCAGCGGGGTGAGCGCATGCAGCTCCTTTCAGAAACCCTCGCTCAGCTCATCAGCGCGCGGAATCCTGAAACGGTCGTTCGCGAGCTGTTCTCCCGCGTCACCATGCACCTCCGTGCAGACACGTACTTCAATTTCATGGTGACTCCAGCGGGGGATAGCTTGGAGCTGCACTCCAGTGCGGGCATCAGCGAAGCCACTGCCCGCGCCATGCATCGGCTGAACTTCGGTCAAGCCGTCTGCGGCACCGTCGCCCAGACCTGTCAGAGCATCGTTGCAAACGACATCCAAAACACTCAGGATCCGAGAGCGGACCTTGTGCGCAGCCTCGGCATCCAGACCTATGCTTGCCATCCTCTGATCGCTGGTGGCAGGCTCCTCGGCACCCTTTCGTTCGCCAGTCGCGTCCGCACTCAGTTTGATGCAGAGGAGTTGAATTTCATCCGCATTGTCACTCACTCCGCTGCTTTGGTGCTGGAGCAGTTGCAGTCTTCGGAGGCTCGCCAACGTCTGGCCTCCATCGTCACTTCTTCGGACGATGCCATCATCAGCAAGAACTTAGACGGCCTCATCACCAGTTGGAACATGGGTGCCCAGCGCATTTTTGGTTATACCGCAGATGAGGTCATTGGTCGGCCGGTCACTCTTTTACTCCCTCAAGATCGCCAGGATGAAGAGCCTATCATCCTAGACCGCATCCGCCGGGGTGAATACATCCAGCATTTCGAAACCATCCGCCAGCGCAAGGATGGCACTCTGGTGGATATCTCCCTCACCATCTCCCCCATCAAAGATGCCGAGGGACACATCATCGGCGCTTCCAAAATCGGTCGCGATATCACCGAACGGAAAAAGAACGAGCTGGAACTCGTGCGCAGAGAGCAGCTCTACCGCAGCATTGGCGAATCTACCAACTACGGCATCTGGGTCAGCGATGCCCAGGGCCGCAATATCTACGCCAGCGATTCTTTCCTCAAGCTCGTCGGCCTCACCCAGCAAGAGTGCGCCAATGATGGCTGGCATCAGACGCTTCACCCGGATGATCGTGAAGCCACGCTCTCCCATTGGTACGCAGCCTCCCAGCATGGAGGTCTTTGGGAAAGAGAACATCGGTTCAAAGGGGTGGATGGCCACTGGCACCCCGTCCTCTCGCGTGGCATCCCCATTCGGGATGAAAAAGGCCAGATCATCCAGTGGGCGGGCATCAGCCTCGACATCTCCACCTTCAAAAAGACGGAGGAAGCCCTGCGTCAGCAGTCCCAGATCCTCGCCGTGCTGAACCGTGTCAGCAGCACCCTGGTCGCAGAAAGAGATCTCGAAAAAATCGTGCAGAGTGTCACCGACGCGAGCTGCGAGATCAGCGGTGCCCAGTTTGGCGCGTTCTTTTACAACGTCACGAATGAAAGCGGAGAGGCCTTAACCCTGTTCACCGTTTCCGGAGCTCCGCGTGAGGCCTTTGCCAAGTTCCCCATGCCCCGTAATACGGCACTGTTTGCCCCCACCTTCAAAGGCGAAGGCGTCGTGCGTGTGGATGATATTTTGTTAGACCCTCGTTATGGGAAAAATACCCCCTTCAAGGGCATGCCTGCTGGGCATCTCCCGGTACGCAGTTACCTCGCCGTCCCCGTCGTGTCAAACTCGGGCCAAGTCATCGGCAGCATGCTCTTTGGTCACCCAGAGCCGGGCATTTTTACTGAGGCCACTGAGAGTATGCTTGTGGGCATGGCTGCCCAGGCCGCCATCGCCATTGATAATGCAGAGCTCTACACCTCCCTCCAGCGTGAGCTGGATCAGGTCAAGCAAGTGCAGGGTGCCCTACGCGCCAGTGAGCGCCGCTGGCGCGACATGGCCGAGGCCATGCCGCATCTAGTCTGGACAAGTGCGCCGGATGGCGGCTGGGATTTCGTCAGCCCCCAGTGGTGCACTTATACTGGAAGGAAGGAGGAGGAACAGCGTGGCCATGGCTGGACAGAAGCCGTCCATCCAGAGGATCGCCCGCTCATGGAGACTGCCTGGAATCAGGCCTCCCATACCCGCAGCATTGTGGATGTGGAAGTCCGCATCCGCCGGGCAGACGGTCAATACCGCTGGTTTAAAACACGCGCCATGCCCGTCATGGATGAGAGCGGGAACATCATCAAATGGTACGGCTCCAATACCGACATCGAAGACATCAAGCGCACGGATAGCATCCTCCGTGAGCGTGAAGCGCGCCTCTCCGCCATCTTTGCCCAGGCAGGCTCCGGCATCGTCCAGACGAATCTTGAAGGCGGCATCACCATGGTCAACGACGCTTACTGTGAGATCGTCGCGCGCACCCGTGAAGAACTCATCGGGCTCAATGTCCATGCCATCACTCATCCCGAGGATCGCACCCAAAACATGGCGGTCTTTGATGCCATGATCCAAGGCGGCGCCTCCTTCATCATCGAAAAGCGGGACATCCTGCCAGACGGCAGTTACGTCTGGGTGCGAAACAGCGTCGTCGGTATCCGAGATGGCAAGGGGCAAGTCATCGCCGGCCTCATCATCACCCAAGATATCACAGACAGTCGCGAAGCCGAAAACGCCCTGCGCGCTAGCGAAGAGCAGCTCCGTCTCGTGACGGATCATGCCCCCGTCCTCCTGGCTCAGTTTGACCAGCAGCACCGCTATAAATTTGTCAACCGACCTTACGCCCAGCGTTATGGTTTCGAGCCCCAAGACGTCATCGGCAAACACGCCAGCGACGTCGTCAGTGAAAGTGCCTATCGCAGCGCACTCAGCATGATGGAGCGCGCGTTTAAGGGCGAGCGGGTCGAGTTTGAAATGGCCATTCCTTATGAGAGCCTCGGCTCCCGCTGGGGTCACGTCATCTTCGTTCCCGAGCGTAATGCTGAAGGCGAAGTCGTCGGCATCGTCACCGTCTTGACAGACATCACCATGCGCAAGCAGGCAGAGCATGACCTGGAGCAGGCCCGAGACCGCGCACTGGAAGCCGTACGGGCAAAGGATGACTTCCTCGCGCGTCTGTCTCATGAGCTACGCACCCCTCTGAGCCCCGTCTTGCTCCTCGCCAGTGAAGGCAGCAAAAGCCTCGACATCCCCGAAAGTGCCCGCGCAGACTTTGAGACCATCCGCAAAAATGTGGACCTCGAAGCCCGCCTCATTGACGACCTCCTGGACATCACCCGTATCACCCGGGGTAAGTTAGCGCTCGATCTCCAGCCCGTGGATCTCAAAGAAGTCATCCAGGATGCCCTGGCCACCATCCAGAGCGAGATCGCTGGTAAGAAAGTCCACCTCCAGCTTGATCTCTCACCCACCCCGCTGGACATTTTGGCCGATGCGGTGCGTCTCCAGCAGGTTCTTTGGAATCTCCTCAACAATGCCGTCAAATTCACTCCAGCCAGCGGCATCATCAAGATCACCGCTCGGGCTCTAGAGGAGGAAGACGCCGTGACTGTGGAAGTCACAGATACTGGCATCGGCATGACTGAAGAGGAGATCCAGCGCATCTTTGATGCTTTCTCCCAGGGAGATCACGCCCTCAAAGGAGGCTCTCAACACTTCGGGGGCCTCGGCCTCGGCCTGGCCATCACCCGCATGTTGGTCGAGCTGCATCAGGGCCACATTCAGGCCACCAGCAGCGGTCGCGGTCATGGGGCCACCTTCACGGTGAAGCTGCCCCGCATTTCGAAGGCCAGCAGCGCCCACCCCTCCCGCACCTCTTCCCCTATTCCCCTGCCACCGGCGGAGAAACCCGCCCCCGCCCCGCGTCCGCCCTTGCGTATCCTCTTGGTCGAAGATCACGAGCCTACCCGCACCGCCCTCTCCTCCCTCCTGCGTCGGCGTCGGCATGAAGTGCACACCGCAGGCTCCCTTCAGGAAGCCCGTGAATGTGCCCAGCAAAATAACTTTGACCTCTTGATCTCAGACCTCGGCCTGCCAGATGGCACGGGATACGAACTCATGAAAGAACTGGCGGATCAACTGCCGCTCAAAGGCATTGCCGTCAGTGGTTTTGGCATGGAGCAGGACCTTGTGCGCAGTCGCGCCGCAGGTTTTGTCACCCATTTGATTAAACCTGTTCGCATCGAAGCCTTGGAGACAGCTCTTGCTTCCTTGCAAGATACCTAACCAAGACTGTGCATTCGGCAAACAGAGCACCTTGCATAACCTATCTCGGACTTCTTTAAGCCTTGATTACCAAGGGCTTATTACGCCGGAAAGCCTCTGGCACGGTTTGAGCAAAAGAGAGGCATTGAGGGAAGTAATCTTCCCCTCAAAACACCAACCCTTGAACATTATGACCAAGCTCAAAATCAAAGGCACCTGGAACGAAACCAAAGGTAAGCTGAAGCAAAAGTACGCTGAGCTCACCGACAACGACCTTCTTTTTGAAGAAGGCAAGGAAGATGAACTCCTCGGTCGTCTCCAGCAACGCACGGGTGAAACCAAGGAAAAAATCCGCAGCTACATCGAAGAGGTGTAACCGGCCTAGCCTGTCACTTTCGCAACTTTAAAAACCCCAGCCGCCCTCTCTCCATTTTCTGGTGGGAGGGCGGTTTTTGTTGAGCGGTCTAACCCAAGTGCAATCCATGGTTAGGCCCAACACGCAAAGAGCTCTTATCCGCTCCGGCCAAAGTAGCTTGAGCTCTAGATCGTCAAGACTCTAATCCTGATTGCAGTCGTGGCTTCTTCAGCTTGGATCAGGAGAGGCCCGTCACTTTCACCGCTGCTTCAGGCATCACATCTCCAGGCCCTTCGCGGATCGTCACTGCCACCTCCATGCCCAGGTAGCAGCCCGGTGGGCCATCGTAAATCCCGCTGACAGGCATCACCCCGCGCGGGTGAGCGCTCACCCCTAAAGTCACGTGTTTGGGGGACAAAGCCTCCCCCACGGTGGGGTCAAAGCCACACCAGCCATTGTCAGGAAAATACACCTCCACCCACGCATGGGTAGATCCTCGGCCTGCTGTGGCTGCCGCCGCATCCAGGTAACCACTTGCAAATCGCGCGGCCAATCCTAGAGAACGGCAGGCCTCCATCAGCAGAGTTGCCATGTCTCGGCATGACCCAGTGTTAAAGGTCAGAGTGTTTGCTGGAGTTTGCACCCCTCGTTCTTCCCTTCGCCGATAACGGATCTGTTGATGAATGCAGCGGTTCAGATGGGCCACGGCTGCCACCGCTGTCGTGGCGGGATGACTCTCCATCTGCGCCGCCGTCCATTGGCCGATGACCGGTTGGTCTTCCGGATACACCGGCTGTAGATAGCCATTCACCACAGGCTGCTCCATCTGTGGATACGCCACGGGTAAGCTTACCAAAGATGGGCGGCTGATACGCCTGGGTGCCTCATCTTCTGCGCTGGAAGCTCTTTCGAGGATCACCCGATTCACAATCTCGAGACGATCGGCCATTTTAGGCATTTCAGCGATGGCGATGCTGTTGCCATACAGATCGGTCAGCCAAAAAAACTTCGCCTCTGGCTGAACGATGAGGTCGTGCCTCACCACGGTGATGTCATGGCCTTCTCGGGGTCTCAATACCAGACGATGCAGGCCAAAGCGCACCGGCTCAGAGTAGCGATACACCGTGCGATGCTCGATGTGAAAACGTCTCATAAAAGCAACCTCTGAGGTCATCCCGCCGGGACGGGATTGCAATGAATTACGTGTGGCAGATGAAGACGCGTTGCAGTTCTTCCACCGTCAGTTTGCGGTAATCTTTATCCAGTGCCTCGCAGCTCACATTCTGGCGGTCTAACTGCAAATTTCCAAACGAGGTGCAGACGGAAACTTCCGCCGCATCTCGTCCTGTGCCGATGTGCACCACCCCGTCTGGCGAGGCCAAGCCTGTGGCATCCCACAGCAACCAGCGCCCGCCGATCCAGGTCTCAAAGCAGGCATGAAAATCCGGAGGATTCAGCTCATGCGCATAGGCCGTGAAATAGCGCGCTGGGATATTCATCGCCCGGCACATGGCGATGCCCAGGTGCGCAAAATCCCGGCACACTCCTCGCCGCTCCACCAGTGAATCCACGGCTGAAGTGCTCGCATCCGTGGAACCACTGACATACGAGATGTGTTCTTCGATCCACTTAATCACTGCCAGCACCCGGTCTAAAGGTGTCTCACAGTCCCCAAATTGCTGAGCGGCTAAATTTCCGAGACGATCCGACTGGCAATAACGGCTGGCATACAAACAGCTCAGCACCTCCAAAGGAAACTCATGCACCTCCGTGTCTGCCAGATTGTGGCGATAAACCAGCTCTGGGCTATTCTCGACGGTGGCCTCATAACGAATGTGGTATAGGCCTGGGATCTGCGCCGTGATTTGATCAAACCGATTTCCTGTCACGTGGTCTGTGTGCTCCACGTGTGGCATCGAAGGCGTGAGGTGGAAGGTTTCGTCCACAATTCTCTGCCGCGAATTTTTCTGAGCACGGATGTTCAGTAAAAAAGTCAGCGGTGCGGTGGCCGTGTAGTCGAGTTCACAGATGATCTTGAAAGTCATGGGAGCAGTAAGGGGAGAAAAACACTGCAAGACCTGTGCCGTAAGGCATCCGATGGTGATGATTTCGGTGTTGCAGGATGCACTCGCCCATCCCTTGCAGTTTGCAAAACAAACAGTTCATCATCCCCAAATGCCTGTAGGATTACCCCTGCCAAAGCTTTATCCGCTGGGCATGATTCTTGCAAAAGTTGTGAAACGAATACGCCATTGATTTGTCTCTCAATGAGATGGTTGTCTTCTGACTTCGTTTCTGATCCCCATTCTACGCGTCGTGTCTTCCAACTCCCTCCTGCAAGCCCCAGAACTGTCACAGCATCTGTCGCTGGAACTCCGGCAGAAACTTGCTGTTCTGCAAACCCCTACTCATGAGCTGGATCTCCTTGTTCGGCAGGAAATGCAGCAAAACCCCGTTTTGGAGCTCGAAGGTGGCATAGATGCCAGTTTGGAATCTTCGGCGGAAGATCCCATCGAAGATCCCTGGGATGAGGAATTGAGCAAACTGGCTCAGCGAGATGAGGAGTGGAACCCTGCACCAGCGCGTAGCCTCGCCACCCCTGAGGATGAAGAACGCCGCCAGTTCGTCATGGAATCCCTGACCAAGCCAGTGACTCTTGCCGAACATGTCGAAGGTCAATTGTTAGGCATGCGTTTCGATGACGAAGAGAAAGAAGACATCCTGCGCCTGCTCGGTCATTTGAATGACAACGGCTGGTTAAAAAAACCGTTGGTCGAGATCGCCGCAGAAGAGGGAAGGCCCTTGGAAGAACTGGAATTTGCCCAAGACATGCTGCTCACTCTCGATCCACCTGGTCTAGGTGCTGGAGATCTCCGGCAGTGTCTCATGGTGCAACTCGAGCGGGAAAAACGCACCAAGACCCTGGAGTACCACATTCTCGATGAATGCTTCCACCTGCTGTCTCGGCGTAAATTTGAGGACATCGCCATGCACTTTGATGTGGAAGTTGATGACGTGCAGGATGCTGCTCAGCGCATTACAGCTCTCAATCCTCGCCCTGCAAAGGACTTCGATGAAACACCCACCATCGGCTTTCACGTGCAGCCAGAGATGACCATCGAAAAACAGTCGGGTCAGTGGACCGTCACCATTCACAAAGAAGTGACGCCGTCCCTTCGCATCAGCCAGTTCTACAAAAGCATGATGGCTGAGGCTGATGGAAAAAAGGACGTTCGAGACTTCATCCGCGACCACATCAAACGTGGTCGTTTTTTCATCGACATGCTGCAACAGCGCCAGCAGACCATCCAAAAAGTGGCTGAGCACATCGTTGCTCGTCAGGAAGATTTTTTTGAGATCAGTCCGTCTTCTTTAAAGCCCATGACCATGGCAGACATTGCCAATGAAATCGGCATCCACGAAAGCACCGTCAGCCGGACCGTCGCTGGAAAGTTTGCTAACACTCCGCATGGTGTTTTTGAGCTGCGTTCCTTTTTCACCTCTGGCATGGCAACCTTTTCGGGCGAGGCCGTGAGTGGCCGTACTGTAGAAGCTGCCTTGAAGGAAATCATTCAAGCGGAAGATCGCTCTCAGCCTCTTCATGACAAAGAAATCGTCGAGCGCCTGGCAGACCGTGGCATACGCATGTCCCGTCGCACGGTGGTCAAGTATCGAGACCGCCTGGGCATCCTGCCTAGCTCTCTGCGTCGGGGTTCGTGAGTTCGTTCTTTCCAGGCACTCGTGGCTTTTGATACAGCCCACTGTCACGTAGCCTGCGCACTCGATCATGGGCACGATGCACTTTCTGCGCCAAAGACTGGATGCCAAACCGCACTGTCTCAGGCAGCTGCTCTGCGGGCTGGAGGGCTTCTTCAAAAGCCTCCTCGGCTGCATTTTCACCTCGTTCCACTTCATCTAGGATGGACTGGTCATCGGGTTCTTCGGACAAGGCCGTTCGCAGGCTCATCCAACTGCGGTGAAACATCGCCGTCGTCGAACCCGTGCTTGGCACCACTTCCTCACCGGCCAGATTCATCAGCTGAGATAGCTCACTGGCCATGCTGCGACGTTCCCGGGCATATTTATGAAATTCATCTCGCAAGGCTCGATCGTGCACATGTGCCGCCGCATGTTGGAATCCATTCTCGCCATCGTGCGTCACTTTCATCAGGTTGAGAAAGAGGGCCGTCAGCCCTGCTGAAGGCACGGATGCCGCAGCAGCGCGGGGAGGATAAGAGTTTAAAAGTCCGGAAGAAAATCCGGGCGGCTGGGGGTTGTCCGCATTCATAAAGGAGGAGGTTGGTCACAAAGAAGTGACAGTTTATCTGTCTCCTTGCACAAGCGAGGCCACGCACATTTGAGATGGTAAAGTGTGCTAACTGCGAGGCAGTCTGCATGCCCGTGCGTGCTAGCTACAGCATTTTGGCCTAACCGAAGGCGCGATTAACGGGGGGCGTCGTGCGCTGGGGGATGGCATCCCTTATGCAAAGAGGTATCTGGAATGCATCTTGCAGAAGATGCTCTCGATTCACCTCCACCATGAAAACTACACTCACTCTTTTCGCCCTCGCTCTTGTCCTTTCGGCTTGTGATCAAAAGGAAAGAGCAGTCATTCGTCAAGAAAGCCGGGATGCTGCTGAACAGATCAAAGAATCTGCCATCGAACTCAAAGACCAAGTTGCTGCCGCAGTCCACAGCGAAGGCAATAAACTCAGGATCAAAGGCACCTGGAATGAGGCCAAAGGCAAGCTGAAGCAAAAGTATGCTGAGCTGACCGATGACGATCTCCTCTATGTCGAAGGCAAAGAAGATGAACTCTATGGCCGTGTTCAAAAGCGCCTGGGTAAAGAGCGTGTGGAGGTCGAAAAGATTTTTGAAGAACTTTAATCTCTCTTCAAGCCTAACCCAATAAACATCATGAAACTCGAATCCCTTCAAAGCCTCTACATCCACGAACTGCAGGACCTGCACAGCGCCGAGATGCAAATCAAAAGTGCGTTGCCAAAAGTCATTAAAGCAGCTGCATCGAAGGAGCTGAAAGAAGCTCTCAAAGCCCATCTTGAAGTCACCAAGACCCATGTCGAACGCCTCAACGACATTTTGGCCAGCCATGACGAAAAACGCGAAAGCGAAAAGTGCAAAGGCATGGAAGGCCTGCTCGAAGAGTGTGAAGGCATGCTCGAAGAAGAAGGCGATGACATCCTTCGCGACTTGGGCATCATCTCAGGCTGCCAGCGTGTAGAGCATTATGAAATGGCAGGCTACGGCAATGCCCGTACTTTTGCGGAGCAGCTTGGCCATTCCGATGACATCGCCCTCCTCACAGAAACCATCGAGGAAGAAGGTGCTGCCGATGAGGAACTCACCAGTGTGGCTACCATTCTCCTGAGCCAGTATGATGGCGATGCTTCAGATGAGGATGAAGAAGACGAATCTGAGGCGCCTGCTCGTAAGAAAGCAGCCCGCTAATCCTGATCATAAAAAGCCAGCCGAGTCACTGAAGAGTGCACTCGGCTGGCTTTTTTAATGGTGGAATTCAGAGCAACTTATCTTTTTAAGACCTTCCTTTGGCGGAAGGAATCAGTGCGCCGCTTTGCCATCCAAGCCCATTTTTTTCCTTTTGCGGTAGAGGGTAGCTTGGTCAATGCCCAGAATAACCGCTGCTTCCGCGAGGCTACCTGCTGTTTCTAAAGTCTGCTTGATGTAAGCTTCTTCGATCTGCTGAAGCGTCATGCCCTGCCAAGCGCTGAAGTCTAGCCCATTGCTATTGGACATTCCTTGAGCTCCTCCGGATGAGGAACCAGCGGAGCTGTTACCTCCATGGACTTCAGTAGGGAAATCATCGGCTTCCAGTTGATCCGTATTTGCTAGGATCACAGCCCGTTCAATCGCATTGCGCAGTTCACGCAAGTTGCCTGGCCAACTGTAATTCGCGATCCGACGTTTAGCCGCCTCTGAAACTCCATGAAGCTTTCTGCCCACCTGTGCCGCAAAATGCTCTGTGTAGTAATCAGCGATGCGTAGCAAATCACTCTGACGATGTCTGAGAGGTGGCATCTCCACGGAGATCACATTGAGTCGGAAGAAAAGATCTTCACGGAAGGTGCGGTTACGCACGCTTTCTTTCAGGTCGCGATTCGTCGCAGCGATGATGCGCACATCCGCTTTGCGAGTCACGGTTTCGCCCACACGCTCATATTCGCGCTCTTGCAGCAGGCGCAGGAGCTGTGGCTGGATCTCTAGCGGCAGTTCGCCGATTTCATCAAGGAAAAGGGTCCCTCCTTCCGCTTGTTTGATCTTGCCCCACGTGTCCCGGATAGCACCAGTGAACGCTCCTTTGACGTGGCCAAAAAGATCACTCTGCAGCAGTTCTTTGGAGAGAGCTGGGCAGCTCACGGTGACAAAGGGTTTATCCTTGAGATGACTTTGCTGGTGGATGGCCTTGGCTACTACGCTCTTGCCTGTGCCACTTTCACCCAGGATCAGGATGGCTGCCGGCGCGCGTGCTGCGCGCATCAGCACGTCCATGACGGACTTCATCACAGGAGTTTCAAAGTCAAAACGTGGCTCTGGGCCACTTTGCTGGCGTACTTCCTTGACCTCTTTTTCTAAAGTTTCGATCCGCTGGCTCATTTGCCTAAAGCGGGTCAATCGGGCCAGAACCGCGCGAAATTCTTCACGAGTAAAAGGCTTTTCCAGGAAATCCAACGCCCCACGCCGTACGGCCTCAACGGCTATTTTGACGGTGCCCTGGGCGGTGAACATGACCACTGGGACTTGGGGGTGGTGTTTCACCAAAAGGTCCAAAAGGTCCAGGCCATTTTCAGGTCCCAGATTCAAGTCTAACAAAATGGCATCGTACTTTTCCTCCTTCAGCCGGGCCAGTGCTCCGGCGCTGTTTACCACAGGCTCAGCATAGTGGCCTTCATCGTCTATCAGCATGCACGTCGCATCGCGGATGCTTTTCTCGTCATCAATTACAAGGAAATCCATGGTTTTAAAAGAGGGTCAGAAACGGGGTTCCAGACTGGCCCGTTTGCTTGGGCGGATCTTTGGCAGGCGTACCGTGAATGCGGCACCCTCACCCAAAGTTGATTCTAAAAGTAAATGGCCGTGCATGGCCTCGATCAATTTTTTGACAATGCTCAGGCCTAATCCGGTGCTTGGTTCACCCGCCGTTGGACGGGCCGTTAATCGGGCGTATCGGCGGAACATGTGCTGCTTATCCGCATCGGTAAATCCAGGGCCTTCATCCCGGATGCAGCACTCCACGCAGTCCCCGTTCATGGGGGAGACACTGACGTGGATTTTTTTACCGCTTGGGGAGAACTTGATGGCATTCGACAGGAGGTTATCGAGCACTTGTTTCAAGGCTGTAGGGTCAGCTTCGATGGTGCTGCTGCTGCTGTTAAACTGGCAGATGAATTCGATTTCCTTTCGTTCTGCGGCCAACTGATATTGACGCACGGCCTGATTCGCGGCCTGTGCCAGATCCACAGGTTCGGCATTGAACTGAATCATCCTTTCCGTGAGGCTATTGGCCAGGAACTCCTTCACGAAAGCCAGCATCTGCGTGGTGTTTAAAAGGATGTTTCCCACTAAGTGCTCGCACTTTTCATCCGTGGGGTGACGCTCCAAACGGTCGTGCAAGAGCTGGGCACTCATCTGCATACCACCCAAGTGATTTTTCAAATCATGCGTTAGGATGCCCAAGAGCTCATCTTTATCTTCAGCCAAAGCTTTCAGGGAGTCTCGCGCCATTTTCAGTGCTAGATGAGTCCTGACGCGTGTGAGCAATTCGGCACGGCTGAATGGTTTTGTGACGTAGTCCACCCCACCACTTTCCAGCGCCTGCACGATGAGGTTTTTATCATCCGCTGCTGAGAGGAAAATGATGGGAATGTCTGTGAGTTCCGGGATTTCCTTGATCAGTTTGCAGGTTTCTACGCCGTCGCGTTCGGGCATCAAAACATCCAGCAAGATGAGGTCTGGAACGGTTTTTTGCAGCAGCGCCAGTGCTTGGTCACCACTTTCTGCCTCGATCACTTCGTAACCCATGGCGAGTGTTAGGAGGTCACTCACCAGCTTCACGTTCTGGGGCTGATCATCCACGACCATGATCTTGGATCTTAACTCGTTCGGGTCATTTTTAGAAGTCGCGGGCATGGTGAAGCAAAGAGTGGACTGCTATCAGGGAGCACAATCAACCGTGATCACTGGCTATCATGCTCAAACCCTTGCACAGCCTGTGCCAGAGTTTCTTGAGGCATATCCCCTTGGTTTTAAGCCTGTTCCACAGGGAACATGTGAATTGGATATTGTGTTTTTAGGGCGTTTTGCAATCATTTAAGATATGCAAAATGCAACGGCATAATCCGCACTGACAGCTAAATCGGCTTTCTTTGAGAAAGTATGGAGATATTGGTTCGGCGGGGCAGAAAACTTTCATAACCGCACGCGCAGGCTGCGGCGCATCCGATTCATTTGGATGACGCCTTTTTATCGGGATGATGCGATCCGACAGCGGCTGATTGAGTTTCTCGGTGGTGAGACTCTCGATCAGGTGACGGCTACCTATCTGACGCACTCGGATGGCTGCCAATTCCGCCGCTCTCAGTTGCGTGTTCCAGCGGAGCTGGATTGGTTTCTCGAGCGTGATCTGGATATTGCGCGCTCTTTGGCAGACTCGAAGTCGCTCATTTTTCATCTTGATATTGAGTATGTGCATTTCGATTCTCCAGCAGAGGCTCATGTAGATCCTGTGCGCGCTTTTGAGATTCAGGAGCCCGTGGTGCGCGTGATCGAGTGCTTGCTACTGCACTGGGGCATCCGGCCACTGCACATCCTCACAGGGCAGGGCCATCACTTTGTATGGAGGATCGATCGCCACAGTGAACTCGCGCAGCGCCTGAGCATGCTGGATCCAGCCCCTGAGCTGCGGGACGCCTGCGTCGCTTCTGTCCCAGAGCCGTTTACAGGCCAGATAGGTGCCCTGGCCCAGAGCGCCTTTGCAGCGCAGTCTTTGGTCATGGAATACGTGGCCCAAAGGATCAAGCAAGAGGCAGCGCCACTGATGGAGATCCCCGTGGAGATCACTGCAGTTCACGTTGGGCCGGGGAAGTCGGGTCAAAGGGAAATCGTATCGTTGGATATTTCTGAATATGGAGACCCGCTGTATTCCAGAATGATCCGCCAGCCCTTCTCTTATTATTTGAAACCGTGGATGCAGGGGCTCACAGATGATCCTTCAGTCAGAGACCAGATCCCCCTGGTGCGAGTGGTGCCGCTGCATGAGATGGATATCAAACTGGCCCTGCAAGTGCGTCAGGTGGAGGCCGATGTGCGCGATCTGGCCCGGCGTGCCTGTGTGCGGATTCCCGAGCAATCACACGGGACGACGAAGCTGCTGGACGAGTACCTGAGTTCCTCGCTGCGGCGCTTTCACGACTTTTTTTATTCAGATCACCATGACCCAAAGGATCGCTGGCATGAGACTTATGAGCAAACCCCCAGTCACATCCTCCCCCCATGCATGCGCTCTTTGTTGGAGGATCCGAATGATCGATTGTTAAAGCCTGCTGGCATGCAACTCATCACACGCAGCTTGCTGGCCAGGGGTTGGCATCCGCGGCACATTGCGGGTCTTATCCGGTCAAAGTTTGAAAACCGCGCTTATGGTTGGGGCGTGGATTGGCAGGATTACAATCCTGGCATTCGGGCTGATTTTTACACACGGGTCTTTGCAGGCCTGCGTGCCACAGGCCTGGATGAACTCATTGACTTCAATTGCATTTCTACCCGGGAGAAAGGCTTTTGCCATTCACCCTGCGATGCGGGGAGCTGCCTCGCACCGCTTCGTCAGACACTGCTCACCCATCCTATGTTATGAACCAATGGCCCATCGGACTTTCCACTGGCTGTTTTTATCAGCGCAGTATTTTTGAGGTGCTAGACGGCATCGCTGAAAGCGGATTCAAGCAGATCGAGATTTGCTCCTTTCCCAAACATTTGGATTACCATCAGCATGACATGGTGAGGGAGGCAGGGGAGCGGATGCGGGCGCTGGATCTGCATCCATTCTCTTTTCATGCGCCTTTCGCAGACCACATTGATATCACTTCCCTGCATGAGCCTACCCGGCGCGGAGCGGTGAATGAACTCATCGTGGCCTGCACGGCGGCTGCGGCTATGGGTGCGCGTAACGTCGTGCTACATCCTGGTCCGGAACGTGAAGGACGCCCACCCCAGGAGGAATTCCTTCAGCACATGAATCATGCCGCGGAGTCGCTCAATCTGGTGGCGCGAAAATGCATGGACTTGGGGGTGAACTTACTCCTGGAAAACATGCTGCCGCACCTGCTCTTCGGCCATACGAGTGACATGCTCTATCTCCTGGGGCAGATTCGTGAATGCAATGTCGGCACCTGTTTGGATACGGGCCATGCGAACCTTGCGGGAGAGCTGGGTACCGTGGTTCATAAACTCTCGGGCCACCTGAAAATGCTTCATGCCAATGATAACCGAGGGAATTATGATGCCCATCTCAATCCCGGTGAAGGAGTGATTGATTGGCCCTGGCTGCTGGCAGAGCTCAAGACTCACCAGTTTAAGGGGTCTCTTATTCTGGAACTGGCGGGGAATGCCCATGAATCCATTCCTGAGACTCTTTCCCGGGCGCGCCGTGCTTTTGATTATTTGGTGCAGGTGGGAAAAAACAACTGACCGGATTCCGGAATCAAATTCCAAAAACCGGTCAGACAAGACTAACGGAAAGTGTGATTACATCACTTTATGCTGCATTCCACCCGCGATGTGGCAGAGCTTACGCATGCCCAATTCCAGGCGGGTTTTCACCGTGCCTAATGGTAGGCTGATGGCGGCGGCGATCTGCCGCTGGCTCATGCCGTGAAGGTGGGCGAGCACGACGACTTCCTTCTGCGCGACCGGCAGTGTCTGCAGCAGGCTGTTGAGATAATTGCGGATGTCGTGGTTCTCGATGTCATGCTGAGCGCTTTCGATTTCGTAAGCATTCGATGGCTTCGAGGCTTTTTCCAACCGCTCAGTAGCCATCTGGTAGGAGTGACGCTGGCGGAGGCGATCAATAGCGCGGCGACGTGCCAAGGTGATGAGCCAGCCAGCAGCCTTGCCTTTTTCGACCGAGTAGTTGGCTGCATTTGTCCAGATCTGGATGAAGACCTCTTGAAGCACGTCGTCAGCTTCGGTTTCGTCATGAATGACGGAGATGATGATGGACTTCAAAATGGAGTGATAACGCTGATGCACTACCCACAGAGCGTTTGGCTCTTTGGCTGCGAGGCAGGCCATGAGGGCTTCGTCGTCCATGTCAGTGAAGGAGGAGGTCGGGGCGATTTTCATAAGATGGGTAGCGGAAGGGGTTTCAGGGGTTGCGCTGAAGGTGAGTGCGCAGTGACAGTTCCCTTCATTGCAAACCCCATACCCACCCGAGCCAAACTCGATTTTCGTTGATAACCAACGATTTATGTTTTTGGCGATCCGTGCTTACCGCCCAGAGTACTGACGAAATGCAAGGCTGAAATCGTGCACCTTGTAAAACGCGAATCGTTTTACTCACTTCAGGTGGTCGTGCCAAAAATGGGCAAGCTCAAGCAGGTCTGGGATTGCGATTATTGTTAAACAGCCCTTTACGATCATGAATTTTATCAATCTCGCCACTCTGGATAGCATGCATGAAGCTGAGCGCCTAGCCGATGCGTTAAGCCACGCAGGTATCAAAGCCCGTACACATGATGAAAGTGACATCCAGCGTTTCATCTTCCTCTCAAAACCCAAAGCCTTCTCCATCGTGCAGGTCCTACAAGAAGATTATGCGCAGGCAGTGGGGGTGATCCAAGACATGCAGGACCGGCATGAGCCTCTCTGCCGCCACATCTTCAGTTGCCCAGAGTGTGGGTCTCTCGCGGTGGAGTATCCGCAGTTTACACGGAAGTATTTCATCACACCACTGCTGCTTGAGTGGGCGAGTAACTTCGGCCTGTTTAACAAAAAGTTCTACTGCCGTAAATGCCACGCTGTATGGCCGTACCATGAGGGCGGTCGCCTGCCCGTCATTGGTCATGCTGCGGGGGTAGAAGTCGCCCCACCGAATTGATGGGGCGATGGAGCAGACTCAATGCAGATAAGAGGTCTCCAATCAGGCGGGGATCTCTTCCGTTGTGGGTTCGAGATCAGACAATTTAGTGGCCGTGCTCGGAAAAGTGACGGTGACGTAACCTCCAGCTCCGCGTTTTCGATTGCCAAGAGTGAGGGTGGCTTTGATACGGTCGGCAATGCGTTTCGCGGAAGCTAAGCCGACGCCTAGGCTCGGCTGGGTGCTACCGTCCTTATGATGCATGTAGGGCTGGAACTGACGGCGCAGGTATTCATCTGAAAAACCGGGTCCGTTATCCTTCACGCGCAGGATGATGAGGCCATCCGCTTCAGAGATGCGGACTTCGATACGGCCTGCATGAGGGGTGAAATTGACGGCGTTCGAAAGCACTGCATCCACGATCTGGTTCACGGCAAAGGAAAGACCCGCGATAGGGAGGGGACGGCTGGGAGCTGTGAGGGCAAGTTCCACCAGCTTGCGCTTGGCCGTTACATACCATTTGCCCACCATGGATTTTAAATCGTCGGTGGTGAGTCCTTGAGGGCTGGACCCGTCTTGGAATGCACTGGCGCTTGAAGATTCCTCATGAAGGAAACCTTCGATCGAGCTGAGCATGCGATGTGTCTCCCGCATGGCTTCTTTGCTGAGGGCCAGCATGCTGCCGGGACGATCTGCTTCTTCCATGTCCCGATAGACGGTGGAAAGAAAAAGGGAGATGCGTTGAAGTGGCTTATGCCATTCATGAGCGATGAGATCCAAGGTGCGTCGCCTTTCCTGCACTTGCATGATGTTGCGCACTTGGCTGCGGTGCAGATCCACATGGGTGCGCACTCGGGCCAGCAACTCGGACTTGTTAAAAGGCTTGGAGATGTAATCAATGCCGCCTTTGGCAAAACCGGTCATGACCGACTGGTGGCCCGCATCGCCCGACAAAAAGATGATCGGGATGTTCTGCGTGGCCGGATTGGCTTTGATTTGTTCGCAGACTTCAAATCCATCCATTTCAGGCATCGCTACATCCAGAAGGATGAGGTCAGGCCAATGGTTGCTGATGCAGCGCAGGGCCTCTTCGCCACTCTCCGCAGTGACGACTTGGAAGCCATCACTGGAGAGCACTTTTTTCACCATTTGCAGATTCCTAGATTGGTCATCCACCACCAAAACCAGCGGAGGGGCGCTGAGGGAGGAGGCTGAATGTTCTTTGCCTGCCTGCCGTTGCAAACCGGACACAACCGGGATGGGTTGAGTCGCTTTGCTGGGCGCAGGGGTGCTGGGCGGATGGGATGCCTGGGACATGGTCAGAAAGGTAAAGGACGGTAGAGCGAGTGAATGGTGGTTCTACGCCTTCACCCAAAATCGCAGCACGGTGGATTCATGCATGTATGGCCTGCGAAAAAACCTTTGGTAAGGGTCAGATCATGCCACGGGTGCACGGCCTGTTTCTTGAATCCACCGTTCCACTTCTTGGATACGCGGGCCATACACAGGATGTTTCTCTAACTCAGCCCACGGCATTTGTAGACGTTCACACCAGGTGAGGCTGCCATAACTGCCGGGGAGGTTAAAGCGTTGGGGCGTGCCGATCACATCCATGCACATGAGAGCAGCGATCAAACAGGGGGTTTCAAAAAGAGATTTCTGCAGGGCGGAAAGAAGCGGGCTGTTGAGGCTTTCAGGTGCTGGCTCATCCCAGTGGGCAAACTGCAGAAGATTCTTCAGGTCATCGGACGGGCCTGCGTTTTCTCCGTTTTGTTCATGCAGTCGGCTATAAACCGCTGCGATAGGGGCATGATCATGGTTGCCATACGCCACCAGGCTGAGTGGGCGAAAGGTATCCTGATGCAGCAATTTTCCATCGGCGTCCTTTTCCAAGAGAGGAAAGGTAAGGTTCGGCACTTGCAGGTCATCCAGCGCCTGACGCATGTAGGGGGGCATGAGCCCCATGAGCTCAGCGATCAAGCCCATATTTCCAGCGGCCGCCTGCATCACAGAGATGATTTCACGCCCTTGCAGATCATTCATCTGGGCGGTGTTTTCTTGTTCGTCCGGTCCGGGGACAAAACGTGGCAGCAGCCCGTGCGTTTTCAGCTTCACCTCTTCTTCGGTTAAGGTGGCGAATTCGGCATGCTGCGCACCACCCTGCCAGGGAAACATGTAACCGCGAAAGTAGCCGCGCAGATGGTCGAGACGACAGAGGTGGAAAAATTGTGCCTCGGATTGCAGGCGCCCTCGCAGCCAGGCAAAGTCCTCGGACCGATGGTTTTCCCACCGATAAGGTGGGAGGCCCCAGTTCTGCCCCCAGCGTTCCGAATCTTTGTTGGTATCAAAGTACGACACTGGCCGTGTGCCCATGCTCCAGTCTCTATCAAACAAAGTGGGGTGTAGCCACACATCCGCACTATTTCTGGACACACCAAAGGACATCTCGCCCATGAGAAGGACGCCCCTTTTGTCCGCATAACGGCGGATTTCCAACCATTGCCGCCAGGCCACCCATTGGATGAAGGTAAAGCCACGCCGCCAAGCCTCCAAACGCTCGCGTTCCGGGTGGGTGGCTAGCCAGTTTTCAGCCCCCGCGACGGTATGATGTTCAGGCCGCCACTGCTCCCAGTGGGCATTCCCGCCGTATTCTTGCACCAGGGTTCGAAACAGGGTGTAGCCGGGTAACCAAGTCGAAGATTGAAGCTGAAATTCTGCATAACTCTGCAGCAATTCAGGAGGATGATCTGACTGAGTTTCAAAGTGGTCGGCGGCCTCCTGCAGGATCTGAAGTTTCAGTGGATGAACGGAAAGATGCTTCACTGGTCCCTCACGAAGTTGATCCAGCCACGAAGCTGGAGCCAGGGAATCTAAAGTCTCTTGGGTCAGTCCAGGCACCCAGTCCGGCTCTAGGGTCAACAAGGCTGGCGATAGTGCGCGTGAACTGATGGGGTTATAGGGACTGTGGTCACCCACCGTTTCATGAATAGGCAAGAGTTGGAGAATGCCGAACTGGTGGGAGGCACAGAAATCAATGGATTCCAAGACGGCACGGGTATCGCCAATGCCCATGTCATTGGCACGCCGCATGGCAAAGACGGGGGTGAGCAGTGCGGCTGTTTTTTTCGTGGGTAGAAAGGTGGGCATAACCAAAGAAGCGTTCAATTTTAACATGAAGCTGGCGGTGATGGCCGGGCCTGAAAGTCCCTCCATCACCGCCAGTTGGGTGAAGCACTACAGGCTTCTTTTTGAAGGTGAAGGTTACTTCTTAATGGCGGTCTGGACGGCGTCCAGATGATTGCGAAGGTCTGGCAGAGCCTTGCCTGCCCAGGTCTTCACTTCGGCATCCTTGGAGTCTTCAGAAGCTTCCGTGAAGAGATCAATCGCCTCTTTGTGATCGGCCTCCAGACGGTTCAAGAAAGCCTTGTCAAAGGCTTCGCCTGTATTCGTGTTTTCCAGTTCTTTAAGGATTTCGGTGTCTGCAGGATCTGTGACGGTCGAAAGCTCTACACCCTTGGCTTTGGCCAGGGCAGTCAGTTCAGTGTTCATGGTGGTGTGAGCCAAGACCATTTTTTCGGCCAGGGCTTTCACATCTTCACGAGCACCTTTTTTGACGCCCAGTGCGGCGATTTGAACTTCGCCCATGCCATGTTGTGAAGCGGCCTTGACGAATTTTTCATCTGCAGGCGTGAGGGAGCTCTTGGAGTCGGCTGCGGAAACAGAAGTAGCCAGCATAGCGAGACCTGCAAAAGCTGCGGTGAGGAAGGATGTTTTCATAACTGAATTTTTTGTTGGGGTGGGGTTATTGACTGCCGCACTTCTTGGGTTTTTGAGGCACGGCTGCTACAGCATGAATTCGCCATGCCGTCCTAGCTTGGACGTACTTTTATGCAGACCGGGCGATATGCAGTATAACAAAATATGCAGAGCCATTAAGGGAGCGGATGACGAATCCTAAGGCAACCCTTTCCACCATGAAAACGAAGTCCCATCAAAACTCCAAAGACGAACTGGATCAATTAGGCGGAACCGATCAGATTGAGCAGCTCGCGGCTGACCTTGCTGTGGAGGACGATCGCCAACGCGTCACTGATAAAGATCGTGAGGAAGCTCTGAAACAAATGGGTGAAATGGCACCTCCACCAGCAGTCGCTAGCCCTACTGCGCCACCTGAGGGACAAAGCATATGAATGAAGCCGTGCCAGTGCAAGCCCGGTGCCTGCGAGTGATGACTTATAATGTGCATGGCTGCGTGGGCACGGATGGTTTTTTGGATGAGAGCCGCATCGCAGCGGTCATTGCGGCCGCAGCTCCAGATGTGGTAGCTCTGCAAGAGTTGGACGTGGAGCGCCGACGCAGCCGGGGTGTTCATCAAGTGAGACATTTGGCCAATTCTCTGAAAATGGAGTATCATTTTCATCCCACATTGCATCATCTTTCAGAGCAGTATGGAGATGCGGTGCTGAGTCGCCTGCCGATGACGTTGCTGCGGCAAGGGATGCTGCCCACATCTTCTTCACGTTTAGCTTTTGAGCCACGCGGAGCTTTGCTGGTGGAGCTAGAGGTGGAGGGGAGGCCGGTGCACTTATTGAACACGCATCTCGGGCTGAGTTGGAGTGAGCGTTTGGCTCAGGTCACAGCCCTTTTAGGGCCCGACTGGATGAAGGGTAGTCTCAATACGCATCCTTTTGTGCTGTGTGGGGACCTCAATGCTCTGCCGGGGTCATTGGTCTATCGCACGCTGACTAGACAGCTCAAGGATGTGCAGCGCTGGACGTTGCGCTCTTGGCCGCGCTCTACCTTTCCATCGCGCTGGCCAGTGACGAGGTTAGACTATATTTTTATGAATCGGCATTTCACCGCCCGGAAAGTAGAAGTGCCCAACAATCGACAGACTCAGGTAGCGTCCGATCATTTACCGTTGATTGCGGACTTGGTGCTGAATAGCGAGGCGTAGAACCGTGAAGTTAAAGTTGGGACCGTAAGATACCCGCCACATGGCCGAGGATCTTCTCCCGAAGAGGACGTTGACGCCACTCTTGCCAGGTGATCTCACGAGAACGCTTTTTATCAGCTTCAAAAACCTCAAAATGTTGCTGGGCAAATTGACGATCCCAGACATTGAGATTGGCCTCTTCATTCAGACAAAGGGAGCGATCATCTAAATTGCAAGAACCCACGGAGACCCATTGTTCATCCACCACAAAATACTTGCTGTGAAGCAGGGCCGGCTGGAATTCATAGAACCGCACTCCTCTGCGCAGCAAACCACCCCAACGAGCACGTCCCACATAGCGCACCACGCGCTGGTCAATACGCTCACTCGGGGCGATGATTTCCACGCTGACACCCCGCTCTCTGGCCTCCTTGAGCAAATGCAGCACGAGCATGTCTGGAATGAAATAGGGATTGACGATGCGGATGGACTGCCGAGCGGCAGCGATGGAAAGCAGAAACATGAGTCGTGCACTGTCTGCACCTTCACTGACGGAGCTCTTGAAGATCTGGCAGGGCGTATTGCCGCAGGGGAATAGTTCTGGGAAATAAAGATCTCCATGCAGCACCCGGGCGCGCGTCTGCATCCAGTTATCCAAGAAAGCCTGCTGCATCTGGGCGACGACGGGCCCTTCCACTTCATACTGAGTATCTCGCCAGTGATCACTTTGGTTGCCATGGCCATCCCACAGGTCTGAAATACCCACTCCACCAACGAAGCCAATGCGACCATCCACAACCAAGAGCTTGCGGTGGGTGCGATGATTAAAGTTAGTTAGGTTGTAGCGTCGGAAAATTTCTACCTCCACTCCCGCATCACGCATGTCTTGCATGCAGCGGCTGTCGAGGCAATTGGAGCCCATGGCATCCTGAAGGAAATGCACTTTAACTCCGCGTCGGGCGCATTCGGCAAAAGCCGCAGAGAACTGATCCACGATCCGTCCCTTTGTCCAGACGAAGTTCTCGAAGGTCACGCTGTACTTAGCCTGCCGAATGACCTCGAGCATGCGGGGAAAAATTTCGGCTCCGTTTTGCAAGAGAGTGACCTTATTCCCAGCGACCAATGGCGGGCCGAGAAGGTGACTCATGGTGCGCGCGAAGGCTTCATCGCAGACACCGTAGTCAGTTTCTATATGATGTGTGATCTTCCTCTCAGTTTCGAGGAAGTTCTTGCTGATAATGACGGCGAGGGTGCCGCTAATCGCGGCAGTGAGAGCCAGTGTGGCCAGACCGTGCCCTGTGCTTTGAGGTTCATCCTCAAAGAGGGATGGAGCGAAATGTGGGAGGCGGAGCATACGCATGAAAGGTTAGGTCAACAGCGCTGGGATGAAGCTGGGGAAGGTACCCCTTGCAGCATGGGTTATTTCGCCGTTGCGGATGTAAATGCGCTCATCTCCTTGCTACGGAGGCAGCTTCAGAAGCTACGTACGACCACGGGAGAGGGGAGAGGCGATTGCTAAATGCACGCCTTTTCACCATGACTCTATCCCTCAATCCAGAACACCTGAAGCGTTACAAGCAAGTGCTGACTTTGATGGTCAAGTATGGCCATGGAGACCTCGTTAAAAGTGCTCCGATTGTGGATGATCCGCTGGACTTTGCACCCCCGCCGCCCGTGCCACCTGGGGCGAAAGAACTGGCCAAAGATCTGGAAGCGCTAGGACCCACTTTTATCAAACTGGGGCAGCTCCTTTCGACCCGCTCAGACTTCATTCCTCCTGCATACATGGAGGCACTGAGCATGCTTCAAGATAACATCCAACCCTTCCCGTATGAGAAGGTGGAAGCGATTGTGAATGTGGAGATTGGCGCACGGATTTCGAAGGCGTTTCAGTCCTTTGATCCAGTTCCGATGGCGGCTGCATCCTTGGGGCAGGTGCATTATGCGGTGCTGCGTAGCGGGCAGGAAGTGGCTGTGAAGGTGCAGCGGCCTGATGTGCGAGAGCAGGTGGCCACAGACTTGGCTGCGATTGGGGAGATCGCCGAATTTCTGGATAAGCATACAGAGACGGGGAAGCGTTTTGAATTCACCAAGATCGTCAGTGAACTGCGCAAGGCGCTGCTAAGGGAGCTGGACTACCGTGAGGAGGCGCAGACAATGCGGCTCATGCGGGAGAAGCTCTCTGACTTCAAACGTTTGGTCATCCCCGCACCGGTGGATGACTACTCCTCAGGCCGGGTCCTGACCATGGAGTATGTGGACGGCAGCAAGATCACCAAGTTGCACCCGATCGCACGCATGGAGGTGGATGGGCATGCTCTGGCTGAGGAAGTCTTTCGTTCCTACCTGCATCAAATTCTGATCCTGGGAATCTTCCATGCCGACCCGCATCCAGGGAATGTTTTTCTGACAGCAGATAATAGCAAGGTGGCCTTGTTAGACTTCGGCATGATTGCCCGCGTAGGGCCGCAGATGCAGGATCAGTTGCTGAAGCTGCTGCTGGCCATCAGTGAAGGTCAGAGTGACCGTGCTGCGGCCGTGGCCCAGGCGATGGGAACGGAAAAAGATCATTTTGATGAGGCTAGTTTCCTTCGGGATATTGCGGAAATCGTCAGTCAGCAACAAGGCGCAACGGTGCAAAATCTGGAAGTGGGTAAGATCGTCATGCACGTGACTCAAGTCGCCGCACGCACTGGTCTAAGCTTGCCAGAAGAGCTGACCATGCTGGGCAAGACACTGCTGAATCTAGATTTGGTAGGACGCACGCTGGACCCTACTTTTGATCCCAATGAGTCCATTCGCCGCAATTCGGCTGAACTCATGCGCGCGAAGACCTTCAAGAGCCTTTCCCCTGGCAACCTCTTGAACTCTTTGTTGGATGCGAAGGAATTGATCGAAAAACTACCTGGGCGCCTGAACCAATTTTTGGAAGTGGTGGCTAACAACAAGTTGAAGATCCATCTCGACACGATTGATGAAAAAGTGGTGATGACGGGACTGCAAAAAGTGGCCAATCGAATCACATTAGGTCTCATTCTAGCCTCGCTCATCGTGGGGGCCTCCATGCTGATGAGGATCGAGACCAGCTTCCGTATTTTTGGCTACCCCGGTTTCGCCATGCTGCTCTTCCTTCTGGCCTGTGGCGGGGGCCTCTCTTTGGCCTGGCAGATCATGAAGAGTGATATGAGGTCGTGATGGGTCACAGCCTCCTCATAAACAACTCCCTTGGCCTAGAGCCACAGGCTGTATGCACAACCTGCAAGGGCTACTAATAGCGCGGCGCAGGCGGCAATGCCGAGACCGCGCTGAAGGGGTTGCAAACGAGTCCACCATTCTTTGAATTGTTGGCTCTTTTTCCGGAGTTGTAGCTCCAATTTATCCATGCCTTTGGCTAAAGTGAGGGATTCACCAGCCACCAGGGCTAAACCCAGCGCAATGACCAGCAGCCCAGGTCCAGGCATGCCTAACAGCACCACACCACCCATGGAGAGAATGATGCCCAAGAAAACATACAGGATTCGTTTCCAGGGAAAGCTGGAGCTACGGTCCGCCTGGCGCTGACGATAGAAGTCTTCGAATCGTTCTCCTGGCTGACTTTTTTTAAAATCCTGCCAAAGACTGCTGATGGACATGATTATGAAAAGTCAGAGGTTGGGGCATAAGCCGACTAAGCGTCGAGAGCGGGTTTGAAATAGCTTTCGCCACTCATCACGGTCTCCAGGGCATCCATCAGTTCTGCAGGTGAGGAATCTTTGACAAGGTAACCTCGTGCCCCTGCTTCATAGGCTTGCGTGACGTACGACTTTTCATCATGGGCAGAGACCATGAGGATGGGCAAATCGGGATGTTGATGAAGGATCTCTTTCACAAGGTCATAACCGAGACCGTCTGGGAGAGTGACGTCCATGATCATGACGTCTGGTATCTCGTCTTTTTCGATATGCAGCCGCGCTTCCTCAACGTTGGAGGCACTCCAGGCCATGAGAAGTTCTGGGCAGTCATCTATCAAGCTCCGATACACGGCGCGCATGATGGAGTGGTCATCTACCACCGCGATGCGCATGATGGTTCTGGTGGTAGCTTTGGAAAAAGTTGGAGAAGACATCTTTTAGGATTCGCGTGTGGAGGCCCATCCGCGTTTAACATTCTCCAAAAAAGGATGAGGTGAGATTCCTTGACCTGTTTTATGGCCGGGCGGCTTGCCATGCTTGAGCGGCTGCATTTTGCTCTCCAGTCGCATTGAAAGGAGGAATATTGGCGAAGTCACCACGAAGGGCTTTGAGGGCATACTTCTCATGATCAATTTCTTTACGGGTGCGAATGCCAAGGCGGCGGAAAACGGCTAAGGGCGGGCACCAGCCATTGAGGTGATGATTGAGAAGAAGCGGCAGAACCAAAGTAGGTAGGAGAAAGTACTTTTTATGACGGACAAGGCCCAGCAAAAGACCTGACAGAGCCAGGGCAGAGGCTTGGCAACCTAGCCAGCGTTCGATATCCCATTCGGCATCCAAAGCCTCGATGCGGCGAGTGATTTCATCGGCTGATTGAATGGACATTCCACCAACTCTCAATTTCGCTTGGACTTCGATCTGTTCGTTGAGGGCTTCAGCGGTGGATGATTGGACAGGATCTTCTTCGGAGTTCATAAGATGTGAGAGGGTGAGGATTAATCTTCTTCAGGAGCCACCGCGCCTACGCCCACGACGGTGCCTTCGCCTTGAGCAAAGATTTCGATCATTTTAAGATTGAAGGCGGGCAAGTCTTCTGGCTGGCGGCTGGTGATGAGGGACTGGTCCACAACCACCTCGGCATCTACCCACTCGCCACCCGCGTTTCGCACATCGGTCTGGATCGCTGGCCAGGAGGTGAGGCGTCGCCCTTCCACGAGCCCTGCTTCGATGAGCAGCCACGGACCATGACAAATGGCTGCAATAGGTTTCCCTTGTAGCCCAAATTCCCGCACGAAATCAATGGCTTCCGGCATCGCGCGCAAGGTATCGGGATTGGCTAGGCCCCCTGGTAGGAGTAGGGCATCAAAGTCGAGAGGGTCGGCTAGATCTAGACGGATATCTGTCGCGAAGGTATCCCCCTTTTCATCGTGGTGCACACCTTGGATCTCCCCGGCTTCAGGAGAGATGATGCTGACTTTAGCGCCAGCTTTTTCTAGTGCTTGCAGCGGCAGTTCGAGTTCCGACTGCTCAAAGCCATTGGTCGCCAAGATCGCCACATGTTTACTACCGAGAGAGGGTTTCATAACACAACTAGATCGTTTGTTAGTCGCTCAATGGTCGCAGTCATTTTTTATTTGGTTTGGGTGTGGCATCCAATGCGCCAAGAGAAAGCGATTTCAAAGTGAAACCCCTGCCTAACTATGAATACAATCTTACTCGTTCTCTTGATTTTGCTTTTGATCGGTGCATTGCCCACTTGGCCTTACAGTTCAGGCTGGGGCTATTACCCGAGCGGTGGCCTCATTCTCCTCATCGTTTTGCTTGTGATCTTTTTGCGTTGAGTGGATTCGAAAACAAAAAAAAGGCGGGCCCCATCTGGAGCCCGCCTTTTTTGTTTAAAGCGTGAATCAGTCGCCCATTTCGTCGGTCTCAGGTGCGGGGTCATCAATGCCTTCGTCGCCATGGTTCAGGTCTTCCTGGTCACTGAGGGCATCCGTTTCACGTGTGACTTTGCGGGGAAGAGGCACGTCTTCGAATTCATCGGGTTGATGGATGGGCAATTCATCCAGATCAGGGGCCTGTTCGGGAGTGGGTTCTTGGTGGGCGTGGGGATTCATAGGGTGAGAATTTAAAGGTGAAAATTAACGGGGACGGTAAAGAAGACGCGTGGTGTTAAAGCCGAGTCGGCGCGCTTCATCAGCATACTTTTGGCGGGTGGAATCGGGGAGATTGGCTTGGCGAGAAAGCAGCCACAGGTAGTTGCGGTCTGGGGTGCCAACCAAGGCGGCGGAGTAATCAGGAGCGAGCTGGAGGATCCAGTAGTTGCCTTCTTCCGCCGCAGGGGCCAGAGACGCTAAGCCTTCAAATTTTACCCGGAGACGCGCATTGCTACTGCCTGACACTGCGGTGGCGCGACCAGTGGCGGTTTTCTGGCGGCCGTCTGCTCGCGTCTCAGTATTGACCACCCGCAGGCTTTGATCTGGAAGGAGGGTGTATTGGGCTTCGGCGCTGGCTCCGTCTTTTTGAAAGCTGTTGGGCAGGCGAAATTGCTCATACCAATGCCCCGCATAGCGCTGGACATTCACCTCAGGCACGGTGGCGAGTGGCGGGTAAGACTTTGATCCGGCGCAGGAGACCATGAGCAGCGTGCTAAGCAAGCCTGCTACCAGGGAGAACAGGGGGTGTGAATTCATGGTTGTTGGGAAGTTGCGGAAGATGTTTTTTCTGTTGGAACTGCGCGGCGAAATTGGGCGGCCAATTTTTCGAGCTGTTCTTCAGGAAGGTCTTCGAGATCAATGATCTCGTTGCGTGCATCTTTGATGGCCCGGATGATTTCATCGAGTTTCAACTGCATGGCCAGAGACTCACGATTTTGACTGTTCTGGATGAGAAAGACGCTGAGGAAGGTGATGATGGTGGTCCCCGTATTGATGACGAGTTGCCAGTTTTCGGAGTAGCCGAGGGAGGGCCCTAGAGATGCCCAGCCGATGACCACAGCGGTGGCGAGTAAGAAAGCAAAAGGGTGACCCAAGGCGCGTGCCGCCCGTGAGGCCATTTGAGCGAAGAAATCTTTCATGATGACATAAAGTTGGTTAGTCAGCCTTCGATCAAAGATTGTGCGCCATCAATAAATACCTCCGTGCCTGTGATGTGGCTGGCAAGTTCTGAGGCCAAAAACCAAACAAGCTGCGCAACTTCTTCAGAGCTGCCTGCCTCGCCCTTTTTGAGAGGGATGCTGCCCTGAGGAAAATCCACCGGAATGCGGATGCGGTCCAGATCCCGCTGCTCGGTTTCATCATGGATGGCGGTGTCAATGGTGCCTGGGCAGATGACATTGACACGGATGCGATGGCGAGCCCATTCAAGCGCGAGCATTTTCACCAAGGCTAGTTGAGCTGCCTTAGAGCAGGCATAGGCAGAGGCTCCAGCATTGCTAAACATGCGAGTGCCATTGACAGATGCGGTGACGATGATGGACCCGCCCTGCGCCCGTAAAAGTGGGAAACAGTGTTTGAGAGTCAGGAAGGTGCCTTTGAGATTGGTGTTAAGTGTAGCGTCCCACTCAGCTTCTTGGAGATCTTCAAAGGGAGCCCAGGTGCCGTTCGTGCCTGCATTGTGATGCAGGATATCCAGTCGTCCCCACTTCTGAGAGCAGGCCTGGATGGCTGCCTGCATGTCCTTGGCGGAGGCGACATCGCCCTCTACAGACAGGGCCTGCCCGCCTGCCTGACGGATGTGTTCTTCGGTGTCTTGGAGCTTTGCCAAGGTGGTACCTACCAGGACTACAGAGGCCCCCGCCTGTGATAAAGCGATGGCCGAGGCCCTGCCAATGCCTGAGCCTGCACCGGTGATGAGAGCAACTTTACCAGTCAACGAATGCGGAGGAATATTCATTCTCCTCAATATTCGGGAGGCTGACGGCGAACGGACGTGCAAGAAACTGTGTTTTGCCACAAAATGGATACACGCAGCGACATGATGGCATGCGATGGCATGGTGCTCCTCTTTTGGAAAAAAGGAGCCTTTCTACTCTAAAAATTGCCCATGAGAATGCCGCCCTTCGCTTCCCCTCCTGTGTTGGATGAATTTAAAAAATTCGTGCTGAAGGGAAATGTGGTTAGTCTGTCCACGGGTGTGATCATCGGCTCGGCCTTTAACAACATCGTCACAGCTTTTACCAAGGGCATCGTAGAGCCGGTCCTGGCCATCTTTGGGGGCAACGATCTCGGCACATCCCATCTCAAATTTAAAATCTGGGAACGGATGACCACCATCACCGAAAAAGTGAACGGAAAGGAAGTGAAGACTGAAAAACTGGTGCCGGTGCTCTTAGACATCGGCTCCATTGTGGGGGCAACCGTGGGTTTTATGATCACGGCCATGATCGTTTTTTTCCTCATTGTGAAGCCGACGAATAAGCTGCTCGACTTGATGCTTAAAAAGGAACAACCCCCGGCGGCGATGCCTCCAGACGTGGCCTTACTGACGGAGATCCGCGATATGATGAAACGCCAGGAGGAGGGGCGGATGAAGATTTAAAGCGGCTGCGGGAATGCCTTCCAAGATTTTGGATATGATTTGCAACTTATATCAGACTGGGGAGGGTGACCCGAAAGTGTCCGCTTGGTTCTATCTTTAAAACGATGTCTGCTTACTTGTTTTTTGAAGGAACGATCGCTCTCCCGAAAACCGGGAGGGTGACCCAGCTTCGCGCGGCAGTGCCAGAGCGAATCGCAGGGACACAGGTTGAAAGCGAGGAGGCGAAGTTCTTTTTTGGCGAGTTGTTTGAGCTGACAGGACTACCGAGAGGAGCCTACCGACTCAGTTTTTTGCAGCGACGTCTGGCGGCGTGCTTGCGTTTTTTGCAAGTGCATGAAGTCGGGCCTGCGATTGCTAAATTGCGGCAGTCCCCTGAGGCGCGAATGGAGATCCTCAACGCGGTCCTTCTAGGCGTGACGGATTTTTACCGTGACCAAGATGTCTTTGAGCAGACTCGGAAAGTGTTGAGCGATGCTTGGCGCTTGGCGCAGGGAAAAATCCGTGTTTGGAGCGCGGCCTGCTCCGATGGGCAGGAGCTTTACTCCATGGCTAGCCTCATGGCTGAGATGGGTTTTTTGCCACAGGCAGAGCTTTGTGGGACGGACTTTCGTGCGGATGCTATCCACCGCGCCCAGGCGGGCCGATACCGCCATGAGGAGATGGAGCGCCTGCCTGAACGTGTGAGGGCCGCCCACTTCCGCCGGGATGGGATGGGCGCATTCATCCGGCAGGACCTGCAGGATGTGATCCGGTGGAAGCAGGCGGATCTTTTTGCTGGGGCGGAGTCAGGTCCCTGGCATCTCATTCTCTGGCGAAATATGGCGATTTATCTGGAACGTGAAGCGGCTTACCCGGTCTGGCAAAGCCTGGTGGCGGAGTTGAGACCTGGGGGTTATCTCATGGTGGGCAAGGCAGACTATCCACCGCCGGGTCTCGGGCTCATCCGTGTGGCCCCATGCCTTTATCAGAAGAAAGGAAAGCACGGAAAATGAGCCTGTCCCGCCCCACTCTTTTACCTGCCACGCTGGCTGCTTTCGCGGTTGGCTTTCTTTGGATTTACATCCGCACTTATGTTTTTCGGGAGATGGTGCTGCCTCTCACTTACGTGGTGCCTTTGATGGTGTGTGTGTGGACGCGGCTGTCCTGGCAAGTCTGGGCCATGGCAGGAATGTTTATCACGGCTTCCATCGCGAAGACGTTTTGGATCCTACCCGATCATGTGCTGAGTCCAGACGAGCAGAAGTGGTTTCTCGCCGCCACGATTTTTAACAATGTGGTCGGGGCTTCAATGATTCATGGGATCATTCGTTTGCGTGCACGATTGGAGAAAAAGAATGCGGTGATCAGTGCGCAGAATGCGGAGTTGGAAGCGCAGACGGAGGAGCTTTTTCAGCAGAACGAGGAGATCAAAGCCCAGAACGAGGAGCTGGAGCAGCAGAAGGAAGAGATCGAATCGCAGGCGGAGGAGGCCTCTCGGCAGAATGAGGAGTTGGTGGAGGCCAACCAGCGCTTGAGCAATCGCGAAGATATTTTGCAGGGAATGTTAGATGCCACGCGGAATCAGGAATCGCAGGCACAGTCCTTGAATAGCCTTTGCGAGCGAACCTTGAAGGTGGTGGGGGAACCTGCCGTGGCCGTCGCGCTTTTGCAGCGGAATGGAGACATGCTGGACCTCGTGGCCCAGGCCTATGTAGGCCCGCTGACGGAGCTGCCAAAAGCGTGGCCGCTGGAGAGTTCTCTCGCTGGGCGCGTGTTAGAGGAAGACCGCACCGCGTATGTGACGGATCTGGTGAAGGCACCGGAGCTGGCAGCGCCGTTCATGGCGGAAGGTGTCGTTCGTTCCGTGCTGGCGACGCCGGTGCGCATGGCAGGCGCTACCCATGGGGTGCTGCTCGTGTGTAGCACAAAGGAGATGCACTGGACGCAGGATAACTTCCGCACGCTGGAATGGGTGTCAGCCCAGTGCGGCTTGATGGTGGAGACGCTGCACTGGCACCAGATGCTGGCGGAGCGCGCGCGTGAACTGGAGCAGGCCAGCCGTGCCAAGGATAATTTCCTGGCGGCTCTGTCCCATGAATTGCGGACACCGCTCACCCCGGTGCTGATGGCAGCGACTTCTTTGAGTGAGGATGAGCGCCTGCCACAGGAGGTGCGTTCGCAGCTCAGCATGATCGAGCGCAACATCGGTCTGGAAGCTCGCTTGATTGACGATTTGTTAGACCTCACTCGCATCGCCAAAGGGAAGCTGCCTTTGCGGCCTCAGTTGTGTGATTCCCACTCCTTGATCAGTCTGGCGATGGAGATCGTGCGAGATGATGCCCAAGAAAAAGGACTGGTGCTAGAGCGTGAGTTTCATGCACAGAAATGTGGCCTGATGGCAGATCCTTCGCGCTTTCAGCAGGTGATTTGGAATCTGCTGCGCAATGCGGTGAAATTTACCCCTAAAGGTGGAAAGATCACCATCCGCACACGGGATGAGGGTGAGCCAGGCGAAACCCCGCGGCTACGCATTGAGGTGAAGGACACGGGCATCGGGATCACGGAAGGCGCCATTGAACGCATTTTTCAGCCCTTTGAGCAGGCGCATGAATCTGGGGAACATCGCTTTGGGGGGCTCGGTCTCGGTTTATCCATTGCTCGGGCGATTGTGGACCTGCATCAGGGCACCATCAGTGCCGAGAGCGGTGGGACGGATCGCGGATCTACTTTCATTGTGGAGCTACCTGGAGCCACGGAAGCTCCAGCAGGCATCAGCAACAGTGGGGAACGTAAAATGGGGAACTCTCCACAAGCGCTGATGCCAGAGGAAATGGGCAGCGTACCACCTCTACACATTTTGTTAGTCGAAGACCACGAGGCCACGCTTCAGGTACTCACGCGGCTGCTCATCCGCACGGGTTACCGGGTGACCTCAGTGGGCACCATCACGGCTGCCCAGTCTGAGGCAGAGGCCAATCGTTTTGACCTAGTCATCAGTGATCTCGGTCTTCCAGATGGTAGCGGCAATGAACTGATGGAGAAACTTCGCAGCCAGCATGGGTTGAGGGGCATCGCCCTCAGTGGATATGGCATGGAGGAGGATGTGGACCGTTCCCGCAGATCGGGCTTTCACGCACACTTGATCAAACCCATCGAGATGAATCAATTACGGCGAACCATTTTATCAGTGCTGAGTCTGCCGGAAGTGGATCACATCGCAGCTTAATCGGATCTTTTTCAATAAAAAGATACATCCAGATAGGGATGCCTCCTGCGATCCTATGGATGCAGGCGTGATTCATTAGATCATGTCTGTCCCGCGACTGTTCAAAATTTTTTCAGTAGCGGGCTAAACCCAAAACCGACCAACTCAGACGATCATGACCAAAACCTATCTCACCTCACTGACCAGCTTGCTGGCTGCCGCCTCCGTTTACGCGGGGACTCCCGTTGCCCCGGTGGCCCCCGAGCCAACCGTGGTGGAACAAAACCTCATTTCTTATTCCAATCTTTCCCTGGGTTATAACTACACATCTGCCGATTTCCTCGGCGTGGATGTGGATGGTCACGGCGCAGGTATCGGCGTGGAATTCAGCCCAGTGAATCATCTGTATTTGGCCCTGCGCGGGTCTTGGACAGACATCGATCTGGTCGGCGTGGACTTCGATTACTGGCAGGGCAATGCTGGCATCGGCGGTTACATTCCTTTGACGGAAAACATTCACTTCGCCACTGAAGTGGGGGCTAGCTATGCCGACCTTTCTCTGGCGGATTTCAACCTCGGAACCGATGACTGGGGTGTCTATGTGACCCCACATTTCCGCATGAAGTTCGGTGCTTTTGAAACTCACGTCGGTGTGACTTACAACAGCAATGACCTCGTCACTTCTGAATACAATGCGTTCGTTCGCCTCATGTTTGAAGTGGCTCCCCAGGTGGACCTCTTCGTGGGTGGTAACGTAGGCCTGGATAATGGCGAAGCATTCGACAACGTCTTCGGTGCTCAAGCCGGCGTTCGCTTCAAGTTCTAATCTGACGGTGGTCGGTTAACTCCGCCCTTGTTCTGGTTCAGCGTGCTCAGTCTGCAAAGATTGAGCACGCTTTTTTATGGGATGGTTTGTTTGCCCTTTGGAATCAGATTCTCTCGGGAAGTTAAGGCACCTGGACTGTGGGTGGCAAGGTGCGGGGTTGGCCTGCGGGCGTGATCTCGTCTGGGAAGATGACGGTGATGCTCTGCACCTCACCCACGGGCGCGCTGGTTTGAGTGAGAAGCCACTTTTTCACAAATTCCGCCACGGACTTGCGGGCAGGTTCACGGATCAAGTTGAGGTGGCTGCGGTTGCCCGCGCGTTTCTCCAGCGTCGGCGTCAGGTTTTTTTCCAGCTCGGCCAGGCTTTCCGCTGCATTGAAACGCAGCCATCCAGATTCGGATTTCTTTTCCATCCGATCAGTGCGGATGGCCGGGGGTTGGGAGGGGCGTAGAGTGGGCGCGTGGACGATGCACTGGCCGTTCTCAAGCCGTAGGTTCCAGCCATCGGATAGCTGGATGTGGTAACGATAAACGACGGGGGTGCGAATTTCTGAGATGGTGGTGCCGAGATAAACGGTCTGGTTAAAGAGCGTCTTCATGTCGTACTTGGTCACGGTTTCATCCGTTTCCAGGGTGGCGACTTCGAGGATGTCACCCTCAGTCGAGACGATGCGTGTCACGGACTGCCGAAACGTTTCATTGATGTCTTGGGTGACCATGCCTTGGCTCATCCAGGCGAGGCCGTCTTTGATCACATCCACAAATTTCCAGGCGATGATGCCCATGATGAGGAGGCTGCCCACAAGGGCCAGGGCAAGAAAGCGCCCACAACCACTGGGGCGGCTGTTTTCCGTGGGTATCGGAGGTGGGGTGTCCTCGGCCATGGCCTCCACCATGCAACATTCGTGCCCTGGGGCCAAGAGACATTTGCTCCGGTGCGGCAGGTGCGGCAATGGTCTGCCAAACGTATCTACAACATGCCTGCTGCGCCCATCCAGTTTTACAATCGCCTGACCCGACGCCTGGAAACGGAGGCCGTTTATGGCGAAGGGCCCTTGCGCTTTGTCTATGAAAATCCGCTGGGCAAAATCGCCCTGCACGTGCTGGTGAAGCGGGCTCTCTTTTCAGACTGGTATGGGCGCCAAATGGATGAACCGAAGAGTGCTGCCCGCATTCGCCCGTTCATTGAAAAATTCAGGGTGGATGAGGCGGAGTTTGCTGATCCTGTGAGCAGCTACGGCAGCTTCAATGATTTCTTTTATCGTCAGTTGAAGCCCTCGGCCCGGCCCATCGTGGCAGACCCCGCCGCAGTGGCCTTCCCGGCAGACGGTCGCCACTTTGTCATTCCAGACGTGTCTCAGTGCCGGGATTTTTTCATCAAGGGCGTGCGCTTTGATCTGCCTGCATTGCTTGGGGATGCCGCTTTCGCAGAACGGTTTGAAAAAGGTAGCGTGCTCATTTCCCGTCTCTGTCCCACAGATTACCATCGGTTTCATTTTCCCTGTGGAGGCACTGCGGATAAACCGCAGTTGATTCACGGTCCTCTTTATTCCGTCAGCCCCATCGCCTTTCTCCAGAGGCCCAGCATCTTCTGGGAGAATAAACGCTACCTCACGCGTTTAGCCACGGGTCCATTTGGGGAGGTGCTTTTGCTGGAGGTGGGGGCCACTTGTGTCGGCTCCGTGGTCCATACATCCGCGCCAGATACGCCCGTCTTAAAGGGAGATGAAAAGGGTTACTTCCGCTTTGGGGGATCCTGTTTCATCACGGTGTTTGAGCCAGGGCAGGTGCGTTTTTGCGAGGATCTTTTGGAAAACAGTGCTCAAAATCGGGAGGTTTATGCCCGCATGGGGGATGTGGCTGCCTGGGGATGTGCAGAGCTGGCTTGAGGCCAGAAGTCGGGTGTGAATCTCCCCGCGTGCATGCATTCAAGCTTGCCAAGCGGCCTGCGTTCGTGAAAAACAGAGCGCATGGAGTCCCATGAAGTCATCCGCCAGGCCTTAGACAAAGGGCATGTGAAAGAAATCGCGGCCAAAATGGGCGTGTCTCTGTCGCTTGTTTACAAGTGGGGGCAGCGTGATGAAGACGACGGTAGCGGAGCTTCTAACCCCCTCGACCGTGTGCGCCAGCTCTATGAGCTAACGGGGGATGATCACCTCATCCAGTGGCTCTGCCAGCAGGCGGAAGGCGTGCTGGTGAAAAACCCGCCCACTGGCAAGCAGCCTGGGCGCGAGGTGATGCCGGCCACGCAGGAGATCGTGCAACAGTTTGCGGATCTCCTTTCTGCCATCAGCCAAGCCGCTGCCGATAACTGCATTAGCAAGCCTGAGGCCGCCAAAATCCGTCACGAATGGGATGAACTGAAGCGCCTCACAGAGCGCTTTGTGAAATGGTGTGAGGTAGGAGATTTCCAGCATTTGGCTGAGGATCTCCGGCGCAATCATCACTGAATCCTCCTGTCTGTTTTCCCTTGTTACCTGTTTTAATGTCCGACCTGAAGACCTACCTCACGGATCGCTGCACCTTTGTGGATGCAGTTCTTGATCGCCTCATTCCTTCCGCTGAAACGGCCCCGGCCACCATCCACAAAGCCATGCGCCACAGCATCTTTGCTGGGGGGAAACGCTTGCGCCCTATCCTTTGCCTAGCGGCAGCGGAGGCAGCAGGCGGCAGCAAAGAAAGTGCCTCGTTTGCCGCAGTGGCGGTGGAGTGTCTGCATACGTATTCGCTGATTCATGACGACCTGCCCAGCATGGACAATGATGATTTCCGTCGCGGGGTGCCCACCTGCCACAAGGTGTATGGAGATGGCATCGCTATCCTCGCTGGCGATGCTTTGCAGGCCCTGGCTTTTGAGCTGGTGGTGAAGACGCCCATCACGGTGCGTTATCACGCGGGTGCTCTGGTGACCGAGCTAGCTCGCACGGCAGGCAGTCTGCACCTTGTGGGTGGCCAGGTGGCCGACCTGGAAGGGGAGGGGAAAAAACTACCTCTGGAGTCCCTGCGTTTCATTCACGAAAACAAAACGGCTGCCCTGCTGACCACCAGCCTGAAACTGGGCGGCATGAGCGCCGACTGTCAGCCGGAAGAATTGCAGGCGCTGAGTGATTTCGGCATGGCCACGGGCCTCGCTTTTCAGATCATTGATGACATCCTGGATGTCACTCAGACCAGTGAAAAGCTGGGCAAAAGTGCGGGTAAAGACCTCGCTTCTGAGAAATCCACTTACCCGGCACTCATCGGTCTCGATGCCTCCCGCGAGGAAGCCCACCGCCTCACCCAGGTGGCGCACGATGCCCTCGCTGTCTTCGGCAACCGCGGCGGTCGCCTGCGCGAACTGGCGGATTACTTGCTAGCTCGCGATTATTGATCTTTTTAGCCTAGCAAGGCATGGGCCTCGCGCAGGGCTTGCTCGGTGGTGGCCCAGTCCATGCAGGCATCGGTGATGGATTGGCCACGGGTCAGCTCATTCAGTGGGCGGGGGAATTTCTGGTTCCCTCCCACGAGATTGCTTTCCAGCATGGCGCCGATGATGGATTCCTCCCCGGCGGCGCGCTGACGGACGATTTCGCGAAAGACTTGCGGCATGCGTTGGTGGTCTTTGGCGCAGTTGCCGTGGCTGGCGTCAATCATGATGGCGGGTTTCAGCTTCGCGGCCTCCAGAGCAGCGCGGGTCTCGGCCACGTCATCGGCCCCGTAGTTCGGGCCGTCTTCGCCGCCACGCAGGATGATGTGGCAGTCAGGATTGCCGGAGGTGGTGACGGCGGAGGCGATGCCGTCTTCGCTCACGCCTAGAAAGGTCTGCGGCTGCATGGCGGCCTTGATGGCGTTTACCGCTGGGGAGATATGGCCAAAGGTACCGTTTTTAAACCCGAGGGGCATGGATAGGCCGGAGGCCATCTGACGATGGGTTTGGGACTCCGTGGTGCGGGCCCCGACGGCGCTCCAGCAGATGAGATCGGCAATGTATTGGGGGGTGATGGGGTCCAGCAGCTCGGTGGCAGTCGCCAGGCCCAGCTCCAGCACATCACGCAGGATGCGGCGGGCAAGACGCAAGCCATCGGGGATGTTGCAGGTGCCATCCAGGTCGGGGTCCATGATCAGGCCCTTCCAGCCCACCGTGGTACGGGGTTTTTCAAAATAAACGCGCATGACAATGCATAGGCGGTCCTTTAGCTCGCGGGCCAGAGCGGCCAGTTTGGCGGCATATTCCAGCCCGGCTTCGGGGTCGTGAATGGAGCAGGGGCCCACGATGACGAGGAAGCGTTTGTCATCGCCGAACAAAATGTTGCGAATCTCTGTGCGAGCCTGGCTGACAAAGGCGGCCTGAGTTTCCGTGGGAGGCAGCTCAGCGACGAGGGCTAGCGGAGCAGGCAGGGGGATGTTGGAGGCGATGTGGACGTTGGACGTGGCGTTCATTCAAAAGGGGCAGTGAGAGGTGGGCGAGCTTTAGGAAGCTCAGCTTTTGGCGGTGCCAAAAAAATGGGTGAGGGCCTCGATCATGCCTTCGCTGGCATATCGCTGCGCGACGAAGCCGCCATGGCTCTGCACGTGGGCTTTGACCACGGGAAGTCCATTGCCTGGAGTGGCGATCATGCTGGCGTGGCGGGGATCTAGCATGGAGAGATCGTTCAGGTTATCGCCGGCCGCAAAGCACTGGCTGGCATTGAGCCCGAGCAGCCTGGCCAATTCGCTGAGGGCGGTACCTTTGCTGTAGGCGCTGTGGGCAAAGCGCAGGTAGATGCCATTGCGATGGTAGCCGATGTCTGGGAACTGCCGGATGTGGGCATCAATGAAGCTGCAAACCATGTCCAACTCCTCTTCACTGCTGCCGACGATGCCCAGTTCCCCGTAGTCTCCGGCGAGGAATTGGCCCTGAGTCTGGGTCTCCACCATTTCACGGATGGCCTTTAGGGAGGCCTGGTGGTCTTTGACGAAACGCTCGTGAGCTTTGCGCGCCTGTTTGTTCCAGGGGCCAAAGTCGGTCCACTTGCTGAACAGCCCAGGTTTGTAGATATCGCACTCCATGGCGATGATGTAGTCAGGCTCCATGAAAATGCCGTATTGAGCCAGTCCCTGGAGGGTCTGGGGGAGGCTACGGCCGGTGTTGATGACCCAGGCAGCACCTAGGTTGCGCAGTTGCTGGATCATCTGCCCCAGCATGGGGTGAAACACAGGCGTGCTATCGTGATGCACCAGCGTGCCATCGAAATCGAAGGAGAGGATGAACGTGGGCTTGCGAGCTGCCATGGGGGGAAGGCTGCACTCTACCCGTGGCACGGGGGAGTCAAGGCAGGCTTCAGGCGGCAGCGAAGGCAGATCTCCAGAATTGGGTCAACGTCATGGCCAGGAGCAGCCAGAGGGTGATCTGATAACCACGGCTGACGAGCCAGCTCGCCCCTCGCCGCCGGGCCCGGCGCAGCACACTTTCACAGCCCCAGAGGAGACTGAGGGTAAGCGGCGCAGTGAGGGCGTGCAGGTAATTGGCAGGCATGACGGCCACATCCCAGGCGGCAATGACACCATAGGTCAGGGTGGCGGTGATTAAAAACAGCACGGTGGGCACCGTCTCAGGATGCAGGCGTTCACCCGCATGGCAGGCCTTGGGGGTCGAGAAACGACAGGCGAGGGTGAAGGCGAATAGCAGGACAAAAAGCACGGCCAGCACCTCTCCGCCACGGCCTTTCAAGCGGCCTAACAAGAGGGCCGCGCCTGCCAGAAGGCGCTGCTGGGCCTCTTGGGTGGAGTGAGTTTGAAAGTACAAGTGAGCGCTGGGCTGGGCAAGCGCGGGGATCTTTTCCAGGCTAGCTCGATCTGGGTGGTTCTCGATCCAGGTTTCTGCAGCTTCCCGGTGATCCAGCCAGCGGATCGAGTCGGTGTAATGAAAGGCGGCATGGCCAAACTGGCGATTGGCCTCTGTCATGCGCGGACCTGCGATGAAGCCGACGGCTGTGACCAGTAGCAGGAGGCCGAACAGATGATTGCGCCGCACCCACAGGGAAGTGCCTTCGTGCGTGCACCAGTGGGCCGCCATCCAGCCCCAGAGGGCTCGCAGGGTACTGACGATGATAAATACGGCGACCAGGGGCAGGATGCGATCCACGGACAGGTAGGCCAAGGCCCCAAAACCACCGACCAAACCGTAAACCCACAGCGAATTCCGTTGCAGCGCGTACAGACAAGCCAGCCAGGTGAGCAGAAGAAACAGGTGGAAAAGGGTAGCCCCTGAAAAAGTGGCCACCGTCCCTAGCCACCCGTGAAAAGCCGTCAAGGCGACGACCAATAAGGCGGCGGGCAGGGCGAAGTGGCGTGCGCATACCAAGCCCAATAAAATCAAGCCCCCCAGGGTGAGACCCACGCGGAACCAGGCAAGGTCATGCAGGGAGCCCGTTAAATTTTGGACATCCAGACTTAACGCGGCTAACCAGGGCCAAAGCGGCTGGACAAGGCCATCGGTGCGATGCGGGACGAGTTTTTTTAGCGGGTCAGAGACGCTGTGGGTGAAGTCGGGCTTAAAATCCGCCTGCGTGGCTTGGGTCAACGCCAAATGCCGCTGCTCCAGCGGGCTTAAAGGGGAAGCCAGGCCCTGCTCAATTTTTTGTCCTGCCAAGAACACATATCCCCAGGCGATGCAGCCCATCATCAGCGCCCAAACAGCCCAGCGTAACCAAGAAATGGGGCTGGGAGGGGGGAGCGCGACCATGCAGACAAAGGAGGGGGTTCCTTCTTATGCCACGTGCCGCCCGGAACATGCAAAAAGAAAATGGCCGCTGTAGCCCTGGGAACACGGGGTTCTATTTACCTGCGGGTTGGGCTCTCGGCACCTCCTCCAGAGGCATGCCAAAACGTAGGGTCTCTTCCATGATGCGAGAACGTTTCGCCTCGATGCTGTTGGGGCTATCCAAATGGGCGGTGGAGTTGATGATTTTAGGCTGGATGAAGATGAGCAATTCATCCCGCGACGTGGATTTCTCCGTGGTGCCAAAAAGATGCTTCAGCACAGGGACGCGGCGGAGGAAAATACCGCCCCGCTCAGTCTTGCCCGTCCGCTCTGTGATGAGCCCGCCTAGGACCACGGTGGCCCCGTCCCGCACTGTCACCGTGGTGAGTAATTCTTGGGTGCCGATGGTGGGCACGGTGTTTCCAGAGATGGTCTGTTCTCCCACGATGTTGTCATTCACCTGAGCGATGCGCAGGGTCACTTCATTGTCGTTATTGATCAGGGGTACCACTTCTAGCTTTAGCACCACGTCTCGGTAGTCAATGCTAGCGCTGGTGGCAGCGATGTTGTTGATGCCTGCATTCGAAAGGATATTCACGGGCACGGCGATACGCTGACCGCTGGAAATGACGGCCTTGCCATTGTTCGTGGTGTACATGCTAGGGCTGGACAGCACCTTGAAGTCCTTGTTTCCTTCCAAGACATTCACGTAGCGGCTGAGTGAACCGAGCTGGCCATAAAAGCTCATGGAACCGGTACCGAAGTTTTCCAGATTGAAGGGAATGTCCAGAGCACCAGCGACCCCTGTGCCTCCGCCAGGGGAGGTGACGTTTTTCTGCCGCAGGGTGAAATCATCCAGCATGTTCAAGAAATCGAAACCGTAGTTGAAATCGCCCCCCAGGTTGAGTTGGCCGATGATGGTGCTGATGTACACCTGCTGTGGCCGCACATCCATTTCCTGGATGAGCTGGTCAATGACGGCGATGTGCTCGGGCGAGCCGCTGACGACGAGGCTATTGGACTGCGGTTCCGCGATGAGCAGGGTCTTGCCCACCACGAGGGATTCGGGCGCAGAGACAGCGTCAGGATCATCCAGCAGGCTACGCTCGGCGCGGCTGTTCTGGCCATTCCCATTGAAGCCGAAACCGCTTTGCCCACCCTGCCCGTAGGCGTTGTTCAGGCCGGAGCTGTCCCGTGAGGCATCTGTGGAGGGGGTATTGGAACTGGCGGTGGGGCGTCGGCTGCTGCTGCTGCGTCGTCCCCCCCCGGAGGCGGCATCCGCCCCGTCATTCTGGATGTCGGTATCCTTCGCCAGGGCATTGTAGGCCACGGGTAAAAAATCGCCCACGTCCAGGTAGGCCAGCTTGCGCTTCAGAAAGGTCACGTCATCGGCCTGCTGATCCAGCTTATCTACCAGCCCACGGATGTAGGTGATATCCACCGGACGAGCGATGACAAGGAGGCTGTTGGTGCGGCGATGGGGGATGACTTTGACCCGGGCCACGCTGGGGTTGGTATTGGCCGTATTGGCGGCACCCAGGGGATTAACTGCGGGGGCGCGACTGCCATTGGCCGCCACAGCGGGCGGCGCAGGGGCTGCCTGGGCAGGCGCAGCCTCCGTTTTTTCCTCTTCAGCATAGATCTCGCTGATGATTTCGGCCACGCTTTCAGCATCGCTGCGCTCCAGTTTGATCATTTCATTGGCGATTTCTGCCGGCGGCACATCAATCACCTGGGCGATCTCATAGATGCTGCGGATGGTGGTGCTGTTCTCGGTGATGATCAGAGCCGCCGCATTTTTCATGGGCATGATGGCTCCGTAGCTATGCAGCTTGATCACCTGCTGAAAAGCCTTGGAAGCTTCGTCCGGGGAGATGTGCACCAAAGGCATTACAAAATGGCACAGCTCTTCATTGTCTGGCAGGTCCTTGATGGAATTATAGACTTTGAGTCCCTCAGGCGTAGGGCTTTTACCGCCATTGTGATGAATGAGTTTCACCGTCGTAGCATCCACTGGAATGATGGCGTAACCATTCAGCAGCAAGGTCGCCTCGATAAACGCGACGGCTTCACGGCGTGTGAGAGGCTGCGGAGCGATGATGCGCAGCGGCTCTCCCTGGAGAGCGGAGTCCAAAATGATCTTTTTCCCTGTGATCTGAGTATAAAAAGGAATAATGGCCTGCACGGGTGTGCTGGGGAAGTTCACCTTGATGGTAGCGCTATCATCAGCCGGAAAACCCTGCTGAGCATGGGAAGTAGCCAAAATCAGTGCGCCCAAAGCAATGGCGATCAGCAGTCGCTTAGCGACGTGTCGTGGGGAGGAATGGACGTATAGAGCAGGCATAAGGAGCCAAAACCACACCTATTATATTTTCCATAACATCAAAGGCAATGGAAATATTCGTTTTTGTTAAAAATCAAACAAATGGTTGCCAGGCGAGACTAGGCCTCTCCAATTTTTTTATTTTCCGAGCCAATCCTGCAAATCCGCAATGCCTGTGCGCAAGAGGGCGATGATTTCGTGAGCCAGAGGTGTGCCTTTTTGCCAGAGCCAGGCAACACCTAAGAGCCAAACGATGCTTTGAATCACCAATAGAACCATCACCACCGTCTCGATCCAGCGCGGCCAATAGAGAAGATAGCCCTTTGCATCCGCCCTGGAAGAATAGATGCGATCTTGGAAAACGGCCCTCGCCCCTTTCCACAAAAGAGGCGGAAAAAAGAGAAAGCCGCTGATCAATCTCTGCAAAACCACTCCAGCCCGCTGATCTACCGGCACCTTGGCATAGTCACGTAGGCGGGCGGTGCGCCGCCGGGTGGTGATGTCACGGACTGTCGCGGGATCTGCGGGGTCAATTTGCAATTCTTCTAATTGGCGCAGCGGCGTCCACTCCGTCGAGCCTTCTCGACGCACGAGATCACTATCGCGAATGGACCCGTATGCGATGTAGCCATAAAGATCATCTAGGCTACAGGGCCCGACGGTTTTCTGGCCTTTCGAGATGTAATAAAGAGAATCCAAGAGACGGGAGTGGGATGACGCGAAGTACGTTCGCTAGCATTTCCCGATCCTGTCAACTAAGAAGCCTCACTTTCTCAGGCTTTTTCTTTAATATGTGCCCAGCAATGGACATGCGGGTCTCCCCGGAAATACCAAATCATGGATGGGCCCTCAATCTGCCACACGTCCCATACCCCATCTTTACCCACATCCTGATTTTGGTAAAAGGCCATGTGGAGGTGATCAAACCCTGCGGCTTCGATGTATTGGAGGGATTCTTTTGCATCCTCGGGGCGGAAAGGTTTGAGGAGATCGCCCAGGACTTGGCGCACGAGTCCCTTTTGGTCAGCCGTCAGTTCCGTCATGGGAATGCCATCCAGTCCAGAGGTTTTACCGGTCAGTTTCACGGTTTTATTGCCCGTTTCCTCACGAGAGTCTCCTTTCAATGCGAGCTGTCGTTGCCGACCGTCCAGCGCTTGAAAGACTTCATTGGCGCGTTTGGCCTGGTACCAATAGGCATTGCCGGCGTGATCAGGCTTTTCATAAAATCCCTTGGCCGCATGGCCATAAAAGATCGGCCCACCAAAAGCGGTGCCCGTCTCACTGTTTCCATCGCAGCGGCGGGTACAGTGACGGCCCGTGAGCACGAATTCGAATTTCCCAGATCCCGGCTGACCAAAAAGAGCGATGGAAGAGCTGGCAAAGCCTCCATCGCTCTTATTGTCCTGATCAAACTGGCGCCAAACTTCCTTCTTATATTCCTCGCTGTGCAGCCCATCAAAAATTTGGCGCACGAGATCCTGCTGATCCGCCCCTAGAACCTCACCGATTTTTTGAGGCGTGATGTGCCAGTTATTATCCACTTTAAGACGGCGCGCGTCCTCCCAGCCAAAACACAGCAGCTTCCGCTGTTCTTCTTTGAGGCTGCCGTAGAGTTGTTGAACGAGCGTTTCAGATTTGGGCAAAGCTTCCACAGCCTGTAGAGCGGGCACGGCCAGTAAACCCGAGGCCAGTGCCCGGCTGCTGCGCTGGAGAAACTGGCGGCGGGAAGAGAGAGCTGTATTCATAGCAGTGACTCAGGAAACGTTCAGAGTAGGCCAACCCTTGAATAAAGATGCAGATTCTGTGTTGAGAAGCCTCTGGGGCAGCGCTGATTGCCCTGAAATGAACGGAACGGACCCTGACCACGCAGCCCCCACCCCAGCCAGCCCACTGTCTGCAAACGTGGAAATCACTGACCAAGCTAGGCTGGAGGACGAAACCACTCGTTCCATGGGCCGGGAAAATCGGCGCATGCTCATCCTCGTGGGGATCATCGCCTTCTTTCTCCTGGTCGCTCATTTTACACCCCTGAAAGCATGGCTCACCAACATCCAGGCCTGGAAAGACTTTGTGGATGAACTCGGCTGGATAGGCCACCTCAGCTTCATCCTCGCCTGCGCGGGTGGGGTCATGATAGGGTTACCTCGCTTGCCGCTCTGCGCTGGTGCAGGCCTCATCTTTGGTTTTGTGGAAGGCCTGGGTTTATCGTTAGCGGGATCGGTAATGGGGTCCTATGGCGCTTTTTTAATGACACGCGCCGGAGCGCGCCGGGCGGTACTGGCACGGGCGGAAAAATGGCCGTGGCTGCGCCAGATGCTGGAGAAACCTTCCTGGCTGAAAGTTTTCTGGGTGCGCCAGATGATGCTGCCAGGCCTGGTCCTCAATGTCCTCCTAGGCGTGACGGAGGTGGCACACGCCACCTTTTTGTTCGGCACTCTGGCGGGGTATCTCCCTCTAAATGTTGCCTTTACCTTAGTAGGCAGCGGGTTGGGCAAAGGATCGCTAGCACACTCGTTGACGCAATTGTTAGGCGCGCTGGCCGTGGTCAACGTGGTGGGATGGTTAGTCTGGCGCCTGGCGCGCAAGCGCCAGGCCTAACTATCAATATTGGTTAGGGGGTGAGGGTGGAGTGGGGAAGTTGGGGTGTTTTTTGGGAAGAAGGGGAGTTGGGCGGGTGAGGAGGCGTTAAAAACGGTGATTTTGGGGGTAAAAGAGGGTTTTTGGGGATGGAGGAGTGAAAAAACCTTCAAAAAAGAGTAAAAAGGAGTTGCGGGGAATCTGGGGCTCGGCATACTTCCAATCCGCCACCGAAACAGGAGCGGCTGAGGAAAG